>NZ_JASJVL010000007.1:0-272450 GCF_035019745.1 Pseudomonas sp. 10S5
TGGTCGGGGTAAGGGGATTCGAACTCCTGACATCCTGCTCCCAAAGCAGGCGCGCTACCGGACTGCGCTATACCCCGATGTGGCTACATCTAGAATAAGTGGCTCCACGACCTGGACTCGAACCAGGGACCCAATGATTAACAGTCATTTGCTCTACCAACTGAGCTATCGCGGAACTATCGATTTCAGACGCAACTTTACAACTACATCGCTGAATTAACTACTTATTTCAGCCTCTTCGACTATTTCGCATCGCTGCGTTAGCATCTCTGAGGCGCGCTATTCTACAATTTTAAAAAAGACTGTCAACCCTTAAAACTGCATTTAAGACAATGATTTGCGTTTTTTTCTACTCTCCTATGAGAACGCTCAAAATAGAGGTTTCTCACCGTAAGCTGCTATGCCCATAAAAAAAGACCCTCACCGAGAGGGCCTTAGTTTATAGAGCAAAGCCGTGATCCGATCAGCCAAAAACGATCTCGTTGTTGACCACCGTGCCCGTCACACTAGCGCCTGGCAGGAAGCGTCCAGAAAGGATCAACTGCGCCAGCGGGTTTTCAATCCAGCGCTGTATCGCACGTTTGAGAGGCCGTGCGCCATACACTGGGTCGTAGCCCACCGCGATCAATTTATCTAAAGCTTCGTCGCTTAACTCCAGCTTTAGTTCGCGTTCAGAGAGGCGCCCACGCAGGCGTCCCAACTGAATATTGGCAATACCGGCGATCTGATCACGCGCCAACGGCTCAAACACCACGACTTCATCGATACGGTTAACAAACTCCGGACGGAAGTGCGAACTGACCGCATCCATCACGGCAGCATGTTGAGCCTCGCGGTCACCGACCAAGTCCTGAATCTGTGCCGAGCCCAAGTTCGAGGTCATCACGATTACGGTGTTGCGAAAATCCACTGTCCGCCCATGACTGTCAGTCAAGCGACCGTCCTCAAGCACCTGCAGCAGCACGTTGAAAACATCAGGATGGGCCTTCTCGACCTCGTCCAGCAGAACCACTGAGTAAGGCTTGCGGCGGACAGCTTCAGTCAGGTAGCCGCCTTCCTCATAACCTACGTATCCCGGAGGCGCGCCGATCAGCCGAGCGACGGAGTGTTTCTCCATGAATTCAGACATGTCGATGCGAATCATGGCTTCTTCAGTGTCGAACAAAAATTCTGCCAGCGCCTTGCACAGCTCGGTTTTACCAACGCCGGTCGGGCCGAGGAACATGAATGAGCCGCTCGGGCGGTCCGGGTCGGAGAGACCGGCACGGGATCGACGTACAGCATTTGAAACCGCGATGACCGCTTCGTCTTGGCCGATGACGCGCTGATGCAGCAAACTTTCCATCTTCAACAGCTTGTCGCGCTCGCCCTCAAGCATTTTCGACACTGGAATACCGGTCCACTTGGACACAACCTCGGCAATTTCTTCTTCGGTAACCTTGCTGCGCAACAACTGATTTTCGCTTTTTCCGTGCTGATCGACCATTTGCAGGCTGCGTTCCAAATCCGGAATGACCCCGTACTGCAACTCAGCCATACGATTCAAATCACCCCGACGGCGGGCAGCTTCCAACTCTTGGCGCGACTGCTCGATTTTCTGCTGGATCTGCGCCGAACCTTGGACCTCAGCTTTTTCAGCCGTCCAGATCTCTTCTAGATCAGCGTACTCACGCTCGAGCCGGTTGATTTCTTCCTGAAGCTTTTCAAGACGCTTGATCGCCGCCTCATCGTCTTCTTTTCGTAGCGCCTGGGATTCAACCTTCAGTTGAATCAGACGCCGCTCCAGACGATCGAGCACTTCCGGCTTGGAGTCGATCTCCATACGAATGCGGCTGGCCGCTTCGTCGATCAGGTCGATGGCTTTGTCTGGCAACTGACGATCGGTGATGTAGCGGTGGCTCAGCTTGGCCGCTGCGATGATCGCACCGTCGGTAATCGCCACTTTGTGGTGAACCTCGTAGCGCTCCTTCAAGCCCCGCAAAATTGCAATGGTGTCTTCTTCGCTCGGTTCTTCTACCAATACTTTCTGGAAGCGCCGCTCAAGGGCTGCGTCCTTCTCAATGTATTGACGGTACTCATTGAGCGTGGTCGCGCCGACGCAGTGAAGTTCGCCACGCGCCAGTGCAGGCTTGAGCATATTGCCCGCATCCATTGCACCTTCGCCTTTGCCAGCACCGACCATGGTATGCAGTTCATCAATAAACAAGATGATCTGGCCCTCTTGCTTCGAAAGCTCATTGAGTAACGCCTTCAAACGCTCTTCGAACTCACCACGAAACTTGGCACCCGCAATCAAGGCGCCCATATCTAACGACAGCACACGCTTACCCTTGAGGCCGTCGGGCACTTCGCCATTTATGATGCGTTGAGCCAAACCTTCGACAATTGCGGTTTTACCCACGCCTGGCTCACCGATCAGCACTGGGTTGTTCTTGGTGCGACGCTGCAGCACCTGAATGGTCCGACGAATCTCGTCGTCGCGTCCGATCACCGGATCAAGCTTGCCTTCTTCAGCGCGCTTGGTCAGGTCGACCGTGTATTTGTCCAAGGCCTGACGGGACTCTTCGACGTTGGAGTCATTCACCGCCTCGCCGCCACGCAGATTGGTGATGGCGTTCTCAAGGGCTTTTTTGCTTACCCCTTGGGCAAGCAACAGTTTGCCGAGCTTACTGTTGTCTTCCATCGCAGCCAGTAAAACCAACTCACTGGAAATGAACTGGTCACTTTTCTGCTGTGCCAGGCGATCCGCTTGGTTGAGCAGCCGTGCCAAATCCTGCGACATGTTGACGTCGCCGGTAGGATTCTGAATTTTTGGCAGATGGTCGAGCTCTTTGCTCAATTCTTTGCGGAAGCTGTTGACGTCAAAGCCAACCTGCATCAGCAGCGGCTTGAGTGTGCCGCCTTGCTGTTCAAGTAGGGCCTGCATTAAATGTGCAGGCTCAATGGCAGGGTGATCGAGGCCTACCGCCAACGATTGGGCATCAGATAACGCTAGCTGCAATTTACTGGTTAATCGGTCAATACGCATAATTCACCTTCCTTAGAGCAGGCCGGAGCGATGGACACACCTATAAAGAAAACCTGCGAGATAGCCCATAAGATGTGGTCGATTTTGCAGTATTCAAGCGCAATTTGATTGACGCAGATCAGCTACTAAGGGGTCTGAGCGTAGCAGCTCAGGCACGACCCTGTGGAGCCAACTGGTTGGCGAAAGGTCGTATGCGCTTTTAGCCGTTCAGATAGCTCGCCAGCACGTTAGTCCACAGAGGATAGCGTCGGTATTACAAGGAGTGGGGGCTATCAATCCAGACCAGAGATGCAAACCGCCCGGTACGAGCGCTGCGGCGGTAGGAATAAAAACGCGGGTCATTGACAGTGCAGAATCCACCTCCATAAACCGCAGTCACTCCGCACGCGGCCAAACGCAGGCGCGCCAGAGCGTAGATATCGGCCAAAAAGCGACCGTCGTTCAAGCTGGGTACAAACGCCTCAACGGCTTCAGGATGCGTGCCAACGAACGCATCACGCACTTCGGGCCCGACTTCAAAAGCCTGAGTCCCGATTGCAGGCCCCAGCCAAACCATGATTTGGCTGACGGGCACCGCCATTTGAACAACTGTCGCTTCCAAAATGCCAGCCGCCAACCCCCGCCATCCTCCGTGTGCCGCAGCCACACGGGTTCCCGCACGGTCGCAGAACAGCACCGGCAAACAATCGGCTGTCATTATGGTGCAGGCAACACCGGGGGCGTTGGTCCAACTAGCGTCAGCGGCGACCACACGGAGCGGGTTTGCTTGAACGACGTGAACCCCATGTACTTGGCTCAGCCAAGCAGGCTGAATGCCCAAGTGCGAGGTCAGACGTATCCGATTAGCAGCCACTGCCTCCAGGTCGTCATCAACATGATCACCGAGATTAAAGCTATCGAACGGCGCCAGACTGACGCCGCCCGCACGGGTGGTGACACAGGATTTGATATTCCCTGGCGCAGGCCAGTCAGGTATCAACCACTGCGCCAAGAATTCGCTCACCCGATGAACGCCTCGCGATCTTGCTTCAAGAGCGTCAATAACCAGACAAAGTCGTCTGGAAGGGGCGATTCCCATTTCATGCGCTTACCGGTGATCGGATGATCCAGCTCCAGGAAACGCGCGTGGAGCGCCTGACGCGGAAAATGCTTCAGCGACTCGACCATAGTCACACTGGCCGCCGGTGGAATACGGAACCGACCACCGTAGGCCGGATCTCCGACCAACGGGAAGTTGACGTGTGCCATGTGAACGCGAATCTGGTGAGTGCGACCGGTTTCCAGCTTGACTCGCACATGAGTGTGGGAGCGGAAGCGCTCAAGTACACGGTAATGACTTACCGCCTGCTTCCCGCCTTCCATCACCGCCATACGCTGACGCTGCTGACCGTGACGACCAATCGGTGCGTCAATCTTGCCGCCGGCGGTCACGACACCAATAACGATGCATTCGTAAATCCGGCTGACCGTGCGGCTTTGCAGCTGAGTAACAAGCTGGGTCTGCGCCTGAATGGTTTTGGCCACCACCATCAAACCAGTGGTGTCTTTGTCCAGACGATGAACAATACCGGCTCGCGGCACATTGACTATGTCTGGAAAGTGATGCAACAGAGCATTAAGCAGCGTGCCATCGGCATGACCGGCCGCTGGGTGAACCACCAAACCTGAAGGTTTATTGATCACCATTATTTGATCGTCCTCGTAGACGATATCGAGCTCAATATCCTGCGCCACCCATTCACCTTGGGCTTCCTGCTCTGCGGTCAGGTGCAGAACAGCGCCGCCATGCACGATGTCACGTGGCCGTATAACGGCCCCGTCCACAGTCAGGCAGCCGTCTTTTATCCAGGCGGAAAGGCGCGAGCGCGAGTGCTCAGCGAATAATTGTGCGGCGACTTGATCGAGGCGTTGACCACCCATTTCGGACGGTACCTCTGCGCTAAGTTCTATATTCTCGGACATGGCCAGACTAGGAGGCGGCGTAGCCTTTGGTTTCGGCTGCGCGCTTGTGGTTAAATACGGCGTCTTTTGCCCCGGGGGTTCCGCGGGGCGCCCATCATAACAGGACGGCCACGCCCAAGACAGCGGGCCGTCATAGGGACGCTAGCCGCCATGCAAGTGAAACACCTGCTGCTGATCGCCATCCTCGCACTCACCGCCGCGTGTTCATCGAAAGAAGTAATCGACGAAAACTTGAGCGAAGTCGAGCTGTACCAGCTGGCGCAGGCCGACCTGGACAATAGTAGTTACTCGAGCGCGACCAACAAGCTGAAGGCTTTGGAGTCGCGGTATCCGTTTGGACGCTATGCCGATCAGGCACAGCTCGAGCTGATTTACGCCAACTATAAAAACGGTGAGCCCGAGGCTGCGAAGTCTGCTGCTGAACGCTTTATCCGTTTACACCCGCAACACCCCAACGTCGATTACGCCTATTACCTTAAAGGTCTGACTTCATTCGACCAGGACGTCGGCCTGCTGGCTCGCTTCCTGCCGCTGGATATGACCAAGCGTGACCCCGGCGCCGCTCGTGATTCCTATAACGAGTTTGCGCAGTTGACCGCTCGTTACCCCAACAGCCGTTATTCGCCTGACGCCAAGCAACGCATGATTTATCTGCGCAACTTGCTGGCGGCCTACGAAATCCACGTAGCCGATTATTACTTGACCCGTCAGGCTTACGTTGCAGCCGCCAACCGTGGGCGCTATGTGGTAGAAAACTTCCAGGAAACACCGGCCGTTGGCGACGGCCTTGCAGTGATGGTCGAGTCTTATCAGCGCATGCACCTGGATGCACTGGCGGCCACCAGTTTGGAAGTCCTTAAGCTGAACTACCCCAATCATCCCAGCCTGGTTGATGGTCAGTTCGTGCCGCAGGTCTCAGACGCGGACAACCGCTCGTGGCTGTCCAAAGCGACTTTGGGCTTGATCGAGAACCGTCCACCTCTGCCGCCAGGTGAAACCCGCGCCAACCAGGACGTGATCAAACAATACCAAGACGCTAAAGACGCGATTCCGAAAGACCTGCTTCCTGACAATCAGGATCAGGTAGACGAAGAACAGCATCAGGCGCAAGGCAACACCAATGATCGCTCGTGGTTCAGCTACATGACCTTCGGTGTATTCGACTGATTCCGCCGTAGTGAGAAAAGAGGCCTGCGGGCCTCTTTTTTTATTCGCGATTTCTGTGCTGTGCGCCCGTCATGTCCTTGGCTACACTGCGAATCTTTATTCAGAAAGCTGGTAGCCATGGTTCGCTTACTGTTGTGGGTCATTTTAATTGCGGTGGCGGTGTACTACTTCAAGCGCCTGGGAAAACACTCAGCGGCACGCAAGAGTCCTGCGCCTCCCGAGGGTGTCGCAGCTCCAATGGTTCGCTGCGATCACTGTGGCGTTCATTTGCCGCGTGACCGTGCACTTAGCCAGCAGAACCAATGGTATTGCAGCCAGGCCCATCTTGAACAAGGCCAAGGCTCCCGTGACCGCTGAAGTACTTTCACTTAACGGCATTCAAGGCCAGCGAATCCTGCGGCTTTATCATCTGTATCGCGTGGCCATCGGCATCACGTTAATCCTGCTGATCTCCAGCAACCTCGACACTGACCTGCTCGAACTGGCCAACGCGGACCTGTTCAGAAGCGGTTGTTGGGTTTACTTGATCGTCAACATCATGGCCGGTGTGCTACTGAACAGGCCAGAACACGCGGCTCAGGTCTTCAGCCTGGCGATGGCCGATATCGTAATGCTGTCCGCACTGTTCTATGCAGGCGGTGGCCCACCCAGCGGGATAGGCAACCTGCTGATAGCCTCGGTGGCTATCAGCAATGTGTTACTGCGAGGACGCATCGGCTTGCTGATTGCTGCGGCAGCTGCCATCGGAATTATTTACCTGACGTTCTACCTCAGTTTCAATCGCCCATCGGCTTACAATCATTACCTTCAGGCTGGCTCGCTCGGTGCGTTGAGCTTTGCCGCCGCGTTGTTAGTACAAGCACTCACTCGACGCCTGCATCTGAGTGAAACATTGGCCAATGCACGTGCTGCGGATGTCGACAATCTGGAAGCCCTTAATGCGTTGATTCTGCAACGCATGCGTACCGGCATCTTGGTACTCGATGCTCGGCGCAAGGTATTGCTGGCCAATCAAGGGGCCCTGACATTAATTGGCCATGAGCCATTGACTGGCGAAACCATTGACGAGTACTCACCCCAACTGGTGGATCGTCTACGGCAATGGTTAATCAATCCGATGTTACGCCCGCGTAGCGTCGAGACATCCGTTGCGGGCCCGCTGCTGCAACCGAGCTTTATCGCGCTAAATCACGGGGAGCACCGGCAAACGTTAGTGTTTCTCGAGGATTTGTCATTAATTTCTCAGCAGGCTCAACAACTCAAATTGGCGGCATTGGGGCGCCTGACAGCCGGTATTGCTCACGAAATCCGTAATCCGCTGGGTGCCATCAGCCACGCAGCTCAGTTGCTAAAAGAGTCTAACGAACTGACAACTCCAGATCGTCGTCTGAGCCAGATCATTCACGACCAGACGCGGCGGATGGACCAGGTCATTGAAAATGTCCTGCAGCTATCTCGTCGCCGCCAAGCAGATCCGCAGTTACTTGACCTCAAAGGTTGGCTTGAAGATTTTGTCGACGAGGTCCGTGGCTCAATCCTTACCAATCAACTGTTGCACGTCGACATTGGCACCGGAACGTTAAGCACGCGGATGGACCCCGAACAATTGACACAAGTGGCGATCAACCTGCTGCAGAATGCCTTGCGTTACAGCGCCCAGATCCACGACTTGACGCAGGTTTGGTTTCATCTGTTTCAAGATCCGCTCAGCGACTTATCGGTACTTGAAATACTCGACGACGGTCCTGGTGTTGCCTACGAACAGCTACCAAAGATTTTCGAACCGTTCTTCACCACAGAAAACAAAGGCACCGGTTTGGGCCTATATATTTCCCGTGAGTTGTGCGAAAGCAATCAGGCGCATCTGGATTACAGACCCCGGGAAGGCGGTGGCAGCTGTTTTCGAATAACCTTTGCCCATCCGCTGAAGTTGAGCTGACCATGAGCCCACAGCAAAAAATCCTGATCGTCGACGATGAACCGGACATCCGCGAACTGCTGGAGATCACGCTGGGGCGAATGAAGCTCGACACCCGCAGTGCCCGCAACGTCAAGGAGGCCCGGGATTGGTTACAGCGCGAACCTTTCGATTTATGCCTGACCGATATGCGCTTGCCTGATGGTAATGGCCTGGAACTGGTCCAACACATTCAACAGCGTTATCCCCAAGTGCCGGTGGCCATGATCACCGCCTACGGCAGTCTCGATACCGCGATCAATGCGCTGAAAGCCGGAGCTTTCGACTTCCTGACCAAGCCGGTAGACCTCACTCGCCTTCGCGAGTTAGTCGCTAGCGCGTTGCGCATGCACACCCCCAGCGGCATCGAAAATACATTTGATAGCCGCCTGCTGGGCGATTCGCCGCCGATGCGGGAATTACGCAAGCAGGTCAGTAAGCTGGCTCGCAGCCAGGCTCCGATTTACATAAGTGGCGAATCGGGCAGTGGCAAAGAATTGGTAGCACGTCTGATTCACGAGCAAGGTCCGCGCATCGACCATCCGTTTGTGCCGGTCAATTGCGGGGCAATTCCCTCAGAGCTGATGGAAAGCGAGTTTTTCGGTCACCGCAAAGGCAGTTTTACCGGCGCGACCGAAGACAAGCCCGGGCTATTCCAGGCTGCTAACGGTGGAACACTGTTCCTTGACGAAGTGGCTGACTTACCCTTGGCGATGCAGGTTAAATTGCTCCGGGTAATCCAGGAAAAAGCCGTTCGTAGCATAGGTGGTCAGCAAGAACTGGTCGTCGATGTGCGCATACTGTGCGCCACCCACAAAGATTTGAATGTTGAGGTTACCGCCGGACGCTTCCGTCAGGATTTGTACTACAGGCTAAACGTCATTGAACTGCGTGTCCCTTCGTTGCGCGAACGCCGAGAAGACATCGTGCAGTTGGCTGACAGCATACTCCGGCGATTGGCAGAGAACTCAGGCCAGCCTCCTGCCACGCTCAACGCCCCGGCAATAGAGACCCTGAAAAGTTATCGTTTCCCGGGCAACGTGCGCGAACTGGAGAACATGCTGGAGCGCGCTTACACCTTGTGCGAAAACGACCAGATAGGAGCCAATGACCTGCGCCTGATCGACACCCCCGCCGTCGGCGGCCCGGGCGAACATCACTTGGCCGACATCGACAATCTGGAAGACTACCTGGAAAGCATCGAGCGAACGCTGATCCTCCAAGCCCTCGAAGAAACCCGCTGGAACCGCACCGCTGCCGCCCAACGCCTAAACCTGACATTCCGCTCGCTAAGGTATCGGTTGAAGAAGTTGGGATTGGATGATTGATTCGCGCCCAAGCCGGCAGGTACGTGAAAGCGTACTGCTGCAAAAGCAGACCTGTTCGCGAGGCTGAAGGCATGCCCCCCTTAGCCAACACGTTGGTTTAACGGGTCGAGGCCGCCAATCTCAATCGTGTTTCAGCCTAGCCGTCCTTCAGGCGCATAAGGTGCTGCATTGATCATTGGCTCCTGCCCCATCAGCAAATCAGTGAGCAATCGGCAAGACGCCGGGGCGAGCACCAGACCATTTCGGTAATGCCCGCAGTTCAACCATAAACCATCAAAACCGGGCACCGGACCAATAAACGGGACGCCTTCGGGCGACGCTGGCCGTAGCCCTGCCCAATGCCCTACGACTTCGGCGTCGGTCAGGGCCGGTATCAGCTCTTCGGCCGACACCTTCAGGCTTTCGAGTGCAGTGCTGGTCGGAGTCTTGTCGAAACCTTCATGCTCCAGCGTGCTACCAACCAGAATGTGGCCATCACGTCTGGGAATCGCGTACCGGCCTTTGGCGAGAATCATGCTCGGGAGAAAGTCCGCCGCACATTTGTACAAAATCATTTGCCCCTTGACCGGCTCGACTGGCAATTCAAGGCCCAGGGTTTTCAATAACTCACCGCTCCACGCGCCTGCCGCTAATACCACTCGGTCGCCGAGTATGTCGCCAGAGGCCGTGCTAACGCCCAGAACAGTGCCGCCATCACGGATAAACCCGCTGACTTCACAGTGCTCGTGAAGGGTGACATTGGGCAGCGACAACAAAGCCGCTTTCAGCGACTTAACCAAACGCGGGTTACGTACATTGGCAACGTCAGCCATGTATATCGCACGGGAATAGCCACTGCCCATGACCGGAACCGCTTCATACACGGTGGAAATATCTACTGCACGTAAAGGACGATTAGCGGCCGCTGCCCACTCCAACGCTTCTTTTTCATCTTCAAGATCAAGCCAATAAAGACCGGTCGTATGGACTTCAGGATCAACGCCCGTGATTTCGAACAACCGGTCAGCCAACTGTGGGTAATAATCCTGCGACCAATGCGCCAAGGCCGTCACCGCCGGGCTGTAGCGCCACGGATAAAGCGGCGAAACAATTCCGCCACCCGCCCAAGACGATTCCTGTCCGACGTCGGAGCGGTCCAGCAGGACCACACTTTCAACCTCAGTGGCCAGATTGAACGCGGTCAACAGACCGATCACTCCGCCGCCGACAATAACTACCTGTTGCTTGAACATAGTGAACTCAATGCAAAAAAAGTTAGCGGCCCCAACAGATTTGGGAGGTGGCTCCACCCGTTACGGCGGTATTACTACGCAAGCCGGTGTTGTCGATCACAAAATTGCCGCATTTATCGCCCGCCATCATAGTGCCTGCGATGGGGGTCGCCGTCAGCGTGAATGCAGCGGCGGTTCGAACTGTCGCGGCAAGGGTGTAATAGCCATTTCCGGCCGGGAGGGTCAAAGCGACGGCAGGTGGACCAACCACGTCGGAATACTGCCCATTTCGCGTATAAAATCGCTCCATGCTCTGCGCCGTTGCGGATACCAGTGCTGCAATTTCAGAGCGATGCGTTCGCTTCACATACTCGGTGTAACTGGGATAAGCAACCGCCGCCAGAATACCAATGATCGCTACTACGATCATTAATTCAATTAAGGTGAAGCCCTTGATTCTTTTATGCATGAACAACTTCCTACTGTATCTGGCGCCACATGATTCGGCGATTGATAACACCACCAGGCTCTAAATAGGCAGCTGCCGGGCCTCCCACACCTTGTATTATGACTCGCTGATTAGTGGCAGAGGTGGAAACAATTGAGGTAATAACGGGTATGCCAGTCACGAAATGAAGTCCAGCGGCGACGGCAGTATTACCCAATATTGGAAACGTCAGCATTTTTCCGCTGGTGGCATCCAATTCGATTACGTTTCCCGCGCCTGCACTGGCACAGGGGTCAGTGGTATCCAGGATCGCAGTAGTAAAATATACCCTGCCGAATCGCAATAGCGCTGCGTATATAACCCGTTCTCCGGCGTTGACACCACCCACCGTCAGCGGCATGTAGAAACCTTTCTGGGAAGTGTAGTCGACATTATTTTGGCTCGTCGAAATCAAAGACCCGTTAATGCCAGTTATCGACTGCGCCTGCAGTTGGCTTTCAGTGAAGTTTCCATTGATATCATCATCCAGTACCGCGTAAAACGCCTGACGCGACTTAGTGCTCTTGTCGGCCGTTTCGTTAAGCTTACCGCTGCCGAAATAGATTAGCTTGCGACCGTTGGTGTAGCTACCGATAATCGGCTGAGCAGTAATTGCCTGGGTCGCACCACCAGAGGCCGTAAACAGCGGTTTACCGGAAAACGCCACCTTCCAATTGGCTGGCACCGGATCACTCAAATCAAACTTCCACATTTGTCCTTTGAGGTCTCCCCCATAAGCATATTGAACGACGCTTTGGGCATTGACTCTCAACTTGACCGACGACAAGCCATTCGATCCACTTATATCGGTCACAATCTCTTTAATCAACGAACCGTCGCGAATATCAACAACGTATAACGACGCAACGCCCGTGTAACTGCCATACCCATTAGAGATAAATGCCGCCCATCGCCCATCCGATAGCCGCGCAATTTCCGGTTTTGCATACGCATACCCCAAATCATTGAACACATTGGCCGTAGTTGATACGTCTGGCGCCCGAATCTCCCATAAGGCATTGATGACATTACCTGCTGAGGCGTCGAACAACTGAAGAGCATAAAAGGCTTTGCCACCCGCCCCGGCGCCGCCCACCGCCACGGTTTTCCATGAAGCATCAAACTTCGCATCAACGACGGATATTTGTCCATCGACTAAAAATTTATGTGTCACTCCGTTGATATACGCAGGATCGGCTACATAGTGCAGGTTGGGCAGTACACTCGAAGGCATATAGGCATATAACCGAGTCCCTTTTCCGGCATCAATAACGTTAACCAGGCCATCATTCGCATTGACTACCAAGCTGGCATTCATAGAAGCCTTAGTAGTCAGATACGCTGTATAGCTGGTATCGCCCGCAGAATCCGAAGCGGTGTGGGCCGCCGGGGATGCGTAAGCTAATGGTGAGTTGATCACATCGCCTAACAATACAGAGCGGACTTTGAAGCCGGTCTTGCTAACGCCTTTGCTCCACTCAATGAGATCGTTGCCGGACAAACCCGATGGCAGATTTAAGTTCAGGGTCGCCTGCTGATTGGTTGAGAAGTTAGCGTAAACCAGTGAAACCACCGCATTGGACAACGTATTCCAAGACTGATAAGTCGGTGTTATCCCGGGAACGATGGTCGTATCGGTGACCCAAGTGGGGGTGGTCGTATTGAGCGAACCATCGGTATTAAAGGCGAACGCTTTGACAGTGCCGCGCCAATCCGTGGGATCGTAAAAGGTTTGAAAGTACTTCGTCGTAGAGGACAATGAAGCAGAACTCGTTGAGCCGCCGCCACCCGAGCCCGCCTTAGAGGTGATGTCATTCAAGGCAGCCGAGAGTGCAATGTTCAACCCGGCGCTATTGTTTGCTTGATAATATTGGCCATGTCCGTACCTGGCCGCATCCGAAAGCATCTGGTTCGTCGTAGTAAAACCTACGGTATACGTCAATAAATTCTGTTTCGGGAAATCTGTTGAATCCCAGCTCTTGCCAGCCAAGTCATTCCCGCCAGTTTGCATATCGATGTCATATGCAAATTTCGCCAAGTCATCCAGGTATAAAGTGTCTCCCTCGCCATCGCCATTAAGGTTCGCCCCATCGTTATTTATCCCGTCCCAATTTGGCAAATTTGCGCCGCCCAGTGGGTCATCCGCCGGAAAGGTTCGGTCATAGGTGGGCAAGCCATCGGTAATCACCACACCATAGTTCTTTTGGCAACGGTACTGGATTGGACTAGTGAAGGTAGTGGATGGGATATTTTGAAACGATGTCATACCTCGAAAATAGCGGGTAATTTCATAGTAAGTTTCCGCCAACGGCGTGTTTGCGATCGCTGCTAAACCGTTGATCGACGAGAGCAGATTGTTATAGTTGGTATCCGCCTGAGCCTGAGTCGTGGTGCCAGTGACCGAAAGATCACTGACTGCCCGAGTGATAGTGCCGCCGGGACCATAGTCTTGGTAAGTTGGAGGATTGAAGGAGGCAAGACCTATCCGCAGATTTCGATTACTGGCGACCAAAGCCGATGAGACATTGCGCGCGACATTAACTCTATAATCGTTGGGAATGGAGCCGTCGGTATAATCTTTCGTTGAGGTCGTTGACTGCGCCAGCAAGTAAGAGAGATAGGTAGCGGCATAGCGCGTCTGCCTATTTCCTACCGGATCCGGCAACTTCAAACACGTAATATTTCCGGTTGAGTTTGTTTTACTAAATCCGTAATAACCAGTGCCACATCGCCCATAACCTAAACTACTGAGTTGATAGTTGTCATTGGTCATATCCAAGGCGTTCAAGCCATTGCAGCTGCTGTCCGAGTTGCAGGCATAGACGGATGGACGCCCAGTAGCGGTGGGGTCGTACCCTGTCGCCCAAATGATACTGTTCATGCTGCCGGAGTCATCCACCAACAGCATGACATTGGGCGTTACTGAACCAGCGCTCAACAATGGAGAGTCAGCCGGCGTAAAAGCGTAAACCGGGGCGGCAAGATACAGTCCTAAAAACACACCTAAACCCAAGTTCAAGGTTCGCGTAAGGCTGGCGGCAGACTGCTTTTTATTTTTTGGCATAAATGCTCTCCAGCACGGTGCGTGAATTCCCCTGAATACCCACTCCCGTTATTCGATACAGGATCGTAGAGCCACTACTCATGTTGATGGGGTCCATGGTTGTACCGATCATCTGTACTCCATAAAATCCATTACCAACGGCGACCCATACAACTCCAGAAACGCCACCCAAGCCACTCGATGTGAGAGTGGTAGAGTCCGAAGGAGGACTGCATTTGACGCTGGTGAGGGCGACGTCACAGACCGGAATGCTATAGGCACTCGCCGAAACGGCGTTTTCACCGATCCGAAGCGCTGTTTCCGCTAACTGGAAAGATTGATTACGTAGCGTCACGCTACCCGCCATTTTCTCCTGCAAGGTTGCATTTTGCATGGATGAAATACCCAGCAACGTCAACAGCAGGAGAAATACCAAGCTCACCAAAAGCGCCATGCCACGTTGCGATCTGCCGGCGCGTGTAACTTGAGGTCTATTCATTTTCATACCAATTCCACTACAGCAGCCTATTACGCAACGCTGCCACCACATTAAAAGTCTGATCTTTAACATTGTTGCTTGGGTCGGTCAGCGTAAGTGTCAAACGGATACTGCGAATATCAGCACTGGTCGGCGTAGCCGAATAGCTGCTAACGGCAGTGGCCGATAGGATGCCCGCCATACCGAAGGTAATATTGAATGCTTTTACATTGTTCACGAGCACCGCCGCCGCCGCGCCAGACCCCAAATACAGCTGATTATTCTTAAAGGTGTAAACGACGTTTCGGATGGGGAACGCTACTTGCCCTGAAACGGGAGCCTTAACTCCGTCGTAGGCGGTGGCGGAAGTTACACAGTCAGAAACTATCGTCCAGGTAGGCGCGCCACCGTTGCTGCCAACGTCAGCGGTATTCATCGTCAGGATACTGGCCCCTGAAGCGTCGGTCGTGAAGCTAATTGGTGTATAAAAATTAGGAGTGAAATTGGACGAAGAACTCGCGTCTTTTACTGTCGCAAGACAGCCGAACATACCAACCATGCGTATCTCTTGCACCATCTTACTCAGGGCATATCGAGCATCTTCCTGCATCGTAGCCGATGCATTTTGAGACACGTAGGTACCTCTGGCCGCGATGAATACCTGAATGATGCCCGCGACGACAACCAAGCCGAGCACTAACGCAATCATCATTTCGATTAGACCGAATCCCTTTGCTTGCTTGCTCATGGAATCCCCAAATCAATGGCTACGCGACTAGTGAGGATGAACGATTGCGTTGAAGTGGCGGTACTGGCCGTGTTGTCCGCATTAGCACTGCTGGTAGCACGGGTGTCTAGCCAGGTGATCGCTATAGTCACCTCTCTGCCCACCACCGTAATAGATCGTTTTGAGCCCGCTCCCGCGAAGGCGGCGACATTCGCGGAAAAATCTGCAAGATCCTGATCGTGAGCAACGCTGATATTTGCCGTCGGAGCCGCACCCGAAACGGCGAGGCTATAGTCAACGTCCGGATTTGCCCGAATCCGGTCCATCATGTCGTACGCAACGAAGCTGGCTTGACTGGAGAGGGTAGAACTATCGGTGTATTTCAATGCATTGAGTTGAATGGCCGCTGCACCCAGCAGGCCTATAGCCAGAACAAGTACCGATATCAGCACTTCTACAAGAGTCGTCCCGGCCTGAGCGTGGTTCTTTCGGTCAGCCATCAACAAAGTCCGCCGACAACGATCCGGCCGTTCAAGCATGCCCTCACCGTTTGGGTGATAGTGCCCTGCGTGTAGGTCATATCGAGCTGAGTACTCGGCGCAGCAAGCCCGCCTAGATTATTGAAATCAATGGCAACAACGCCACTGTTTGAGCCACCGAGGACGACGACCGCCCCACTGCTCATAGCTGACACAAGTCGCAAGGGGATATTGGGCGCTGACGCGAGTACAACCTGCAGCTGACCACTCCAAGTGCCACCTACGGCACTGGGCATTACCCTGGTATTGACGCCACGATTGATTGCCTCTAAACGCGCATAGTTTAGCGCTCGCTGCAAGTCGCTGACCTCGGTATCGGCTCTTGAACGCTGTATCGAACTCTGGAAGTTAGGAACTGCGATAGCCGCTGCAATCCCCAGGACTGCCACGGTAATTAACAATTCAACCAGGCTAAACCCTTTGGGGTGTCGGTGCATTATGGGGCTCCTTGACGACCTGACTATAAGGCAGTAATACGCCGCAAAAATCTACCGTTAGATGTACGGTTATTTAACAAGGATGAGTGCCCAGGCGATGCTCGATTGCTAGCGTTCAAACACACAATCTGCGTCAATCGAATAGTGTTTAGTCTTAGTGTGTGTATCCACTTAGTGATTTGAGACCGCGTAATTGGAGCGGCGGACATCTTGCTCGGTCATTGCTTGCGTGCGGACGCCATGTCAGCTCGAGCTTTACACTGATGGATGAGGCTGAACGCCGGGCCTGTAAGGTTAACAACATGATCTCGAATGTCCCCCGGCCAAGCAAAGCCCCTATGTTGAGCGTGGTTTACGCTGTGAAAATATTATCCCCAGCAATCATGGCTTGCCTCTGCCTCTTTGATATTCCGGCGCCGCCCAACGTTATCCACCACATACACACCACACCTGTCTCCATCCATCATCCCCGCCGCAATCGGCGTTGCAGTCAACCTAAAGGCTTGTGCATCACGTTCAGCTATCACCCTGTAAAGCCTATTCCCCGGGGTGATTTCTAGCTCCACCGAAGGCGGTCCAATAATGTCTGCGTACTGCCCATTACGTGAGTAAAACCTCTCCAATTGCTGCGTCGTGTCGCTGAGTAAGCCGACGATATCAGAGCGGTGGGCGCGCTTCAGGGAGTCGGTGTAGCTGGGATAACCGAGGGCGGCGAGTATGCCAATAATGGTCACGACGATTAGCAATTCAATCACCGTAAAGCCCTTTTCACGCATGGCGACAGCGCTCGGGCTCATTGTATTTGCCGCCACATGATGCGGCGATCCAATGCGTAAACGCTCTCTAGTACTGTTCTGGACCTGCCTTGAATACCCACGCCAGTTACTCGATATAACGTCCATATTTTTGGCTCCGTCCCTTCTATTGGCGATGGCACATTTATCGGCTCGGTTGTTTCAGCAAAGTTTTGAACGGCGTAGAAACCTCCTTTAGTCGCTATCCATGTCACGCCGGAGGTTGGGTTCGCGCCCGGCATAGTGACGTCAAACGCCTCTTGCGGAGGCGCGCAGGAGACGATGGCTATGCAGCGGGCCAGCGAGTATCCCGGCTGTTGCACCGCAGATTCGCCGATTCGCAAGGCAGCTTCTGCCGCCTGAAATGACTGATTACGCAGCTTTACGCTACCGGCCATTTTTTCCTGGAGGGTGGCGTTTTTCAGAGATGAAAGGCCGATGAGAGTCATCAGCAGCAGAAACACCAAGCTGATCAATAGGACAGTGCCGCGCTGGCGGTACATGCTCATTAGAGGCTTCATCTACCCCAGCCTGTTGCGCAATGCGGCAACGACCGTGAAGGTTTGGTCTTTAACCCGTTTAGCTGGGTCGCTCAGCGTGAGGTTTAGGCGAACGCTTCGAATCAGCTCAGGATTGACGGGATTGGCGCTGTAGTGTGAAACCGACCTGTCTTCCACAGTATTGGCCACGCCAAACAACACCGAGAACGCGTTGACGTTTTTGATCAACCCGCTGATCTCACTGTTGCGCCGGTTGTAGGTATAGGTAACTTCCCGGATCGGGAATTTCATTTGTCCGAGACCCGGATCATGGTCTCCGGCGTAAGCTGTGGCGGATGACTCACAGTCGGATATAACGACCCAATCGGATTTACCGCCGGTAGTGCCAACATCAGCAGTGATCAGGGTCAACGTTTGCTTAGCGTTGTCCCAACGAATTGGCGTTTGCCTAGCCGCGCTAAAGCCTTTGCCAACATCATCTATGGTTTTCAGGCAACCAAACATGCCGACCATGCGGATTTCCTGAAGCATTTTACTCAGTAGAAATCGTGCATCTTCTTGCATGAACGCCGCGGCGGTTTGGCTGACGTAAGTGTTTTTGGTGCCTATGAACAGCTGAGTCAAACCTAGGGTGATGACCAACCCCAAGGTCATCGCCAGCATAATTTCGACTAGGCCGAAGCCGCTGGATACTAACTTCATGGACGCCCCTGCGAATCAACCGCCACGCGGCTGCTCAAACTGAACGTCTGCATGTCACCGAGAGCATTGGCGGCTCTGGAATCGTTCCAAGTGATGGTGATGTCAATGTTCCGCCCGACGACGGTAATGCTAGCGTCGGCGTCGCTGCCCGCGAGCAGGTTGATGCTATTAGCAAAGTCATAGAGATCCTGGTCACGAGGCATAGCAAGGTTGCCAAAGACGGGAGCAGCCGCCAGTGAAGTCAGGGTGTAGTCGGCATACGGGTTGGCACGCATGCGCTCAATTATGTCGTGCGCGACGAAACTGACGTGACTGTGCAGCATCGCACTATCGGTGTACTTCAACGCATTGAGCTGCGCTGCTGCTGCCCCGAGCAAGCCGATAGCTACAATCAGCAGAGAAACCAGCACTTCGATCAACGTCATTCCGGTTTGAAAATGTCTGTTTCCCTCACGCATAAGCAGGCTCCGTCCAAAAACATTTCGTCCGACCATTGAAGTCGATGAAACGGGAAGTGGGGAGCGGATCTGCGGCCTGATTTGTAACTCTTTAGGTGCTGGCCATTGCGAAATAAAGACTGACAATTCACGCCAGCACAGGGGCTAGGAACCAGCGTGAATGAGGTGTTTGCTAGCTGACCTGACCGCAGGCAAGGACGCAAAGCATGAAGCAAGCAGGTGTTGGGCTTATCCAGTTAATGGCCGGAGTGGCATTGATTGCCGTTGCCGCGCAACTGGCGGTTCCGGGGTTTGGGCAATTGGTTGAGTCTCAGCGGCGAACGGAGGTCGCTAACCAGCTAGCCAGCGCGCTTCGATCTGCGCGCACCGAGGCGATCTTGCGCAACACGCCGGTTTTGGTTCATGCGATAGACGACAACTGGAGCCTTGGATGGCGAATTATGCTCGAGCACAAAGCCGCAGGAGGAGAGTATGGCGAGGTATTGCAGGAGCACATCAGCAGCGGAAAAACACCGATTACTGGCAACTTTCGAGGAAAACCTTACGTGCGGTTCAACGGCTTGGGTTCCGCTTTGACCAGCAACGGAACACTGCTGGTCTGCGAAATCCAAAAGCCCATCAGCCATTACCAGATAGTGGTTGCGGCCAGCGGAAGGGTTCGGTTAGAGAGCAACAAAGCCCGTCAGCAAACCTGTCGCTAACCAACCTCACAATAACGACTTGACTCGCAACTCTTTGGGCATCGAAAAGGTGATGTTCTCTGCACGTCCTGCCAACTCGTCAGCGCCGGTCGCGCCCCAGGCTTGCAGTTGCTCAATCACGCCGCGCACCAGCACTTCGGGTGCCGAGGCACCTGCGGTAATACCGATGCGCTCTACCCCATCGAACCAGCTGCGTTGCATGTCTTCGGCACCGTCGATCAAGTAGGCCGGTGTCGACAAGCGTTCTGCCAACTCGCGCAAACGGTTGGAGTTTGAACTGTTTGGGCTGCCGACAACTAACACCACGTCGCACTCGCTCGCCAATTGTTTGACTGCATCCTGGCGATTTTGCGTGGCGTAACAGATGTCGTCTTTACGCGGGCCGCCGATGCTCGGGAAGCGTTTGCGCAAGGCATCAATCACCCGGCCAGTGTCGTCCATAGACAACGTCGTTTGGGTGACAAACGCGAGACTCTCAGGATTATTCACTTGAAGATTGGCGACATCGTCTTCGTCTTCCACCAGATAAATTGCGCCACCATTGGTGCCATCGTACTGGCCCATGGTGCCTTCAACTTCTGGATGGCCTTCGTGACCGATAAGAATACACTCTCGGCCGTCACGGCTATACCGCGCAACCTCAATATGGACCTTGGTTACCAGCGGGCATGTGGCGTCGAATACTTTCAAGCCCCGACCGGAGGCTTCGGTGCGTACAGCTTGAGACACCCCATGGGCACTGAAAATGACAATGACGTCGTCAGGCACCTGATTGAGCTCTTCGACGAAAATCGCGCCACGGGCACGGAGGTCTTCGACGACAAATTTGTTGTGAACCACTTCGTGGCGCACGTAGATCGGCGGGCCAAAGACTTCCAGGGCACGATTGACGATCTCAATCGCCCGGTCTACTCCAGCACAGAAGCCACGGGGGTTAGCGAGTTTGATTTGCATAAGGGGCCTCGTTTCTACGCGCTGGAAAGATAGGGCATCTGATCGAACTTGATTCACTCAGAGCGCCTTGACCTCAAAAATTTCCACTTCGAAGGTCAGTGTCTTGCCGGCCAGCGGGTGGTTAAAGTCGATGGTCACTTGAGCATCATCAAAAGCTTGAACGATACCCGGAAGCTCAGTGTTGGCGGCATCGTTGAAAATGACCAATAAGCCATCAGACAGCTCCATGCCCTGAAACTGCGAACGCGCAATAATTTGCACATTTTGCGGGTTCGGCTGCCCGAAAGCATTTTCTGGCAGCACTTCAACGGTGCGTTTGTCACCGGCTTTGAAGCCAAATATCGCCAGTTCAAAGCCCGGCAGTAAACTGCCGTCACCGACCTTGAACGTCGCCGGTGCTTTATCAAACGTGCTGTCTACGGTATCGCCGTTTTCCAGGCGCAGGGCGAAATGCAGGGTAACTTCCGTGTTCTGGCCGATACGTTGCTCGTTCGGCGAGCCTTGAGCCAAAGACTGTTCAGTCATGAACGGGTTCTCCAGATTTTTTACTTTTGAACATGTCCAGCGCCAACATGACAGCACCGACGGTAATCGCGCTATCTGCAAGGTTGAACGCAGGGAAATACCAGCGGTTCTGCCAATGCACCAAAATAAAATCGATGACATGACCTAACACAATACGATCATAAAGATTACCCAAGGCGCCACCCAAAACCAGCGCCAACGCCACTGCCAACCAGGTTTCACCTTGGCCAAGTCGTTTTAGCCAAACTACTAGCACAGCACTGACGACCACTGCGATCATTGCGAACAACCAACGCTGCCAGCCGGAACCGTCAGCGAGAAAACTGAACGCAGCTCCGGTGTTGTAGGCCAGGGTCCAACTGAAATAGTCAGGAATGACAATAATTTGCTGATAAAGGGTTAATCCGTGCGCGAAGTAGAACTTGCTGACTTGGTCAATGACCAACACCAGCACGCTCAACCAGAGCCAGCTCAAGCGGCCTGAGTTAGGCATAGTGACGCACCTCGCCATTACCGCTGATGTTGTCGACACAGCGACCACAGATTTTCGGGTGCTCAGGATCAATCCCGACGTCCTCGCGATGGTGCCAGCAACGAGCGCACTTCGGATGCCCGGACTTGACCACTTTCAGTTTCAGCCCGGCGACTTCGGTAACCACCGCATCGGCTGGTGCATCGATGAACGGCGCAACGGCAGCGGTGGACGTAATAAGCACGAAACGCAGCTCATTGCTCAGCTTCGACAGGTCGGCGACCAGCGAATCTTCAGCGTACAAGGTCACTTCCGCTTGCAGGTTGCCGCCAATGGCTTTGGCTGCGCGCAGGTTTTCCATCTCTTTGTTGACTGCCACTTTCACTGCCATGATCCGCTCCCAGTAAGCGCGATCGAGCTCAAAGCTTTCCGGCAATTCGCTCAAGCCTTCGTACCACGTGTTGAGCATCACCGATTCGTTGCGCTCGCCCGGCAGGTACTGCCACAGTTCGTCGGCGGTGAAGGCCAGGATTGGAGCGATCCAACGCACCAGCGCTTCTGAAATGTGGAACAGCGCGGTCTGACATGAGCGACGCGCGGTGCTGTCGGCGGCGGTGGTGTACTGACGGTCCTTGATGATATCGAGGTAAAAACCACCCAGTTCCTGCACGCAAAAATTGTGCACCTTGGAATATACGTTCCAGAAGCGGTATTCGCCGTAATGCTCTTGCAGCTCCCGTTGCAGCAGCAACGCACGATCCACCGCCCAACGGTCCAGCGCCAACATTTCTTCGGCAGGCAGAATGTCGGTGGCCGGGTTGAAACCGGTCAAATTTGAAAGAAGAAAGCGCGCTGTATTGCGAATCCGCCGATAGGCGTCTGCGCTGCGTTGGAGAATCTGGTCGGAGACCGCCATTTCGCCTGAGTAATCGGTAGCCGATACCCAAAGACGCATGATATCGGCGCCCAGAGAATCGTTGACCTTCTGCGGTGCGACGACGTTATTCAGCGACTTTGACATCTTGCGGCCGTTCTCGTCGACAACAAACCCATGGGTCAGCAGTTCGCGATACGGGGCGTGATTGTCGAGCATGCAACCCGTTAGCAACGAGGAGTGGAACCAGCCACGGTGCTGGTCTGAACCTTCCAAATACAGATCAGCACGCGGGCCGCTCTCGTGGCCCATCGGGTGAGAGCCACGCAGGACGTGCCAGTGCGTGGTGCCCGAGTCGAACCAGACGTCCAGCGTGTCGGAAATTTTGTCGTACTTGGGCGCCTCATCACCCAGCAACTCAGAGGCGTCCATCTTGAACCAGGCCTCAATGCCTTCCTGTTCAACACGTAGCGCCACTTCTTCCATCAACTCGACGGTGCGCGGGTGCAGCTCGCCACTTTCCTTGTGCAGGAAGAACGGAATCGGCACGCCCCAGTTGCGCTGACGGGAAATACACCAGTCTGGACGGTTGACGATCATCGAATGCAAACGCGCCTGACCCCAGGCCGGAACGAAGGCGGTGTCTTCGATGGCTTTGATTGCGCGTTTGCGCAAGGTGTCGCCCGTGGTCGGCTGTTTGTCCATACCCACAAACCACTGCGCTGTGGCGCGGTAGATCAGCGGGGTTTTGTGGCGCCAGCAGTGCATGTAGCTGTGGGTGATGACTGCGGTGTCCAACAGGGCGCCGACTTCAGCCAACTTGTCGATGATGTTCTGGTTGGCCTTGAAGATGAACTGGCCACCGAAGAATTCCAGCGAATCGACATACACTCCGTTGCTTTGCACTGGGCTGAGGATGTCGTCGTTGGTCAGGCCGTAACTTTTACTGATGACAAAGTCATCGACGCCATAGGCCGGTGAGCAGTGAACCACACCGGTACCAGCGCTCAATTCGACGTAGTCAGCCAGGTACACCGGCGACAGGCGGTCATAGAACGGATGGCGGAAATTAATCAGTTCCAGCTGTGCGCCGGTGGTGGTAGCGACCACCGAACCTTGCAGGTTGTAACGGGCAAGGCAGGCCTCGACCAGCTCTTCAGCCAGCACCAGGTATTTGTCACCCACATCAACCAACGCGTAGGTGAACTCTGGATGGACGTTCAGCGCCTGGTTGGCCGGAATGGTCCACGGGGTAGTGGTCCAGATCACGATGGAGGTCGGCTTGGCCAGCGTTGGCAGACCGAACGCAGCGGCAAGCTTGGCTTCATCAGCGATGGGGAACGCGACGTCGATAGTGGAAGACTTTTTGTCCTGATATTCGACTTCTGCTTCAGCCAGGGCCGAACCGCAGTCGAAGCACCAGTTCACAGGCTTGAGGCCCTTGAACACAAAACCGCCCTTGACCATTTCAGCCAAGGCGCGGATTTCTCCGGCTTCATTGGCGAAATCCATGGTGCGGTAAGGGTTGTTCCAGTCGCCCAAGACACCCAAACGGATGAATTCCGCTTTCTGGCCTTCAATCTGCTCGGCAGCGTAGGCACGGCTCAGTTCACGAGTCTTGTCCGCAGGCAGGTTCTTGCCGTAGGTGACTTCGATTTTGTGCTCAATCGGCAGACCGTGGCAGTCCCAGCCTGGAACATAAGGTGCGTCGAAACCCGAAAGAGTTTTCGAACGGATGATCATGTCCTTGAGAATCTTGTTAACCGCGTGACCGATGTGAATATTGCCGTTGGCGTAAGGAGGCCCGTCGTGCAGCACGAACTTTGGACGGTCTTTGCCAATCTCACGCAGCTTCTGGTACAGGCCAATACTGTCCCAGCGCTGCAGAATTTGCGGCTCGCGCTGTGGCAGGCCGGCCTTCATTGGGAAGGCGGTGTCCGGAAGGTTTAGCGTGGCTTTATAGTCGGTCATTTAAGGCTCTTAATTAGCGATTAGCGCTACTAATGTTACTTGCGCCAATGGGCACGGGCGGTGGCGACATCCGCATTGATCGCCGTCTTGAGCGCCTCCAGAGAGGCAAACCGCTGCTCATCACGCAGCTTTTGGTGGAAAGCCACCGTCAAACGCCGGTCATAAAGATCGCCGGTAAAGTCCAGAATGTGTATTTCCAGGTGAGCATTGCCGTCACCCGCAACGGTCGGACGGACGCCAATATTGGCGACTCCCGGCCAAGTCTTTCCGTCGATCTCCGTACTGACCAAATACACCCCGGTAAACGGCACGCGACGACGCTTGAGTTGTACGTTGGCGGTGGGCGTACCCAACTGCCGAGCCAGTTTCTGGCCATGCAAAACGCGTCCGGTAATCCGAAACGGTCGGCCTAGCAAACGCTCAGCCAACGCAAAATCTGCGGTGGCTAATGCGTCACGAACCTTGGTACTGCTAACCCGAACCCCATCAATTTCGACCGTTTGTGCCGCTTCCACAGTAAAACCCTGGGTCGCGCCTGCTTGCTGCAGAAAGTCGAAATCACCCAGCCGGTCGCAACCGAAACGAAAATCGTCACCCACTTCCAGATGCTTCACGCCAAGGCCGTCAACCAGAATGGTGTTGACGAATTCGGCGGCACTGAGCTTTCTCAAGCGTTGATTGAAGGCGAGGCATAGCACCAGGTCAACACCCTCCTGCGCCAGTAATTCAAGCTTGTCACGCAGCCGAGCCAAACGCGCCGGTGCTGTATCGGGGGCGAAGAACTCACGTGGCTGTGGTTCAAAAATTACTACGCAGCTGGGCAGGCCCAACTCGATGGCGCGCTCACGCAATCGCGCCAGGATAGCCTGGTGGCCACGGTGAACACCGTCAAAGTTGCCAATAGTGGCGACACAGCCCCGATGCTGGGGGCGCAGATTTTGGAGGCCTCGAACCAGCTGCATAACACGCTTCTTGCTCATAAAGTGGCCGATTATAACCACACCCGGCCCGCTACAACAGGCAACAGTCCCAGGCAAACCGCATGCAGTTGCCTTAGGACGCGAAAAACCAACGAATCTTGCTTACATAATTACCTTGCGAGCAAAGTCCTTCAGACGAAAGCCCAACAGCAGCAGCACACCGAAATACGTCACCACGCCCGCCCCCACCAACGCGCCGAGTCGAAGCAGCCGCTCCAGCATGCCGCCCTGGTCCCACGCAGGCATGAAATGCATCAGACTCAGCAACACACCGGACATGACCAACACCGCGACGATCAATTTAGATAAAAATGCCGTCCATCCGGGTTGTGGCTGAAACAAACCCTGCCTACGTAGTTGGAAAAAAAGCAGCCCTGCGTTGATGCAAGCACCAACGCTGATCGCCAACGCCAGACCCGCATGTTGCAGTGGACCAATGAAGGCCAAGTTGAGCAATTGGGTAACAATAAGCGTGAAAATGGCGATTTTCACCGGGGTGCGAATATTTTGTTGTGCATAAAACCCGGGCGCCAGCACCTTGATCACGATGATGCCCAGCAATCCTACCGAGTATGCGACCAACGCGCGCTGGGTCATTACCGCGTCGAACGCATCAAACCTACCGTACTGAAACAGCGAAACCGTTAGCGGCTCAGCCAGCAATCCCAACGCCAAAGTGCATGGCAGTACGAGCACGAAGCACAGGCGCAGCCCCCAATCGAGAATATGCGAATACTCCTGGCGGTCTTTGCTGGCATAGGTTTTCGACAAGACCGGCAGCAGAATCGTACCCAACGCTACTCCGAGCACCCCGGAAGGCAGCTCCATCAAGCGGTCGGCGTAATACATCCAAGAGACCGAACCCACGGCCAGAAAAGAAGCGAAGATCGTGTTAATGATCAACGAAATCTGACTGACTGAAACCCCGAGAATCGCTGGCAACATCTGCTTCATGACTCGCCAAACGCCGCTGTCCCGCAGATTAAGGCGCGGCAAGACCAACATGCCGATCTTCTTCAGGTGCGGCAGTTGATACAGCAATTGCAATAGTCCACCCGCCAATACTGACCAGCCGAGCACCATGACCGGCGGGTGGAAATACGGCGTCAGGAACACCGCAAACACGATCATGCTGAGGTTAAGCAACGTCGGCACAAACGCCGGGACCGAGAAACGGTTCCACGTATTAAGGATCGCTCCGGCCAGCGAAGACAAGGAAATGAGCAATATATAAGGAAAGGTCACCCGGAGAAGGTCAGTGGTTAACGCAAATTTTTCCGGTGTATCTGCAAAACCGGGGGCTGTTATCCAAATGACCCACGGTGCGGCTACGATTCCCACTAACGTGACCAGCGCCAACACTAACGTGAGCAAACCGCTGACATAGGCAATGAGGGTGCGCGCTGCCTCCTCGCCCTTTTGATTTTTATATTCAGCCAGAATCGGCACGAACGCCTGCGAGAACGCGCCCTCGGCAAATATCCGACGCAGCAGATTGGGCAGTTTAAACGCGATAAAAAACGCGTCTGTTGCCATACCTGCGCCAAAAGTGCGCGCGATTATGGTGTCCCTCACAAAACCCAAAACGCGGGAAATCATTGTAATAGAGCTGACGGCAGCTAGTGATCTGAGTAGGTTCATTGAAAGAGTTTTGCGCCTTGGCCAAAGGACACGCCATCGGGCCGTCCATTTATGCGATACTCCGCGCCGCAGCAGCACAGAGCCAAAGCCCGCGAGTTTACAGGTCGCACGCCGGAAATAAATAACCCGGCGTTGCATTAGCACCACTCAGCGGAACGCATCATCTGCCCTTGACAAGACATCAACTCGTCGGCATGATTCGCGGCCTATTTTGTTTGCTAATTTCCAAGTCTTTCGAGGAGCTCGACGGTGGCCAACACACCTTCCGCCAAAAAACGTGCAAAACAGGCTGAGAAGCGTCGCAGCCACAACGCCAGCCTGCGTTCCATGGTTCGTACTTACATCAAGAATGTAATTAAGGCCATTGACGCAAAAGACGCTGAAAAAGCGCAAGCTGCTTATGTTCTGGCTGTGCCAATCATCGACCGTATGGCCGATAAAGGCATCATCCACAAGAACAAAGCTGCTCGCCATAAGAGCCGCCTGAATGGTCACGTCAAGGCTTTGAACCTTGCCGTTGCCGCTTAAGCGATAAGCTTTTTAAAAAACCGACCTCCGGGTCGGTTTTTTATTGCCTGCGATTTGACCAGAATACTCCGCCTTACTGCGCCGGCGGAGCGGGCACCCAAGGCAGGATCGGAATCGCGGTCACAGCGTTCTGCGGGCTACCCTCGATGACACGGTCGCTGTAGACCAGATACACAAGCGTGTTGCGCTTCTTGTCGAGAAAACGAACAACTTGCATGGTTTTGAACACCAGGGATGTGCGCTGTTTAAAGACCTCATCTCCGTCCTTCAACTGCTCCGTAAACTTGATCGGACCCACCTGGCGACAGGCGATGGACGCCTCGGCGCGATCTTCAGCCAAACCTAGACCGCCTTTCACTCCGCCCGTTTTCGCTCGGGAAAGATAGCAAGTCACGCCTTCGACCTTGGGATCATCGAACGCCTCGATCACGATCCGGTCGTTCGGGCCGACAAACTTGAATACTGTCGACACTGAACCAATCTCCTCCGCCGAAGCCAGCAGCGGAACAGCCAACAGAACACCCAGTAACCCACATACGATTCGCATAGCATCTTCCTTAATGAGGCGTCGCCACTTAGACCAGAATCAAATTATCGCGATGTATCAGCTCAGGCTCGGCCATATAGCCCAACACGTGAACGATGGCATCAGAGGACTGGCCAATTATTTTTTGTGCTTCAAGTGCACTGTAGTTGCTCAAGCCGCGAGCGACCTCACGACCATCCGGCGCAACACACACCACCATTTCGCCACGTCGAAAGCTGCCCTGAACCAGCTTGACCCCCACTGGCAACAAGCTTCGGTGACCTTCCGCCAGCGCCACCACGGCACCCGCATCGAGTACCAGCGTGCCACGGGTCTGCAAATGCCCGGCAAGCCACTGCTTACGCGCCGCGAGCATTTCGCGCTCTGGGGACAACAAAGTGCCCAGTTGCTCACCTTCTTTAAGCCGCGCCAGCACACGATCAAGCAGCCCACCGACGATCACGGTGTGCGCACCGGAGCGCGCTGCCAGCCGAGCTGCGCGCAATTTGGTCTGCATGCCGCCGCGACCCAGCGCACCACTGGTACCGCCTGCAACAGCGTCTAGCGCCGGATCATCGGCACGCGCCTCGTGAATCAACTTGGCATTGGGGTTATTGCGAGGGTCCGCATCGAACATACCGTCGCGATCAGTGAGAATCACCAGCAGATCAGCTTCGACCAAATTGGCGACCAGCGCTGCAAGCGTGTCGTTGTCGCCGAAACGGATCTCGTCAGTGACCACGGTGTCGTTTTCGTTGATCACCGGAACTACGCCCAGGTCGACCAGCGTGCGCAAGGTGCTACGAGCGTTCAAGTAGCGCTTGCGGTCGGAAAGATCGTCGTGGGTCAGCAGGATCTGCGCGGTATGGCGGCCATGCTCGGCAAAGCTGGACTCCCAAGCCTGTACCAGCCCCATCTGACCGATGGCGGCCGCAGCCTGCAGCTCATGCATGGCACTGGGTCGAACGGTCCAACCCAAACGACTCATGCCAGCGGCGACAGCGCCGGAGGAGACTAGAATCAATTCGACGCCCGCTTCCTGCAGCGCCACCATCTGCTTGACCCAGACCGCCATTGCCGCCCGATCCAGCCCTTTGCCGTCAGCCGTCAGCAGCGCACTGCCGATTTTCACGACCCAGCGCTGGGCACCTGTCACTTTGCTGCGCATCATCTTCCAACCTTAGCCAGAGAATTTTGATTAATTCGAGATACAAAAACGCCGCTAATAATAGCGGCGTTCAGTTTACTGCACCCGATCAGTCACGGACGTAAATGATTTCCGGACCGTCTTCATCGTCATCATCGTCATCGCCCCACACATCTTCGTCGGCGTCATGCACGCTCTTCACGCCAGTGCGGCGCAAGGTGCGCGCATCATCCAGCGCTTGCAACTGAGCGCGCGCCTCGTCTTCGATGTTCTGATCCAGCTCGGCCAGTTCACGGGCGAAGACAGGGTCTTCAACGATACGCAGGTTACGCTCTTCGAGGTAACGCATGATGTCACGGCTAAGCTGCTCGGTGCCCTGCTTGGAGATAGCCGAGATCACATAGACCGGGCCAGTCCACTCCAAACGGTCAACGATTTCCTTGACCCGCTCTTCATGCTCTTCTTCGAGGATCTGATCGCACTTGTTCAGCACCAACCAGCGATCACGATCAGCCAGTGACGGGCTGAACTTGACCAACTCGTTTACGATAACTTCGGCAGCATCAGGCGCACTGGTTTCATCCAGCGGCGCCATATCAACAAGGTGCAACAATAAACGCGTGCGAGCCAAGTGCTTGAGGAAACGGATGCCGAGGCCTGCACCGTCGGAAGCGCCTTCGATCAAGCCAGGAATGTCGGCAACAACGAAGCTTTTCCAGCGGTCGACACTGACGACACCCAGGTTCGGGATCAAGGTCGTGAACGGATAGTCCGCCACTTTCGGCTTGGCGGCTGAAACCGAGCGAATAAATGTACTTTTGCCGGCATTCGGCAAGCCCAGCAAACCGACGTCCGCCAGCACTTTCAATTCAAGCTTGAGGTCGCGCTGATCACCGAACTTGCCTGGGGAGGTTTGGCGTGGCGCACGGTTGGTACTGGATTTAAAACGGGTGTTACCCAGACCATGCCAGCCGCCGCTCGCCACCAGCAAACGCTGGCCAGCCTTGGTCAAGTCGCCGATGATCTCCTGGGTCGCGGCATCAATCACGGTGGTACCTACCGGTACGCGCAACACCATCTCTTCGCCTTTCTTCCCAGTGCAGTCTGCGCTGCCGCCGTTCGAACCACGCTCAGCATCGAAGTGACGGGTGTAGCGATAGTCGACCAGCGTGTTGAGGTTTTCGTCGGCGATCATGTAGATCGAGCCGCCGTCACCGCCATCACCGCCGTTAGGACCACCGTTTTCAATAAATTTTTCGCGACGGAAACTCATGCAACCGTTGCCGCCATCGCCCGCCTTTACTCGAATCGAAACTTCATCAACAAACTTCATTTAAAGCACGCCTCTCGCCACAGGGACGAGCTGAATAGTACAAAAATATAAGACTCTTGCCAAAAATGAGCGTTGCGATACCGATCAGAAACCAGCGACCCCAGAGGTCCGCATCACAACAGCCCGCACAAACAGTTTTGCAAGAGACTCACCTACGCCTAAAAACAAAAAAGCCCCGTCGCGAGACAGGGCTTTTCCAGCAACTACGTAATTATGCAGCGACGACTACTGCAGCTGCAGTCTTCGGAACGATGCTTACGTAACGACGACCGAAGGCGCCTTTAACCTGGAACTTGATCACGCCTTCCACTTTCGCGAACAGGGTGTGATCTTTACCCATACCAACGCCGTAGCCAGCGTGGAATTGGGTACCGCGCTGACGCACGATGATGTTGCCCGGAATGATTGCCTGGCCGCCATACATCTTGACGCCAAGGCGTTTGGCCTCTGAGTCACGACCGTTACGGGTACTACCACCAGCTTTTTTGTGTGCCATGAGTTCAATACTCCAAATAGAGGATTAGGCTGAATTAAGCCTGAATACCGGTGATTTTGATCTCGGTGTACCACTGGCGGTGGCCCATACGCTTCATGTGGTGCTTACGACGACGGAACTTGATGATGCGGATCTTATCGTGGCGACCTTGGGAGATCACTTCAGCAACGACGGTTGCGCCGACAACGACAGGAGCACCGATGTTGACTTCTTCGCCGTCACCAATCAACAGAACACGATCAAAAGTCACGGATTCGCCGGTAGCGATTTCGAGCTTCTCGATCTTCAGGTATTCGCCCGGGGCGACTTTGTACTGCTTGCCGCCGGTAACAATTACTGCGTACATGGTATTTCTCCGTTAATCCTGCTCACCCAGCTCTTTATAAGTAGAGTATTGGCTGGCATGGCTGCGTTGGGCTGGAGGGCCCGTTGCAATTGCGTAAGGCAGGTGCTGCCCAGGAAAGTTAGGGTGCGCGATTGTACGCAAGGCACAAACGTGATGCAAGTACCTAAACGTCATACCTTGACAGGTCCCGGCCCTGCACCTAGCATGCCGCGCAACCCTTCTGGAGCACCTGTCGCTGATGCAACCCCAAGCTTTCTACCGCGCGGTGGCGGACGACTTTAGTGCCGTTGACGTCATCATCAAGAAGCAACTGGCTTCGCGCGTGCCGCTGGTGTCCAAAATCGGAGACTACATTACCTCAGCCGGCGGTAAGCGTCTGCGTCCTTTATTAGTTTTGCTGTGTGGCAAGGCACTGGGTCGTGAGGGCGACGATTTGCGTCTGCTGGCGGCGACCATCGAGTTCCTGCACACCGCGACTTTATTGCACGACGATGTTGTGGATATGTCAGGCATGCGCCGTGGCCGCTCCACCGCTAACGCCCTTTGGGGCAACGCTCCTAGCGTTTTAGTCGGCGACTTCCTATATTCACGCTCGTTCGAAATGATGGTCGAACTGGGCTCCATGCCCGTAATGAAGATTCTGTCCAAGGCTACCCGAGTGATTGCCGAGGGCGAAGTGCTGCAGTTGTCGAAGATTCGTGACGCCAGCACTACTGAAGAAATCTACATGGAAGTTATTCGCGGCAAGACAGCCATGTTGTTCGAAGCCTCGACCCACAGCGCTGCGGCGCTGTGTGGCGCGCCGCTTGAGCAAAGCGAAGCCCTGCGCACTTTTGGAGATCATCTGGGTGTAGCTTTCCAACTGGTCGACGATTTGTTGGATTATCTCGGAGACGCCGAAACCCTAGGTAAAAACGTCGGTGACGACTTGGCCGAGGGCAAGCCTACCTTACCGCTGATCTACACCATGCGCGAGGGTACGCCGGAACAGGCTGCGTTAGTACGTCAAGCTATTCAGAAAGGCGGTCTCGAAGACCTCGAAAGCATCCGCGAAGCCGTCGAAAGCGCAGGTGCTTTGGACTACACCGCGCAGTTGGCGCGTGACTACGTAGCCCGCGCCATTGCATGCCTTGACGTATTGCCGCCGAGCGAATACCGCAACGCCTTGGTCGAACTGAGTGAATTTGCGGTCGCCCGAACTCACTGATCTCACCGATGATGTTTGCAGCTAGCGCTCCGGACAAAATCACCAATAGTCTCTTGCTATTATTCAAATAAGAATTATTCTCATCAATCCACCAAGGAGATGAGACATGACTTATTTGATTGATGCGTGGCTTGACCGCCCACGTCCTTATCTGCGAATTCTTCATCGAGAAACCGGGGCCGTGTGTGCGGTACTGAGAGAAGACGCGCTGGACGAGTTATGGGATCAAGGGGATTTGGATATCACTGACCTTAGTTCCAATGCACCCGGCGTGCTTAAGGAAACGGTGCGTAACTTATTTCTTTTCTGCTATGCCCGTGCATTGCGACCTGCGGGAGAATGCGCTGAGCATGGGGCTTTAAAACAGCATGCTCAGCCCGGATTGCTGAACGAACCTGCAAGATCCCTTCAGCAATCATCAGCGCGAATGCGCTACTTACAAAACGTCCAGCAGCTCCACGTCAAATACTAGGACTGTGTGCGGAGCAATGCTGCCAGCACCTTGAGCGCCGTAAGCCAATTCGCTCGGAACATGTAGACGCCATTTACTGCCGGCTTTCATCAGTTGCAACGCTTCAGTCCAGCCAGCAATGACGCCGCCAACCGGAAACTCAGCTGGCTCGCCACGATCATACGAGCTGTCGAAGACGGTACCGTCGATCAGCGTGCCATGGTAGTGAGTACGAACCTGATCATCAATAGACGGCTGAGTGCCCTCTCCTGCGGTCAGCACTTCGAATTGCAGGCCAGATGGCAATGTGGTTACGCCGTCGCGCTTACCATTCTCCGCCAGGTATGCCAAACCAGCGCCGGCAGCCTGTTCAGCCTTGGCCGCTGCCTGGGCTTGCATGATTTCGCGAATAACTTTAAAGCTGGCGGCCATTTGTGCTTGGTCAACACGGCTATCCTTGCCATGAAATGCGTCATTCAAGCCAGCCAGAATCGCGTCCAGGTCGATGCCCGGCGGCGGATTATCACGTAACTGATCGCCTAACTGACGGCCAATACCGTAGCTGACGCGGGTTTCGTCGGTGGACAGATTAACTTCGGACATAACGCTGCTCCGCTAAGGAGCGCCAAAAGACGCCCCGAACTAAAAGGCCGAGCAGCCTAGCACAATCGCAACTAACTCCCGCCCTCCAGTGCTACCACACAGAGCGGTAGGAAATCGGCACTCGCAGCACTTGCTCGTCGACATTGCGTAGACCACACATCTCATCGTGGACCACCGAATGCACCAGATTGAACGGAACTGCAGGCATCGCACGCAACACCTCTCGCGCATGCTCAACCGAGCGCAAGCTCATGGTTTTGCCGCTCATGTCATAGAGGGGATGCGCCATCCCTTGCATACGGGCTTCCAATAAGTAAATTCCACCTTCCATCGAGATTAAATTCAACTCATCAACGCGCCCGGCGTGAGCGTAAGCGTTCAATTCCTGAAGATTCATGGGTAGTCCTGTCGCAACAATACAAGTTCTGAGAGCTGAGTTTCGTACAGCACAGGGAAATCACAACCCTGAGGCAGGCCGTCGGTCTGTTCATCGAGATATCGATAGGCACGCGTATGCCGTCAGCCCCCCTTGCATAAGCCTTTGATCAATCTATGGACTGAAAATATCGCCTCGTATTTTGCCGCGTGCCTTACACTTCTCAGTTGCGACCACCCGACAGGAACACCGTGAATGGCATTAAGACTTCCGCTTACCGGCTTCGCGCTGACCTGTTCTTTGCTGCTAAGTGGCTGTTTCGACAAGACCCATGAACAACAGCTTGCTGCGCTTAAGGTAAAAACTGAACAGTTCGAGGCAAAAGTCGAGGCTATTCAAGACCTGCGGCTGAAAGAAGCCGTTACTACTCTGGGCAGTTCGCTACTTATGCTTGAGCGAATTTCCCTAGAAATGCAGGCGAAGCCGGTTGAAACGGAATACGGCGAGGACGGCTTGGCGCTGCTTAAGGATTACCCTAGCGGCCAAGCAGTAACGGATACTTATATAAACGGCCTGTTCATACAACGCAGAACACCTGACTCCGACTTTTTGACTGCTCTAGAACCGATATTCCCGTTCTCGTTTAGTGGCGCCGATGAATTCCCTTTTCCACACAATGTGGACTGGCACTCGGTCACACTGGACAACCAAACGGTTATTCCTTTCTCCAAAGACCGTGAAGAAGACGCTGCCAATATCCAGTTAGCACCGGCGGCTGATAGCGAAACCCCGACAGCCAACTTGGAGTTAATCTACCCTTACCAGGATGGCGCTTTACCACCGACCAAGAAGAACAAGCCGATTCCTATTACCCTGAACGGCGAACTCCAGGTAGTGACGCCGCGTAAAGTGAGTCGCTTCGAGCTTACAAAAAAAGATGTTGGCGCAAAGCGAACTGACGACAACATCACAGTCACGCTACTAAGCCAAGGCAAGAGTTTCGCAGAAGTCGAAATCCAAAATAGCGCCGACCTTCCAGATGAGCTAGTCGACGAAGAGCTCAATCCACTCGTCGTTCAAGCGCAAGACAAAACCGGGCGGTTCCTCACGCGCGCGGGCGGTATTGCGCAAGACGCCAGCCAAATCGCGTTCTACGAGAAGAAACTCGACGCGCTTATGCGCCAGAAACAATTCAGCCCCGAGCTTCAAACTGAACTGAATGCCGACATGCACGCCTTCCATCTCCAGCATAAGACTCACTATGCAAAGGTGTATTTCAATGGAACAGTTGATAAGGTCGACGTCAGCGTTTTGGATTATTCGCACACCAAGATAAGCAAGACTCAGTTGAGCGTTCCGGTGCGTCAGTTCGATGAATATACCTTTGGCCTGGAAGTTCAGCCATTGCTGTTGCCCGTGGTGGTGCACGACGTCCAGGCGGAAAACTTCCTTAAAACCTACGACATGAACGAGGGGCAACTAAGGAAATCTATCGTTATACGTCAGGACGTAGAAAATCTGGAAGATGCGAGAATCGAGTTCAGCCATCCCCCGACATTCAATAACGAGTTTAATGGTTCACCGTTGAGCACAGACGACAGTTTGATCTCGTTCTACGCAGAGGGTACTGACGACAAGCTTGGAAGCAAAATTGACTTGCCACTCAATTCCTACGAGTTCGACGTGACGCAGGGCGATATCAGCTACGATTTAACCCAATTCCCCCAATTGCCAGCCTATGCGAAAGGCACCATGCCGCTGTTGCTGGCAAACATTGAAAAAATCTTTATGGATGTCGCCGCTTTGCCTAAGGGCTTGTCGTTGAAGAGCAACGCACTGGTGATTGATCAGACGTTATTCCCCAATGACGCTTGGCGTTTCTACGCAAAAGACAATACCGGCAAATACCTCAAGGAAATTCTTGAAGTGAGCCACCAAGCTTCGCAATACAGCGAAAACGTTTTCGACGTGCACTACTTTTATGGTCAACCGACGAGCCTGGAGGCCTACCAGCGCACCAACCTGAAGCAAGTCAATTACGATTTCAAGATAAGACTGGACAAGCCGAGTACCGCCAACCTTGAACAGCTGAATCAAAATCCGTCGATCACCCCTGATGACGAACAGTAGACCTTAACGCTACCAACCTAAAACGGTGATGAGCGCTGACAGCGCGAGCTGTCGCCGTTGATACGGCGCAACTCGCCTTGCAGATGCAGTTGCCAAATGGCAACGTCTTTAGCAACCTCATACCCATGTAGCGCAAGGCTTTCAGCGATGGCCAGCATTACAGATTCTGCGGCCAATGGGCCATGAAACGGACCTTGAGCCTTCAGTGCTGAGGGTTGCTCGCCAGACATACCGGCGGCAAACAGTAACGTCCACATGCCGTTGTCTCCCGAGAGAGGGCGAATCACACATTCGATACGAGTGGTCAAGCCTAGGCATTGGCGGGTAAGACAGAGGCTGCGCGACATGGCGAGCTCCTCGTTGGCTACAGTATTCACGCTTCAGTCAGCAGAGGCGCGCGTCAATCCTTTTGACAACTGTGTGTTTCTCCAGAATAGAAGAAAAGCCAGATTCTAAAAGTCTGTAGAACAACGGGGCGCCGAATGGTCATTCCTTCCCATCAGCGCCCTTCCGGTCATTTCTTCTTGGCCAGCACTTTCAGCTCTGGCAGCAACTGAACCGGTTCCTTTTCCAGCTCCTCTTTGAAGTCTTCATCGCTGAGCATTTCGGCGATGTCGCGCAAACGCTCCACAACGCGAGCATTGACGCTGCCCACAGGAAACTGGCCCTTTTCGTTAGGTGCGCCCGCAGGCTCACCGACCAACAAGCTCAATGCTTCGTCAGCCTGGCGCACGGCATAAATATGGAATTGTCCGTTGCGCACAGCCTGGAGCACCCGCTCATCAAGCATCAGGGTAGTGACGTTAGCTTGAGGAATAATCGCGCCTTGTTCGCCCGTAAGCCCTCGCGCTTCGCAGAGTCGGAAAAAACCTTCGATTTTCTCGTTGACCCCTCCAACCGCTTGAACTTCACCGAATTGGTTGATCGAACCGGTGATAGCGAAACACTGCTTGAGCGGTGTTTTCGACAACGCCGAGATCAGGGTGCAGGCTTCGCCTAGCGACGCACTGTCACCGTCCACATATCCGTAAGACTGTTCCAGCGCGATGCTTGCGGAGATCGCCAGCGGAAATTCCTGTGCGTAACGGCTGCCCAAGTAACCGGTGAGGATCATGACGCCCTTGGAGTGAATCGGCTGCCCAAGATTTACTTCCCGCTCAATATCAACGATGCCGCTGCCACCGGGGTAGACCGTTGCTGAAATCCGCGCCGGCACTCCAAAAGCCGAATCGCCGACTTCCAGAACCGTTAGCCCATTGCACTTACCCACGGCAGCGCCATCGGTATCGATGAGGATGATTCCGGCTAGCATGTCATCGAGAATTCGTGCCGATACTCGACCGGTGCGAGTGGCTTTCGCCTTGAGGGCCCGCTCGATATGCCCAGCATCGGTTTTGTCATCATTAGCCAGTTGGCGAATGAAATCCGCCTCGCTGACCAACTGAAACAAGTCGCCGATACGCGCAGACAAGCGCCCTTGATGCTCGGCCAGTCGAGCGCTGTATGTAGCCAAACGCGCCACGGCATCAGCGGTTAACGGGGCCATGCCCTCTTCAGAAGTTCGAGTTTTGAGCAACTGGGCGAATTGCTCCAGGCTTTCGTCGACCATCGGGATGTCTTCATCAAAATCCACCAATACCCGGAACATTTCCTGAAAGTCCGGATCCAGGTCTTGCAGCGTGTAATACAGCGAACGCGCTCCGATAATAATGACCTTGACCTGCAGCGGAATAACTTGCGGGGTCAGCGTCACGGTCGCCAAGCGACCCAGCTCACCCAGAGGCGACTCCATTTTCAATTTTCGCGACTGCAGGGCGCGCTTCAGAGCGTCCCACACAAACGGTTCGCTGAGCATTTTTTCCGCTTCAAGCACTAAAAATCCGCCGTTTGCGCGGTGCAATGCACCCGGACGCAGTTGACGGTAAGTAGTGTAGAGCGCGCCTTGATCAGTGCTGTATTCAATACGGCCGAATAAATTGTCGTAGGTAGGGTGCGGCTCGAACACGATTGGCGCACCGGCGTTCATCGGGTGCCCCACTACCAAGCTCGGACAGTACTGCTCCTCGAGCAGTTTGCGCGCCTCGGCATCGGGTTTGCTATCGTCGACCAATTGCTCGACCACGGTCTTTAGCAAGTACACCTGCATGCCCTGCAAGTAGGCGCAGACGCTGGCGTTTTCAGCGTACTTCTGCGAAAGAGGCGCCAATAGAGGCTGCAAAGCCAGGGTGATGGTTTCTTCGTTCAGTTGGCGCATCAAGTTACTGGACTCACGCTTCCATTGCGGCAAGCTGGCCAACTCTTCGTTGAGACGCTCTTCAAGACTGGAAATATCGTCGTGAAAGCGATCGCGGTCAATTTCCGGCAGTTGCGAAAACTCCGCTTCGTCCAGCGCCTTTCCATCGCTCATCGGCGTGAATGCAATGTTGGTGCTGTCACGGTAAAGGGCAATGTCCTTTTCCAGGGCCAGGCGTTCGATCACGTCCAGCGCTTTGTCGTAACGCTGATTGAACGCCCGGTCGATTGCGCTTTTTTTCTGCTGATACGAAGGATGTTCAAACACCGCCGGAAAGGTTGCCAGCAGGTTATCGATCAAACCGTTGATGTCGGCGATGAAGGCGCCAGCGCTGCCAGACGGCAATTCCAGTGCTCGCGGCTCGCGAGGTTCGTCGAAGTTATTGACGTATACCCAATCCGGCGGGGTTTGCATGCGCTTGCCCTCGGCCTTGAGGTAGCGCTTTACGAAGGAGAATCGCCCCGTGCCGGGTTCGCCCATAACAAATACGTTATAACCGGGACGCGGCATGGCTACGCCAAACTGCAGAGCTTCTACTGCACGCTCCTGGCCGAGCACACCGCGAAAAGGTTCCAGATCATTGGTCGTCGTGAAGCTGAACTGTTCGGCAGAAAAAGGACGTGTCAACGCTTCAGGCGCAAGACGCAGGCTAGCAGCAACAGTATCGGGCATCGGACATCCTTACATCAGGCAGGGCAGATGGGGGGCATTCTGGCGCTCCGCGCACCCAGCTGGCAAGGCGCGCCGAATCTGAATATTTTCCGACGTGTCGCGGCTTCGGCAGCGTGTCGTACTAGCCACTTGATAGATAACAATTTGTAATAAATCACGGAACCCTCGGAGAGTGCCTAAACTCCAAATTGCGCAGCTGGATAATAAAACTGGCTAGCCCTGGTGCGGTTATATGCCAGGAAACCCGACCCTTGGTTTAAACATAAAAGAGAATAAAGCTATGAAACGGATTCTTCTCGGTACTCTTTTCACCGTGGTATCTCTCAACGCCATGGCCCAAGCCCCAGGCGGCCCGGACTGCGGTTGGGGCAACATGCTGTTTGAAGGCCAGCGCGGTACGCCTGCGCATTTTCTGGCGTCAACAACCAACGGTACCTCAGGCAATGCTACGTTTGGTATGACGTCTGGAACTAACGGGTGCGCAACTAACGCAGCATTAACCTACGGCGGCAGATCCTGGATCTCTATGAACGGGATGATGGACGAGCTTTCCAAGGACATGGCCATGGGTCAAGGCGAGGCACTGACCACCTACGCGGTTGTAATGGGCGTTGCACCGCAAGACCGTGCGCATTTCGCCGCAGTCACCCACGCGCATTTCCAACAAATTTTCAGTAAGGCCGACGTAACAGCGGACGACGTGCACACCAACACTCTTGCGGTGTTGAAAAACGATCCGGTTCTGGCTAAATACGCGACCCAGGCTTAATGTTCGTTTGCCTGCCCCTTGGTTTAAGGGGCAGGCCGTCGATACAGCGCAATATGCGTAATTTTTAATCCGGACTAGTTGCCGTCTATGTTCAAACGCACTGTGTTGATGGCGCTCTTTGTCTGCGCCCCGCTGTATGCCGCTCCCCGTGTCGACAACAATCGCTTGCAGCAATTAGCGAACGCCCCTCTTTGGATTTCCTTGGGTCATTACGTCACCGCGAAACTGGGCGGGTGGCGCAGCTATGTAGACGATCCTAAATTCTTTCTTGCTGCCCAAGGTGCCCACGACCCCGTAGCCGAGTTAAGCGCGACCCTTGAAGCGATTTACAAACCCGTTGGCGACGATGCGGCTGCGCAAAACGCTCATGCGCAATGCGTTTACCCGGCGCGCACGCATTATCTTCGCGATCAATTGCACCTGACCGACTTACCCGCAGTGGACTGCAAAAATTTCAAGGAGTGGTACAACGACGTGGCCCCGGACAGCACCGTGTTAATTTTTCCGGCGGCGTACCTGAACAGTCCCTCCTCCATGTTCGGACATACGTTGCTGCGGATAGATCAGCCCGATGTACAGAAAGACCATACAGCCCTACTGAGTCATGCAATCAACTTCGGGGCCTACATCGAAGGGATGGACAACAGTATTCTTTACGCGTGGAAAGGCTTGATGGGTGGTTATCCCGGCTTGTTCGCGCTTGTGCCATATCAAGAAAAACTCTCTGAATACCGAAGCTTGGAAAACCGCGATTTATGGGAATACCGGCTCAACCTGACGCCTGAAGAAACTGGGCGAATGGTGGAGCATCTCTGGGAACTCAGGCAGATACGCTTCGGTTATTTTTTCTTCGACGAAAACTGCTCCTACCGCTTGCTGGAACTGCTCCAGGTCGCACGTCCGAGCCTTGAGCTGACCAAACTGTTCCCGCTAACCGCTATTCCGACTGACACCGTGCGTGCGGTAAAACAGGCCGGTCTGGTCGAAAAAATCGACTATCGCCCTTCCCGTGAGCGTGAGCTGCTTAACCGTGCAGCCCCACTGGATAGCGAGGACCAACAATGGGTGTTGAACATCAGTGCCGACCAGAAACAGCTGCACAATAGTGATTACCTGCTTGTGCCCAAAGAGCGCCGGGCGTTGATTCAGGACGCGGCCTACCGCCTTGAACGTTACCGCGCCAATGGACAGGAACGTGACACCGAACGCTCACAACGCAGTTTCGACCTGCTGCGGGCAATCAGCCAGAACCCGCCACCACCACTGGACATTGCCCGCCCTGGACTGCCGGAAGAAGGCCACGAATCCCGCACCTGGCAAGTGGGTGCGGGGAGCCGTGACGACAAAGCCTATGCCGAATATGGTCTGCGCATGGCGTACCACGACCTCAACGACAACGCGTATGGTTTTCCGCTGGGGGCGCAGATCGAGATTCTGCAACTCAAGTTGCGCCAATACGAAGGAAACCATTGGCACGTGCAACAGTTCGACGTCGCCACCATCCGCTCCCTTACGCCGCGCACCGAATTGCTCAAGCCCTGGTCTTGGCAAGTCACGGGGGGGCTCGAACGGGTACTGGGCAAGCATGATTCAGAAAGATTGGTCAGCCACGTCAATGGGGGCGCGGGCGGCACTTGGCAAATAGGCAACGACCTGCTCGGTTTTACGCTGGGAACAATACGGGTTGAACACAACACCGACTTTTCAGCGCTGGTGTCCCCGGCAGCCGGTTTTGACACTGGCCTGCTCTGGCGCAACCCACTGGGCACCCTGAGCCTCGAAGCCAAAAGTGATTACTTCACCAACGGCGAAGTGCGCCGCAACCTGAGCCTGAACCAGCAATGGGAGCTGTCACGCAACCTCGGCTTGCGCCTCACCGCCCAACGAGAATTCAGTCAACTGGCGTCACCGGTTAACGAAGTGATGCTGGAAGTGAAGTGGTATCACTATTGATTTTCTGAGACAACTTGTTGGCGAGGCGTCGGGCCTGACAACCGGCATCAAACCTTTCGCCAACAAGTTGGCTCATACAGAGGTCCAACAAAAAAGGAGAAATCGCCATGAGCCGCGCTTTCGTCAACGAAGATAACGCTGCCGCCCAAGCCAACCAACCGGTGGAGCGGCGGGTCAGTGAACAACCCAACTACGTGACCCGCCTTGGCCTAGAGCAGCTTCAGGCGCGAGTTGTCGAATTGCAGGCGCAATACAGTGAGCAATCTTCTCGGGGAGATCATGCCGACAAACAACGTCAAGCCGATATCGAACGCGACCTGCGTTACTTCAATCAACGCCTGCAAAGCGCTCAGGTCGTTGTTCCCGCCCACTCGACCGACAAGGTGCAGATTGGTAGTTGGGTAACGTTCGCGGATGAAAACAACACCGAACAGCGGGTGCAACTGGTTGGCGAAGACCAAGCTGACGCTGGCAGTGGGTTGATCAATTGGGGCTCGCCATTGGGCCGCGCACTAGTCGGCACAGCAGCAGGCGACGAGGTGCTGTGGAAACGCCCGGCCGGGGATCAGTTAATTGAGGTGGTGCGGATTGAGGCAGATATTTGAAGGGCAAAAGCTCGCCAACACGTAGGCGCCTACGTGTTGGCGAAGCAGTCTAAATCAGGCCAGCTTCTTGTGACGTACTCTGTGCGGCTGGGACGCTGAATCACCCAGGCGCTTTTTGCGGTCGGCTTCGTACTCTGAGTAGTTACCTTCAAAGAAGATCGCTTGCGAGTCATCTTCGTAAGCGAGAATATGAGTCGCAACACGGTCCAGGAACCACCGATCGTGAGAGATCACAATGGCAGCGCCTGGGAAATCGAGCAGTGCTTCTTCAAGCGAACGCAAGGTTTCCACGTCAAGGTCGTTAGACGGTTCATCGAGCAACAATACGTTGGCGCCCTCTTTCAGGGTCAATGCCAAGTGCAGACGACCGCGCTCTCCGCCGGACAAGTCTTTCACGAACTTCTGCTGATCGCCGCCCTTGAAGTTAAAGCGTCCTACGTAGGTACGTGACGGGATTTCATAGTTGCCGATGCGGATCTGATCGGAACCGTCAGAGACCATTTCCCACACGGTTTTCTTGCCGTCCAGATCGTCGCGGCTCTGATCCACGCACGCCAACTGCACGGTATCGCCAACCTCGATGGTGCCCGAGTCCGGGACTTCCTTGCCCATCAACATGCGAAACAAGGTTGATTTACCCGCGCCGTTGCCGCCGATCACGCCGACAATGGCGCCTTTGGGCATTGCAAAGGATAAGTTGTCGATCAACACTCGATCGCCGTAGCCCTTGCTGACGTTTTTGAACTCGATGACCTTGTCGCCCAGGCGTGGGCCAGCCGGGATATAAATCTCGTTGGTCTCGCTGCGCTTCTGGAATTCCTGAGACTGCATTTCTTCGAAGCGCTGCAGGCGCGCCTTGGATTTCGACTGACGAGCCTTGGCACCTTTGCGGACCCATTCCAGCTCGTCTTTCATAGCCTTTTCATGGGCGGACTGCTGCTTGGATTCCTGCGCCAAACGGTCCGACTTGGCTTCAAGCCAACCCGAATAATTGCCCTCGTAAGGAATGCCCGCGCCGCGGTCGAGCTCTAGAATCCAGCCAGCCACGTTGTCGAGGAAATACCGGTCGTGCGTGATCGCAACCACGGTGCCTGGGAAATCGTGCAGAAAGTGCTCCAACCACGCCACGGAGTCTGCGTCCAAGTGGTTGGTTGGTTCGTCGAGCAATAACATGTCCGGGGCAGACAGCAGCAAACGGCAAAGCGCCACGCGGCGCTTCTCACCCCCGGACAGGAACTCGATTTTCGCGTCCCAAGCCGGCAGGCGCAGCGCATCGGCAGCGACTTCTAACTGGCGCTCAAGGTTGTGACCATCGCTGGCCTGCAAAATGGCTTCAAGCTTGGCCTGTTCTGCCGCCAGCTTGTCGAAATCGGCATCAGGGTCGGCGTATTCGGCGTAAACCTCATCCAGACGCGACTGCGCGTTTTTGATCACGCTGACGGCCTCTTCGACCACTTCACGCACTGTTTTGGTCGGGTCCAGCTGAGGCTCTTGCGGCAAATAACCGATATTGAGCTCAGGCATTGGACGCGCTTCACCGTCGAACTCAGTGTCGACGCCGGCCATGATTTTCAACAGCGTGGACTTACCCGATCCGTTTAAACCCAGCACGCCAATTTTGGCGCCGGGGAAAAATGACAGGGAGATATTTTTTAGAATTTCCCGCTTCGGCGGCACAACTTTGCTCAGCCGATGCATGGTGAAAACGTATTGAGCCATGGAAAGAAAACCCGATGTGTGACGATGAATAGAGTGCGAGCTTAGCGCGAGCCTGGACAAAAGCGATTGAAGTTTATTTATCTAAGGCAGTTGCCGCCAGACACAATGCAGCCCTGAACGAAACAGATCCCCAAACGAGGCCGATTGCCGACCTGATTACTAGTGGATCTGGATCAGTATTTGCTAACAGCGGACTCGCTATTGTAGGAACTAGGCTATACACCACGTCAGGCAAAGTTACGCGAATGCGTACGACAGGGCAAACAACCCGGCCTAATGAGACTGGCACTTAGCCACGCTTCAGAGCATGCTATGCGCCCTTCGGGCGTGCAGCTTATAGTGCATTTCGCATTCGCTGCTTCAGGCCAGTCGTCAGGATTAACGTTTGTCCACACCAATAACCACTTCGTCAATGCGCCCTCCTCTCGGCGCGCCCACGGCACCCTTGCGCGGCTCACTCAAAGGTGCCCTTGCAGGCTTGTCGCTACTGATGCTCCTGTTGCTGTTTTGGCAATTGCTGGACCAATTTCAGCAAAATCAAGACCACCAGCGACAGCGCAGCCTGGACTACAGTGCTTTATTGGCTGACCGTTTGAGTTTGAACATGGCGCTCACTGCGCAAGTCGCGCTGAACATTCTGGATAACCAGCCACCTCAAACACCGCGCGCCAAACAACAAACGCAACTGCTCGACGATCTGCATTCGACCTTGCCCTCTATGCACAGCGCAGTGTGGCTAAGTGCCGCCGGAGAGGTAATAAAGGACAGCCGAACCAACGCGTCGTCAGATGATGCTATGTTTCTTGCACAACTGAGCCAGCGTATTAAAGAACAACCTTATTATTTTTCGTCCGCAGCCGACGGCTCTCAGGTTTATCTACTAGTACGCCAGCCGGGTGACATGGGCTATTGGGCGCTGCGCCTTTCACCGGATATTTTATCTACCCTGACCCAACAAGCGGCTCAAGACTTTCAGCCTAAGTGGCGGCTGGAAACAATCTCGACACACCAGGTCGTCTATCGCGACGAAGCGAGCATGGCCGCCGCGGCCAGCGGCCAGCCTGACGTCGACAACCAAATCGGTGTTCAGACCGTTTTGGTGTCGCCGCTGACCTATAGTGATTGGGCGTTACGCGGTCTATTCGACGCCGACAGCGCACGCAGAGCCTTGATCCTTCCCTTGATAATCAAATGCCTGATCGGATTGTTGTGCTCATTGATACCGTTATTTGCACTGGTCAGCTTGCGCCGCCGACAACGCCAGCTATACGAAAATCAACGCCGCTATCACGACATATTCGACGGTGCGGATGTCGCGCTGTGTGTGCTTAATTTATCCGGCCTTATGGTCCAGATTGAACAGTTGCAATTGAAAAGCGCTGACGACTTGGACCGTTTGTTAACCAACGACCCACAGCGACGCCTTGGGTTGCTGCAACAACTGCTGATCACTGAAGTCAATGAAGTGGCATTGGACCTGTTGAACGTGGAGTCCAGTTCACAGGTGTGGGGGCAACTGTTCAAAGATGAAACCGACAGCCTGCCGGGTATTGGCCTGCAATTGATTCGCGCAGTACTCAGCAAGCAGAGCAGGTTGGAATTGGAGATCTGCGTCACCCATCCCCAGGGGCACGATCAGCATCTATGGTTGACAATGCGTCTACCGGCGGAACCGGCCGACTATCTATCGGTAATCATCAGCATTAGCGACATAAGTAGCCGCAAACGTACCGAGTTGTCGCTGATCGAACGCGAGCGATTTTGGTCGGACGTCGTGCGCACGGTTCCAGATCATTTGTACGTGCAAGAGCGGCCGAGCCAGCGAATGATTTACAGCAACCATCATTTGGGGCAAACGCTGGGGTACAGCAAGGCCGATCTGCAACAAATGGGCGAGTATTTCTGGGAAATCCTGCTACATCCGGACGACGCAACGTATTACCACAACGTGCGCACCCAGCAGCGGCAAATCGGAAATGTTGAACTATTGCACTGCCAATTGCGCTTTCGTGACGTCAACAACCAATGGCGCCGCTTTGATGTACGTGAGCAAGCGCTCGCGTGGGACAAGGACAATAACGTAACGCGGATCATTGGCGTAGCCAAAGACATCACCGAGCAACTCGAAGCCAGTGAGTCCTTACGCGACAGCGAACAACGCTATCGTATGCTCGCCGAAAGCATCAGTGACGTGATTTTTTCCACGGACAGTGCTTTGAATCCCAACTATGTCAGCCCGTCAGTGCAGACAGTATTGGGTTACAGCGCCGAATGGATTCTCGGTAACGGCTGGCAGTCGATCATTGCTAATCCCAAGCAACTGACCGGCATATACTCGTTGCTTGAACAACTGGCCAAATCCCTTGGCAACCCTCAAGAACTCGAGGCCTTGCGCACAGACCTGCCAACTCAGCTATTTCTCTTTGATTGTCTGCGCGGCGATGGACGCAAGGTTCCCATCGAGCTGCGCTTGGTGCTGGTATGGGGTGAGCATGGTCTGTTCGAAGGTATTCTTGGGGTAGGCCGAGATATCAGCCAACAACGCCGTGCGGAAAAAGACCTGCGCATGGCGGCTACTGTATTTGAACACTCTACATCGGCCATCCTGATCACCGACCCTGCCGGCTATATCGTACAGGCCAATGACGCTTTTAGTCGGGTCAGCGGCTACGCCGTGGCGCAGGTGCTTGATCAATTGCCTACCATGCTGACCGTCGATAACCAGCAGGAGGCGCACCTGCGCTACATCCTCAAGCAACTGCATCAACGCGGCAGTTGGGAAGGTGAAGTTTGGCTCAAGCGCCGCAGTGGCGAGCATTATCCGGCATGGGTCGGTATCACCGCTGTGTTCGACGATGAAGGCGATCTGGCCAGCTATGTTTGCTTCTTCAGCGACATCAGCGAGCGCAAAGCCAGCGAGCAGCGCATTCATCGTCTGGCCTATTACGACGCGCTGACTCATCTGCCCAATCGAACGCTGTTTCAGGACCGCTTGCACACCGCCCTGCAACAGGCCGAGCGTCAGCAAGCGTGGGTTGTATTGATGTTTCTCGACCTTGACCGGTTTAAGCCAATCAATGACTCGTTGGGTCATGCTGCTGGCGACCGCATGCTTAAAGAGATGGCAACGCGCCTGCTGGCCTGCGTAGCGGACGATGATACCGTGGCTCGTATGGGCGGCGATGAATTCACTTTACTGTTGCAACAAGGCGCTACCCGGCAGATAGCTCTGAATCGAGCGATTCATGTCGCAGAGCAAATTCTTGGCAGCTTGGTGAGGCCCTTTGTACTGGAAGGCCGCGAGTTTTTCGTCACCGCCAGTATCGGGATCGCCCTCAGTCCACAGGACGGCAATGAATTGAGTCAGCTGATGAAAAACGCTGACACTGCGATGTACCACGCCAAAGAACGGGGCAAAAACAACTTCCAGTTCTACCAGGCGGACATGAACGCCAGTGCCCTTGAGCGTCTGGAACTTGAAAGCGACCTGCGACATGCCCTCGAACAGCAAGAGTTCACGCTTTATTACCAGCCTCAGTTCAGTGGCGACGGCAAGCACCTGACCGGTGCTGAAGCGCTGCTGCGTTGGCGCCACCCACGCCGTGGGCTGGTGTCGCCGAATGAATTCATTCCGGTGCTTGAAGAGTTGGGGTTGGTGGTGGAAGTGGGCGATTGGGTGCTGACCGAAGCCTGCCGTCAGCTCAAAGAATGGCATCAAGCTAACGTTCGGGTACCCAAGGTGTCGGTCAACATTTCCGCCCGGCAATTCGGCGACGGCCAGTTGGGCACCCGCATTGCGGCAATCCTCACCGACAGCGGCCTGTCGCCTGCTTGCCTGGAACTGGAGCTGACGGAAAGTATCCTCATGCGCGAAGTCAACGAGGCCATGATTATCCTTGATGGCCTGAAGCAACTGGGCCTGAGCATCGCGATCGATGACTTCGGCACCGGTTACTCATCGCTGAACTACCTCAAGCAGTTCCCCATCGACGTGCTGAAAATCGATCGTTCCTTCGTGGATGGTTTACCTTCGGGCCAGCAGGACGCGCAAATTGCCCGCGCAATCATTGCCATGGCCCACAGCCTGAACCTGGCGGTGATCGCCGAGGGTGTAGAAACCCACGAGCAGCTCGAGTTCTTGCGCGAGCATGGGTGTGACGAAGTTCAGGGCTACCTGTTCGGGCGCCCAATGCCACCAGCCCGCTTCGAAGCGCAATTCAGCAACGATGCGTTGTTTATGTTGGATTGAACCAGTTGCAAGCGGTATTCGTGAAGCTTGTGGCTTGTGGCTTGTGGCTCGAACTCCAAGCCCCGTTCATCTTCCACATGATTCCCTTTCATATGCCAGATAAAACCCTATGGGTTAGAATGCGGCCTCTTTTCTACTGCCCGATCCATGAGGACCGCCATGTTCAGCCGTGATTTGACTCTCGCCAAGTACGACTCCGATCTCTTCGCCGCAATGGAGCAAGAAGCTCAGCGCCAGGAAGAGCACATCGAGCTGATCGCCTCGGAAAATTACACCAGCCCTGCGGTGATGGAAGCCCAAGGTTCAGTACTGACCAACAAGTACGCCGAAGGCTATCCAGGCAAGCGCTACTATGGCGGTTGTGAGTTCGTCGATGTGGTTGAACAACTCGCTATCGACCGCGCCAAAGAGCTGTTCGGCGCCGATTACGCCAACGTTCAGCCCCACGCAGGATCACAGGCAAACAGCGCGGTTTACTTGGCATTATTGCAAGCCGGCGACACCATCTTGGGCATGAGCCTGGCCCATGGCGGTCACCTGACCCACGGCGCCAGCGTCAGCTCGTCGGGCAAGCTGTATAACGCGGTTCAGTACGGCATCGACGGCAATGGCCTGATTGATTACGACGAAGTCGAGCGCCTGGCCGTTGAGCACAAGCCAAAAATGATCGTAGCGGGCTTCTCTGCTTACTCGCAGATTCTGGATTTCCCACGCTTCCGAGAAATTGCCGACAAAGTGGGCGCGTACCTGTTCGTCGACATGGCTCACGTAGCCGGTCTGGTGGCCGCGGGCGTTTACCCGAATCCGGTTCCTTACGCTGATGTGGTGACTACCACTACCCACAAGACCCTGCGCGGTCCACGTGGCGGCCTGATTCTGGCTAAAGCCAACGCCGACATCGAGAAAAAGCTGAACTCAGCCGTATTCCCAGGTGCCCAGGGCGGTCCACTGGAACACGTGATCGCGGCCAAAGCAGTCTGCTTCAAAGAAGCCCTGCAGCCTGAGTTCAAGACTTACCAACAACAAGTGGTGAAGAACGCCAAGGCCATGGCTGGCGTGTTTATTGAGCGCGGCTTCGACGTGGTGTCCGGTGGTACCGAAAACCACTTGTTCCTGCTGTCCCTGATCAAGCAGGACATCTCCGGCAAAGACGCCGACGCCGCATTGGGTCGCGCCTTCATCACCGTCAACAAGAACTCGGTGCCGAATGACCCACGCTCCCCGTTCGTCACCTCCGGCCTGCGCTTCGGCACTCCAGCGGTGACCACTCGTGGCTTCAAGCAAGCAGAGTGCATCGAACTGGCTGGATGGATCTGCGACATCCTGGCAGACCTGAACAATGAAGCTGTGATTGAAGCAGTACGCGAAAAAGTGAAAACCATCTGCGCGAAGCTGCCGGTGTACGGCGCTTAATACACCCGTTACTCGCTGCATGAAAAAGCCCGGTTCCTAAGCCCGGCTTTTTTATGCTTGGTGTCCCAGCAACCTCCCAGCGAGAGATTCCGCGCTGTCGCGCAGAAATATCGGCCAACTGTTGGAGCTGCCGAAGGCTGCGAAGAAGTCAGCAATGGTGTTGCTGACGTAAAACACCCTAAAGCAGATGGGCATTCAACTTTGGGGGGTCGGATCATAAGCATCAATCCTCTTAACTCCCGAGCTTGGCAAACCCGTCCCGAATCTTCGCTTCCGGCAAGTCATCAGCAATAAACACGATGACGCTTTCGCGCTTTTCGTCTTGCGCCCATTCAGTGTCCCAATCAAAGCCGTACAACTTCAGTACGCCTTGGAACACCATGCGCCGGGGTTCGTTGGCGATATTGAGTACGCCTTTGTAGCGCAGCAATTGATTGCCGTGTTCTTCCAGCAACGCGTTCATGAACTCGCTGAGTTTCTCGATATCCAGTGGGGCGTCGCTGCGCAGGACGAGGCTGGTGATGCGATCTATTGAGTTGCCCGCTGGTATCACCGGGCGCAGGTTAATACCGCCGCCAAGGTCAGCGTTGAGGTTGAAACCGCGCACGTCCAGCAATTCGGCGAGGTCGATGTTGCCGTGTTCGACGATACGAATCGGTGCGCGACGGTTGATGCGAGTCAAGCGCTGGGTCAAGGCGTCGAATGCCGCATCGTCCACCAAATCACGCTTGCTCACCAACAACCGATCCGCAAACCCGATTTGCGCCTGGGCGATGGTCTGAGTCAGGTGCTGCTCGGCATGGGCTGCGTCCACCAAGGTGATAATGCCGTCAAGGATGTAACGCTCGCGCAATTCTTCGTCAATGAAGAAGGTTTGCGCCACAGGCGCCGGATCGGCGAGGCCAGTGCATTCGATGACCAAGCGGTCGAAGGCAATTTCGCCGTTGTCGAGCCGCTCAAGCAGCAGGAACAGCGCTTTGGTCAAATCGGTGTGAATGGTGCAGCACACGCAGCCGTTGGACAGGGTCATGACTTGTACGGGCTCGGTGCCGAGCAATTGGGTGTCGATCCCGGCATCGCTGAATTCATTTTCGATGACTGCGATTTTCAGACCGTGTTCAGCCTTGAGCAGATGACGCAGCAATGTCGTCTTGCCCGCTCCGAGAAAGCCACTCAGAACGGTTACCGGAATAGGGGTTGTAACGGTCATCGGTACTCCTACACATAAAAACGCGCCACGACTGGCGTGGCGCGCTAAATCAAACCCTACTGCGAATCAAGGCCTCAACAGCACTTGGGTCCGCCCTTCCCGCCGTAACGGGCTTCCTGACGCTCCCGAAAGAACGCCTCGTAGGTCATCATCGGTTTGTCTGGGTGCGTCAGTTGCATGTGCGCGACGTAGTTGTCGTAGTCGGGCATGCCTACCATCAGGCGTGCGGCCTGACCGAGGTATTTTCCCAGTCGGCTCAAGTCATTAAACATGGGTTGCACCTCCAATAAATCCCGCTTTGCCGGTGTTCAATGGCATGGCCTGGAAAGGCGCTTCTTTATCGGTGCGTTCTTTACTGCCCCATGCCGCTACGCCGACCTTGATCGCGTAGAACAGGATGGCGAACACCACGAACAGAAACAGCGCGGTCAACGTGGCATTGGTATATGCGTTGAAGATCACGTGCTGCATCTGGTCGATGCTTGTAGCCGGAGCCAGTACCTGACCTGCGTCCAATGCCGTTTTGTATTTGCTCGCCAACGCGAGGAAACCCAGGGCTGGGCTTGGGTCGAACAGCTTTATGTAGCCTGCGGTTGTGGTGCAGATTAGCAACCAAACCGCTGGCAGCAGTGGCACCCAAATGTAGCGCTGGCGTTTCATTTTGATCAGGACCACGGTGGCGAGCATCAGCGCGATGCCGGCCAGCATCTGGTTCGAGATACCAAACAACGGCCACAGGGTATTGATCCCGCCCAATGGATCAATCACGCCTTGGTACAACAGATAGCCCCACATCGCGACGCAACCGCCGGTGGCGATCAGGTTGGCTGGCCAGGAATCGGTGCGTTTAAGCGCCGGAACAAAGGTGCCGAGCAAATCCTGAAGCATGAAACGACCCGCTCGGGTGCCAGCATCGACTGCCGTCAAAATGAACAGCGCTTCAAACAGAATCGCGAAGTGGTACCAGAACGCCATGGTGTCTTTGCCTGGCAGCACTTGGTGCAGGATCTGTGCAATACCCACCGCCAGGGTCGGCGCACCGCCCGCTCGGGACAGGACGGTGGTTTCACCGATGTCTTTCGCCACGGCTATCAACGCGTCCGGGGTAATCGCAAAGCCCCAACTGCTGACGGTGTGCGCAACAGTTACTACGTCACCGCCGACAATCGCTGCCGGGCTGTTCATGGCGAAGTACACACCAGGGTCGATGACCGAAGCGGCGACCATGGCCATGATGGCGACGAACGACTCCATGAGCATGGCGCCGTAACCGATGTAACGGGAATTGGCTTCACTATCGAGCAGCTTCGGCGTAGTCCCTGACGCGATCAGCGCGTGGAAACCCGACACCGCACCGCAAGCAATGGTGATAAACAGGAACGGGAACAAGGCACCTTTCCACACCGGACCGGTGCCGTCAGTGAACTGAGTCAATGCCGGCATTTTCAGCTCGGGCGAAATAATCAGAATGCCCACTGCCAACGCGAGAATGGTGCCGATTTTCAGGAACGTCGACAGGTAATCCCGTGGCGCCAGCAATAGCCAGACCGGCAATACTGCGGCGACGAAGCCATAACCCACCAGCATCCAAGTGATCTGCACACCAGTAAAGCTAAACGCTTTGGCCCAGATTGGATCTGCAGCCACTTGACCACCCATCCAGATTGACGCCAGCAGCAGAACCACACCGATCACCGAGATCTCACCAATTCGGCCTGGGCGGATGTAGCGCATATAAATGCCCATAAACATCGCAATCGGAATCGTTGCCAGTACAGTGAACATGCCCCAAGGACTGCCCGCCAAAGCTTTCACCACGATCAGCGCAAGCACCGCGAGAATGATGATCATGATCAGAAAGCAACCAAACAGCGCGATGGACCCTGGGATAGGGCCCATCTCTTCGCGCACCATCTCGCCCAAAGATCGACCGTTGCGGCGGGTGGACAGAAACAGAATCATGAAGTCCTGCACAGCACCGGCCAGTACGACACCGGCAATTAGCCAAAGCGTACCGGGCAAATAACCCATTTGCGCGGCCAGCACTGGGCCGACCAAGGGGCCAGCGCCTGCGATGGCAGCAAAGTGGTGACCAAACAGGATGTGCTTGTTGGTCGGCACATAGTCCAGACCATCGTTATTGAGGACTGCCGGAGTGGCGCGACTGGGGTCCAGTTGCATCACCTTAGTGGCGATGAACAAGCTGTAGTAACGGTAAGCGACCAGATAAATCGCGATAGACGCGACCACAATCCACAACGCACTTATGGGCTCGCCACGGCGCAAGGCCACAACTCCCAGAGCACATGCACCGATGACCGCTAGGATTAGCCAGGGCACATGACGCAGCAGGCTATTATTGGTTTTCATTTTTTTTATTTTCCAGCTGAGTGGACTAGAAGAAGAGCCCTCGGAGTTTAGCCCCACCAGCGCGAAAGGCCATCCCCCACAATCGTCTTGAGCGGTAAATCGCCGACGAAACGCGAACTAAACGCCTTAACGAACCGCCTAAAAAATGTTCCACACGTGCAGCGCAGCTTATGACGCTATAGTCCAGCCCACTAGAGGATGAAATCATGACCAAATCCCACGAAGACCGTCGACGCTTTAAACGCTTCGCTTTCGATGCCAAAACTGAACTCAGTCAAGGCCATAATCGCTGGTCTGTACAACTTGCCGACCTGTCCCTTAAAGGCTTACTCATCCAGCGCCCGACACCTTGGCTCGGAGACCCGCAGCGCCCTTTCAACGTCACGATTCACTTGGGCGAAGACGTGGATGTTCACATGGACATAGAGCTAAGCCATGAAGCGAACGAACAGCTGGGATTTGTTTGCCTGCATATTGGACTGGAATCGATCAGCCATTTGCGCAGACTGATCGAGTTGAATCTTGGCGACCCCCTGGAGCTAGACCGTGAGTTGGCCGCCTTAGTTGACGTTTAGGTAGCCTATCCACCTCAGAAGCACCAGCAGGGTCTGAAAAAGACATCATCGAAGACGAGCACTTAAAGCGTTTTAATCACTCGAACAACGCATCCAGCGCCTGCTCAAGTCGAGTGACCGCAATCACTTGCAGCCCTGGCGGTGCTTCTTTGGGGGCATTGCCTTTGGGTACAATGGCCCGTTTAAAGCCATGTTTGGCCGCCTCTTTCAGGCGTTCCTGACCGCTCGGCACCGGTCGCACTTCGCCAGACAAGCCGATTTCACCGAACACCAGCAAATCGTGGGGCAGCGGTCGGTTGCGCAGACTGGAGATCACGGCCGCCATCAGCGCCAAATCCGAAGCCGTCTCCAACACTTTCACGCCGCCCACCACGTTCAGAAATACATCCTGATCATGGGTAGGAATACCGCCATGACGATGCAGGACCGCAAGCAACATGGCCAAACGATTTTGATCCAGGCCAAGGGTGACCCGACGAGGATTGGCCAAATGGCTATCATCCACCAACGCTTGAACTTCCACCAACATCGGCCGGGTGCCTTCCCACGTCGCCATCACCACACTGCCGGGCACTTCTTCTTGCGCTCGGGTAAGGAAGATTGCCGAGGGGTTGGAGACTTCTTTGAGGCCCTTATCGGTCATGCCGAACACGCCCAATTCGTTGACTGCGCCAAAACGGTTCTTCACCGCCCGCAGTAGGCGTAGACGGCCGTCCGACTCGCCCTCGAAATACAACACCGTGTCGACCATGTGCTCAAGAACCCGTGGCCCCGCCAGTGCGCCTTCCTTGGTCACGTGCCCGACCAGAAAAATCGCCGTGCCGCTTTGTTTGGCGTAGCGCACCAGCAAGGCCGCGCTTTCACGCACTTGCGACACACCGCCGGGCGCAGATTGGAGTTGTTCGGTGTAAATGGTCTGGATCGAGTCGATGACCATGACCTTAGGCTGTTCGATGCGCGCCGTGGCAATGATGGTTTCGATACAGGTTTCGGTCATGACGCGAAGCTTGTCTTGCGCCAGCCCCAATCGACGGGCGCGCATAGCAACTTGTTGCTGCGACTCTTCACCCGTCACGTACAGCGCAGGCATCTGCTCGGCCAAGGCGCAAAGGGTTTGCAACAGAATAGTGGATTTGCCAATGCCCGGATCGCCTCCGATCAGTACTACTGAACCGTCCACCAAACCACCCCCGAGCACGCGGTCCAGTTCAGCGGAGTTAGTCGTGAATCGCGGCATTTCCTCGACGCTGACTTCAGCCAAGGTTCTGATCTGTGCTTTTTGCCCCGTCCAGCCGGTGCGGCCGCTAGGTGGCGTGGCAGCACCGTTTTCAAGCATTGTCTCGACCAAGGTGTTCCAGGCACCGCATTCGCCGCACTGGCCAGCCCATTTCGGAAAAGTCGCACCGCACTCAGTGCAGCCGAACATGCGCTTAGCCTTGGCCATAAACACCCCAGTCATAAAAAGGGAACAATCATAACGCAGGTTTGCGAATCTGCGGATCACCGGCCAGCCCAGACAACGATACCGCGCGGATAAAACTTACCGGTAAAACCCCTGTCGATTGCTACGTCGCAAAGCACGATACGCAGAGCTGACTTACACTTTCAAATCACTCATCTGTAAAAGGAACAAGCTCATGAGCGTACTTAGCGAATTCAAGGCCTTCGCCGTTAAAGGCAATGTGGTCGACATGGCCGTCGGGATCATTATTGGCGCAGCCTTCGGCAAAATCGTTTCGTCGTTCGTCGGCGATGTTGTCATGCCACCCCTTGGGCTGCTGATTGGCGGGGTGGATTTCAGTGATTTGGCGGTAACGTTGCGTCCTGCCGAGGGAACACTCCCGGCTGTGGTTCTGGCGTACGGAAAGTTCATCCAGTCGGTTATCGACTTCTTGATTGTAGCGTTCGCGATCTTTATGGGAGTCAAAGCTATCAACCGCCTTAAGCGCGAAGAGGCTGTCACTCCGACGCTGCCAGCTGCTCCGAGTACTGAAGAAGTGCTGCTGGGTGAAATTCGCGACTTGCTGAAGGTACAAAACGGGCGGCCCCTGGAAAGCGTTCTTGTCGACCCGGCGCGTCTGGGTTGACTGACACCAAACGGCAAGCGCGCTTTTCTAAAGGGCGCCTGCTTTCACCGCACCTTGCGGTTTACCAATAGGTCTCGACGGCCACTTGCCCCGGTCGTCGGCTCAGGCTGAGCTGCATGTCACGCTGTTTAAGCAGGGTACGCGTGTCTTCGATCATCTGCGGGTTACCGCACAACATAACGCGCGAGTGCTCTGGGGTCAGCGCCACGCCAGCGGCTTGCTCCAGCTGACCCTCTTCAATCAGTCGCGTGATGCGCCCGGTTAAAGCCCCCGGATGCAGCTCGCGAGTCACTGTCGGCAAAAACAGCAATTTCCCGGCATATTCAGCGAGATAGTCTCGCTGATTCAGCCCGGCGATCAGTTGTTGGTACGCCAATTCGCACGCTTGGCGCACGCTATACACCAAAACGATGCGCTCGAATTTCTCCCACACTTCAAAGTCTTGAAGAATAGAAAGAAACGGAGCAACACCTGTGCCGGTGGACAACATCCACAGATCACGCCCATCGGCAAACCGGTCAAGGGTCAGGTATCCGAACGCTTGGCGATCAATCAGTAGCGTATCGCCTTCGCGCAAATGGCTGAGCTCGCTGGTGAACTCCCCGTCCGGAACGACGATAGAGAAGAACTCCAGAAACTCATCATGGGGCGAAGACGCCATGGAATAGGCCCGCCACACCACGCTGCCGTCAGCCTTGGTAACCCCTAAGCGCGCAAATTGGCCTGCACGAAATCGAAAGCCTGGATCGCGAGTAGTGCGCAACGTGAACAGGCTCGGGGTCAGCGGTGTGACGTTGAGCAGCGTCTGACGGGTGAATTTTTCTGCGCTGGCATTCATGTGCGCTTCTGGCTCCTGTGGCTGGAAGTAGTTTCCTCAGTGTCCCGCAAAGTCCGGCTGATAAACACCGCCGGTTTGTAGTGGCTTTTAAAAGGAAAGGACTCAACCTCTATAGGCAAATCTTCTAACTGGCATCTCTATTTTTAACGTTTTGTTTCTACACTTAGAAATGCCTACAACGAGTATGGATGCTCAAAAAATGGAAACCTGGAATGCAGACGAAGTAAAAGGATTGATCTGCGCCGTTGATGAAACAGTCCGCGAATATGTCCCGATACGCAGACACGACGCTATTCCATCGGTAAATCAGTGGGGAAAAGCTGAACAAATCGTGTGGCTGAGCAACTTGCTCTACGCCATCATGAACCAGCGTAATTTAACCTCGAACCCCAACCTTATTCACCCGATGCTATCGCCCAGGGAGACTGATGTGCTCAGATGGTCTGCTGCCGGTAAGACAGCTGCGAACATAGGCGTCATTCTCAATTTGAAAGAGCGCACAGTGCGCTTTCATATCGCTAATGCGATAAAAAAAATGGGCACCACCAACAAAACCGCGGCCGTTGCGCAAGCGTTGAAGTACGGCATTCTCTAGGCATTTCAGGGCATAGCGGAAAACCAGAGGCCATTGAGCGAAAAATCCGTAAAATCGACCACTTCTGCGGGTACCTCTACATCTAGGACCCGTGCAATAACGTCGAACCAGAGTTTTTCTTCTCATGCCCCTGCTTAACAGCCGCTTTGCCCAGCTCGACCTCATTCGCCAGCCTGACCAGCCGAATGAGCCCTTGCAGGCATTCGATGCCGCTGATGAATACCTGCTCAGCTATGTCGCGGAAAAAGGGCTGACAGCAGACAGCCGCGTACTGGTGCTCAACGACAGTTTTGGCGCGCTAGCCACCAGCTTGGCCACTCATGCGGCGGTGGTCAGCAGCAGCGATTCATACTTAGCACTGCAAGGTTTAGAAAAGAACCTGATACGCAATGGTCATGCCTTTGACGCCGTGCCCACAATCCCGGCGAACGAATCATTTACCGGATCGTTCGACTGGGTGCTGATCCGAGTGCCGAAGACTTTGGCTTTGCTCGAAGAACAGCTTATTCGCTTGCAAGGCCATTTGGCGCCGGGTGCCCAGGTGGTGGCTGCGGGGATGGTGAAGCATCTACCCCATGCAGCGGGTGAATTGCTTGAGCAATACGTCGGACCGGTAAACGCCTCACTGGCGGTAAAAAAAGCGCGTTTATTGTTCGCCACGCCCGCCCTCAAGGGCGTACAGCCGTCGCCCTACCCCACCCGCTACACGCTTGATGAGCCGGTCATCGAACTGCTTAACCACGCCAACGTGTTCTGCCGCGAAGGCCTGGACATTGGCACTCGCGCGTTTCTGCCTCATCTGCCGACCAACCTTGGCTACGCACGCGTTGCCGATTTAGGCTGCGGCAACGGAGTGCTGGCGATTGCCAACGCACTGAGCAACCCGCAGGCGCATTACACATTGGTTGATGAATCATTCATGGCCGTGCAATCCGCGCATGAAAACTGGCAGGTAGCCTTGGGTGAGCGAGAGGTCATCGTGCGAGCGGCTGACGGGCTGGCCGGCCAAGAGGGGGGTTCGTTGGACGTGGTGCTGTGCAACCCGCCGTTCCACCAACAACAAGTCGTCGGCGACTTTCTGGCATGGCGCATGTTCCAACAAGCCCGTGACGCGCTAGTGGTTGGCGGCGCACTGTATATCGTCGGCAATCGACACTTGGGCTATCACAGTAAATTGGCGAAGTTGTTTCGAGGTGTCGAACAGGTCGCGACTACGCCAAAGTTCGTGGTGCTTAAAGCGCGCAAGTGAATAGTTCTATGAGGCCAAATTGAATTTCCAGTGTGAGCGAATTTATTCGCTCACACTGGAACCTATCTATGTGTCGTCCCCAACCTTAATGGCTGGTCAGCCCCGCCGCGTTCATGAACAAACGCATGCCATAGGCGACGATACCCAGCGCCGTGACGCTGCCGATATAAATCACAATCAACCACCCGACCCGCTGCCACATCGGCTTCTTCAGGGCCGGGTCTAGCCCGTGAACAGACTCTTTACTGGCCATCAGCGCTTCCCCCTAGTGATAACCGTCTTCGTGAGTAACCTTGCCGCGAAACACGTAGTAGCTCCAGAACGTGTAGCCCAGGATGAAAGGAATGATAAATAGCGTGCCTACCAACATAAAGCCCTGGCTCTGCGGCGGCGCGGCGGCGTCCCAGATAGTGATCGAAGGCGGCACGATATGCGGCCACAGGCTAATCCCCAACCCGCTGTAACCCAGAAAGATCAACACCAACGTTAGCAGGAACGGCGTGTAATGCGCGTTGCGGGCCACCGCTTTAAACAAGCCGAACATCGTGACCAGCACCAGGACTGGCACCGGCAAGAACCAGAAAAGGTTCGGCAGACTAAACCAACGGTGGGCAATATCGGCATGGGCCAGCGGCGTCCAAATGCTGACTACCCCGGTCACGGCCAACACCACCAACGCCAAAGGTCGCGCCAGATCATGCATCTGCTTTTGCAGCTTGCCTTCGGTCTTCATGATCAACCACGTGCAGCCAAGCAACGCATACGCAACGATCAGCGCCAAGCCACAAAACAGCGTAAACGGCGTGAACCAATCCAATGAGCCACCGGAGAACTGCCGATTGACCACCGGGATGCCGTCAATAAAGGCCCCCAGCGCAACCCCTTGGAAGAACGTGGCCGTCAGCGACCCGCCGATAAACGCCATGTCCCACAGATGACGTTTTTCAGCCTTGGCCTTAAAACGAAACTCGAAGGCGACGCCGCGAAAAATTAAACCGATCAGCATCAAAATCAGCGGCAAATAAAGAGCCGACAATACGACTGCATAGGCCAGCGGGAAAGCGCCGAAGAGCGCCGCGCCACCCAATACCAGCCAAGTTTCATTACCGTCCCAAACCGGCGCGACGGTGTTCATCATGACGTCACGCTCGGAATCGTCCTTGATGAAAGGGAAAAGAATCCCGATCCCTAAGTCGAAGCCGTCCATAACCACGTACATCATGATGCCGAAGATAATGATTACGGCCCAGATCAGCGGAAGATCAATACCCATGACTCAGTTCCCCTTGCTCAGGCTGTCGGGTGCGTCGCCGTCTTCGGAGCCTTCAAGGGCAGCGGAGAGTGGGCGCGAAGGCGTGCGTTTCTGGCCAGGACCGCCGTGTTTCAGTTCCTTGCCTTCGTTGTTGATCGGACCTTTGCGCACCAGACGCATCATGTAACCCAAACCCACACCGAATAGCGTGAAATAGACCACCACGAATAGACCCAGCGTCAGGCTCATCTGCCCGAAGCTATGCCCAGAAGACGCATCTGCGGTACGCAGCAAGCCGTAAACGACCCAAGGCTGACGCCCGATTTCAGTGGTAAACCAACCGGCCAACATTGCAATCAGCCCTGATGGCCCCATCCACAATGCCATGTACAAGAACGCCCGGGACTGGTAGAGCTTGCCCCGCATCCGCAGCCAGAGACTCCAGAGACCCGTGAAAATCATCAGGAAACCCAAACCCACCATGACCCTGAACGACCAGAAAACAATAGTCGAATTAGGCCGATCTTCAGGTTTGAAACTCTTCAAAGCGGGCACTTGCTCGGTCAACGTGTGGGTCAGAATCAAGCTGCCCAAATAGGGAATTTCTACAGCGTATTTGGTTTTCTCGGCTTTCATGTCCGGCAGACCGAACAGGATCAACGGGGTCGGTTTGTCGCCGTCGTTTTCCCAGTGACCTTCGATTGCGGCAATTTTGGCGGGTTGATACTTCAATGTATTAAGGCCGTGGAAGTCTCCGATTACCGCCTGTATCGGCGCAACCAATAGCGCCATCCACATGGCCATTGAGAGCATTGTGCGGATTTGCGGCGTATCACGACCACGCAGCAAGTGCCAAGCGGCTGAGGAACCGACAAAAAAAGCGGTGGCGACAAATGCTGCAGTAGCCATGTGCGCTAGGCGGTAAGGAAAGGAGGGGTTGAAAATTACGGCCAGCCAATCCACCGGAATAACTCGGCCGTCGACTATTTCAAAACCTTGGGGTGTTTGCATCCAGCTGTTGGAAGCCAAAATCCAGAATGTCGAAATCAGGGTGCCGACAGCGACCATAACGGTGGAAAAAAAGTGTAACTTACGGCCGACCTTGTTCCACCCGAATAACATTACCCCAAGGAAACCGGCTTCCAAGAAGAACGCAGTCAACACCTCATAGGTCAGCAGCGGACCAGTGACGGCACCGGCGAAGTCGGAGAACCGGCTCCAGTTGGTACCGAACTGATAGGCCATCACAAGCCCGGAGACCACACCCATACCAAAGTTGACCGCAAAAACCTTCGACCAGAAGTGGTACAGATCCCGGTATACATCGTTTTTGGTTTTCAGCCACAGGCCTTCGAGTACCGCCAGATAACTTGCCAGACCGATGGTGATGGCAGGAAACAGGATGTGAAACGAAATGGTGAATGCGAACTGAATTCGGGCGAGATCAATTGCCTCCAAACCGAACATAGGTCTTCCTCTAATCAGGTGATTGTGACGACAGACCGAAGTCATCACCAGCTGCCCCCAAGGATAGGAGTGCTGGGTGTTGGCATTGTTCTGTAATCATTTCGCAACGCGGGGATTTCAGTAGATCAGGTCTATAGCACCGCATGGCACCTTGATCCAGATCAACCATGGATCAAAGAGTAGACCTATTTGAGGCATGAACTGTGCGGTTGATTGTCGCGTGGCGAGTTGTCTCACTCTGTTACAAGAGGTACGACAACCTTAACCGCCGCAAACAAATGTTACAGAACACATGCTAGTCTCGCCGTTCACCGTCGAGGCCGCGTTACTAATGCCCAACCAAGAACCGAAGTTATTGCGTCAACATCGTCCGTTTTTGGCGTTTTGGTTTGCACGGATTTTCACCGCCAGCGGCTTTCAGATGCTCAGCGTCGCCATCGGCTGGAATATTTATCAATTGACCGACAACGTACTGGATCTGGGGCTTGTGGGCCTGGTTCAGTTCATTCCACGGGTTATTTTCATGCTGCACACCGGGCATGTGGCAGACCGTTATGACCGACGCAAGGTTGCATCGATGTGTCAGGCGGCTCAAGCGTTGATCGCACTGGCGCTGTTCATCGGCAGCAGCACCAGCACCATCACCCCGACAATAATCTTCATTCTGTCGTTTTTGCTCGGCGCAGCCCGTTCGTTTGAAATGCCAACGACCCAAGCGCTGCTGCCCTCCATTGTGCCCAATACGCTGTTCCCGCGAGCGGTGGCCGCTGCGCAGTCGGCTCAACAATCGGCGACCATCGTTGCGCCCGCCCTCGGCGGTTTTTTGTACGCCTTCGGCAGTTCTTGGGTCTACGGACCGACCGTGGGGCTGTACATCATTGCCTGCGTACTGATGTTTAACCTGCCTGCGCGTCAAACGCCGTTGAATACCGGCAAAGCAACGCTGGATTCATTGCTGGCAGGCATTCGTTTTATCCGCAGCCGTCCGGACATTCTCGGTGCGATTTCTCTGGATTTGTTCGCGGTGCTGCTGGGTGGTGCTACTGCGCTACTGCCGGTATTTGCCAAAGACATTCTGCTGACCGGGCCGTGGGGCCTCGGCCTGCTGCGTTCGGCGCCAGCAGTGGGTGCTTTGCTGATGTCATTCTGGCTGGCGCGATTCTCGGTAGACCGCAACGTGGGTCGAGTGATGTTCACTGCGGTGGGCGTGTTCGGCGTGGCTACCATCGCCTTCGGCTTGTCGACGTCGTTCTGGTTTTCCTTGGCGGTGCTGGCAGTACTCGGCGCGGCGGACATGATCAGCATGGTGATTCGCGCCTCGTTCGTTCAGCTGGAAACCCCCGACGAAATGCGCGGCCGGGTCAGCGCAGTGAATGGCTTGTTCATTGGCGCATCCAACCAGTTGGGCGAATTTGAATCAGGCCTCACCGCACACTGGTTCGGCACTGTGCCCGCCGTTGTATTGGGCGGACTCGGTACGCTAGTGGTCACCGGGACGTGGATCAAATTGTTCCCGACATTGGCCAAGCGTGATCGGATGCGGGACATCGTGGTGGAGCAGGAGAAAGAGGCCGTTTAGGTTTTTTTGAGTTTCGGGGAGTGCTTTTGGGAATGTCTTAGGCCAAAAACTTTCTTAGGGCGACCAAAAGCTCTTCATATAACGTGTCTACCTCTGCAGCTTTGCCTTTGGCGCGTAAGCAGCCATGGACCAAGCCTGTGCCCAGATAAAACTCACTCGACACCTGCGCATCCTTGAGTGCTTGGTGATAGCAAACGCCATCGTCCCGCAACGGATCGTATTGAGCCGAAGCTATGAATGCCGGGGCCAATCCGCTGAAATCGCTGGCCATCAACGGCATCGCGTAGGGCAGTTTTTCCTGATGACGATGGGTCAAGTACAGCGCTCGATAACATTCCAGATCGTTATTGCTCAGCAGCGGCGCATCCGCACACTCGGTGCGTGACGGTAGGTCCGACGCCCCGCCCAACCCCGGATACAGCAATGCTTGTCCTTTGGGCTGAGGTTCACCGCTATCACGCAACGCTAAACAGAGCGCCGCTGCCAGGTTACCGCCTGCGCTGTCCCCGGCAATAGCCAGCCTCTGAACGTCTACGCCCAAGCTGCTGGCCTGTTGCTGAATGGCTCGCCAGACTGCCAAACAATCATCGAACGCCGCCGGGAATGGAAACTCCGGAGCCAAACGGTAATCCACCGCGATAACTACTGCGCCCAAATCTGACGCCAATGCGCTGGTCAAAAAATCGTGGGATTGAAGGTCGCCCACTACCCAGCCGCCCCCGTGCAGATACACCACGCATGCCCAGCCATTTGCAGGCGCTGCCCCCCCAGGTTGATAACAACGCACGGGCACTTCGGCGAGGCAAAAATCAGTAACATTCAGACCCGCTGGTCGTTCAGGAGTAAAGGCACGGCACATGCGCGAATAGGCTTCACGCATGCCGTCGATGTCGGGGGTTGTGGCGGTAAAACTGAGGGTCTGCGCGACAAATTCGGCCATCGCGGCAGACAAAACATAAGAAGAGATCATGCGGACTCCAGCCCCGCCCAACAACAGGGCGGGGCCGGGCAACTGCGAGGGCGTTGGCGTTATTGGCTGAGGCTAAGTTGCAGGTTTTTGGCTGCGTCCTTGCCATCGAAAGTAGTGACACCGGCCAGCCAGCGTTGCACGTCTTCCGGATGATCACGCAACCATTGCTTGGCCACGTCGTTTGGCGCCTTGCGGTCCATGATCGGCACCATTAACTGGCTTTCCTGTGCAGCGTTGAACGTAAGATTACTCAGCAAGCGGCTGACGTTAGGGCACCGCTGAGCGTAATCCGGTGCCGTAACGACCGATACGGTAGCGGCACCTTCGTTCGGACCGAACACATCTTCACTGCCACTCAAGTAAGCAATTTTCATGTTGATGTTCATGGGATGCGGGGTCCAGCCGACGAACACGACCCATTCATTGCGCTTGATCGCCCGCGATACGGCAGCAAGCATTCCGGCTTCACCCGACTCGACCAGCTGGAAACCTCCGAGGCCGAACTGGTTGCTATCGATCATGGCTTTGATGGTTGAGTTGGCCCCGGTGCCCGGCTCGATGCCGTAAATCTTACCCCCGAGCTTGTCTTTGAATTTTGCGATATCGGCGAAGGTTTTGAGGCCGCCAGCAGCTACGTAGTCAGGCACAGCAAGGGTCGCTTGTGCATCACTCATGCTAGGTTTTTCAAGCACCTTCACCTGATTGGCCGCGATAAACGGTGCGATATTTTTATCCATGGCCGGTTTCCAGTAGCCAAGGAACACGTCCAGTCGCCCGTCCCGCATCCCACCAAATACAATTTGCTGCGCCGCACTGGTCTGTTTGACCTGATACCCCATGTTCTGGAGCAACACTTCAGCCACCGCACTCGTGGCAATTACATCCGTCCAGTTGACCACGCCCATGCGCACATTTTGGCAAGCCGCAGGCTCGGCCGCCATCAACGCCGTACTGCTCAATATCAACACACCACAACTGATATGACGGATAAATTTTTTCATGCATGCTCCCTCGGGCTGGCTGATTTTTTTATGTGCAGCGCGGCGATCGAACGTCGCCGTGATGGACCAAATTACCCAGCAGCCCGGGGAACAAAACGCCTCTATGCGACCTGCATTTGCACCCTAGCGACATTAAGCAACACACAAGCGCTGCAAAAACCCACTGGTTAGTGAAGGGGTCGAGGCGGCGGCCTGAACATGCCGCCTCGCGAACAACTTCTCTCCTGCAAAGGGTGCCTACATAAGCTTATCCAAGGTAATCGGGAAGTCGCGAATCCGCTTGCCCGTGGCATGGTAGATGGCGTTCGCAACTGCGGCGGCTACGCCACAGATCCCGATTTCACCGACCCCTTTGGAACCTAGCGCATTTACAATGTCGTCATTTTCCTCAACGAATATCACCTCGATCTGACCAATATCCGCGTTCACTGGAATGTGATATTCAGCCAGGCTGTGGTTCATGGTTCGCCCCAGGGTGTGGTCGGTCTGCGCTTCCTCGTGCAATGCCATGCCGATGCCCCAGACTACACCGCCGAGAATCTGACTACGCGCCAGCTTCAGATTGATTACCCGCCCAGCCGCAATGGCACTGACCACTCGACTGACATGCACCGTGCCCAAATCTTCATCTACCTGCACCTCGACGAACACTGCCGAATGCGTCGCAGTGGCATAGGGTTCGCGCTTGTTTTCGTCAGGTTTGGCGTCGACCTGAACCTCCAGCTGTTGTCCAGGAAGGCTGCACACGACTTGCGCCAATGAAAGCCGATGCTCACCCCAGTGAAGATAGCCTTCGGCTACCGTCACCTGATCAGCAGCAACCGAATCTAACGCCGGGTTTACCCTGCGAGCCGCTTCCAACAGTTTTTCTCGAAGTGACTCACACGCTTGCTGCACCGCCGTGCCTACTGATGAGACGGTGAATGAGCCACCTTGCAGAGGCGCCGTGGGCAGCGATGAATCACCTAGTACAAACGTAACGTTTTCCAGCGCCACCCCGGCGCTGGCCGCCGCGATTTGAGTCATGACGGTGTAGGTGCCAGTACCGATGTCAGTGGTTGCGCTGCTAACGGTCAATCTGCCGTCAGCGTCAATCTGCGCCTTGGCACTGGCCTTCATTTGCAGTGACTCCCAGACGCCGCCGGCCATTCCCCAACCGATCAGTTGCCGACCATTGCGCATGCTGCGGGGTTCAGGATTGCGCTGGTCCCAACCGAAGCGCTCCGCGCCCTGGGCATAACAGGCTCGCAGTTCTTTACTGGAATAGGGTTTGTCTTCGTTGCCGTTGCGCTCGGCGAAGTTGACCAGGCGCAACTGCACCGGGTCGATAGCCAGGGCGCATGCCAGCTCGTCCATGGCGCATTCAAGGCCGTTGACGCCTAACGCAGCACCAGGGGCACGCATATCCAGCGGGGTGTAGACGTCCAGTGGTGCCAGCTTGTAGGTCAACTCAACGTTGTCGCAGGCGTAGAGCATGCCGCTCCATTCCACAACGTGCTCGGTGAAATCTTCGAACCGCGAGGTCTGGCCGATTGCATCGTGTCCCACCGCTACCAACCGGCCATTGGCAGCAGCGCCCAGACGCAGGCGCTGCAAAGTGCGCGGGCGATAGCCGAACGTAAACATCTGCTGGCGAGTCAGGGTCACTCGCACGGAACGCTTGAGCTCCAACGCCGCCATCACCGCCAACGGCAGCTGATATTGCGGGCGCAACCCCGAGCCAAAGGCGCCTCCGACAAACGCCGCCAAAATCCGTACCTTGTCCTTTTCCAGCCCAAAGACTTTTTGCACGTAGCTCTGGCAGTTTTGCAGGCCTTGGGTTTTGTCGTGAATCTGCAAGCTGCCATCAGCTTGGTAAAGCACCGTCGAGGCGTGGGGCTCCATTGGGTTGTGGTACTCGTTCGGCGTGCTGTAGTGAACATCGACGCTGAGTGCTGCACCGGCCAGCTCTGCCTTGAAACTGCCGCGTGGTTTGGGCGTTTCGGCGGGCGCGGTGTATGCCTCATCTTGCGCGGCCAACAAATCAGTTTCGTGCGGTTCGCGGGCGTATTCGATGCGAATCAAAGAACCCGCATAGCGCGCCAGTTCCAAGGTATCGGCGATCACCAACGCTAATGGCTGACCGCTATAAAGGACACGGTCGTTATATAGCGGGCGAAACGGAGCACCCTCGGCGGCGTCAGCATCGTCATAGTCTTTGTCGTAACTGGCGAGCTTGGGTCGATTGCGATGGTCAAGCACCTTCACCACGCCCGGGACCTCCAGCGCTGCCGAGGCGTCAATGTTCAACACCCGACCTTTTGCGATGGTGCTTGATACCACGCTGCCGTGTAGCAGGCCGACTTCTGAATACTCACCTGCATAACGCGCTTGGCCCGTGACTTTCAATACGCCATCGACGCGGTCCAGCGCTTGATCCATTGGGGACGAAGTAGTGTTCATCAGGCGTGCCCTCCTGCAGCGGCATTTTCAAGGGCACGAATGATTGCGCGGCGTGCCAATTCAATTTTGAATCCGTTATGTTCCAGCGGCTGCGCATGCTTTAGCAGGGCGTCGGCGAGTGCAGTGAAATGCTCTGCCGTCGCGGTTTCACCAATCACCAACGCCTCGGCCTCTTGATCGCGCCACGGTTTATGCGCCACACCGCCTAACGCCACCCGTGCATCGAGAATCACGTCGCCGTCCATCTCCAGCGCCGCTGCAACAGACACCAACGCAAAGGCGTAAGAGGCTCGGTCTCGAATTTTCAAATAACTACTGTGGGCAGCGAAGCTTTCAGCGGGAAGCTCGACAGCAGTAATCAATTCATCACCGGCCAACTGGTTGTCGCGCTCGGGCGTGTCGCCTGGCAGCCGGTGGAAGTCGGCAAAATCCAAGGTGCGCTCGCCATCCCGGCCTTGTACATGCACAACCGCTTCCAGCGCCGTTAGTGCTACACACATGTCTGACGGATGAGTGGCAACGCATTCGTCGCTGGCGCCCAGGATCGCGTGAATGCGGTTTAAGCCCTTTCTTGCGGAGCAACCGCTGCCCGGCTCGCGCTTGTTGCAAGGCACCGTTGCGTCATAAAAATAGTAACAGCGGGTGCGTTGTAACAAATTGCCACCGGTAGTGGCCATGTTGCGTAACTGCGGCGATGCCCCGGCGAGCAGCGCTTGAGAGAGCAAGGGATAGCGCTGCTCAATCTGCGGGTGCCACGCCAGATCGGCATTACTTACCAGTGCGCCAATCAATAGGCCGCCGCCAGGGATGTCATGGACTTCCCGCAGGGGCAACCCAGTTATATCGATCAAATGCTCCGGGCGTGAGACGTTTTCTTTCATCAAGTCCAGCAGGTTGGTACCGCCCGCAATAAATCGCGTGGCCGGACCTGCCAAATTGATCGCTTGAGCCACGTCGAGCGGCTTGCTGTAGTTAAACGGATTCATTCGTCAGCCCCTCTGTGCGGGACGATGGGCTGCTGCGGGCGCAACTGCGGCAAGGCTTCTTCGACAGCTGCAAGAATGTTGCTGTATGCACCACACCGGCACAGATTGCCGCTCATCATTTCCTGAATCTCGGCCGAGCTGTGAGCGCGACCTTCATTGGCCAGCCCTACAGCGGAGCAGATTTGCCCAGGCGTGCAATAACCGCACTGAAACGCATCGTGTTTGATGAAGGCTCGCTGCATCGGATGCAATGTATCGCCTTGGGCTAGCCCCTCGATGGTGGTCAGCTCGGCGCCATCGCACATGATTGCCAGCGTCAGGCACGCATTAATGCGTTTGCCATCGCGCAACACCGTACACGCACCACATTGACCATGGTCACAACCCTTTTTGGTGCCGACCAGGTCCAAGCGGTCGCGCAGCAAGTCAAGCAACGTAGTCCAAGGTTGCACATCAAGCTGTCGTATTTGGCCATTGAGAATCAGACGGATCGCGTGGCCAGCGAAATCCGTTTGGGGTGTCACGCTCATGGGAACCTCACGATGGGTAGCTGCAGCGCAGTTTGTCCGCGTCTTGGTTTTACGACTTCGTGAGATTGGCAACGTTCAGGCGGGAGTGATGGGCGTCAGAATCAGAAGTGGGTATTTGTAGGAGTTGGCTTGCCAACGAAAGGGTAAAGCGAACTACGTATCAACCCAGCATTTTCAAAACCGCCGCCCGCCTTCCCTTCCCGCAGAGAAGTTCAACCAGCACCAAAGCAAACTCCAGCGCCGCCGTAGAACCCTGGGCGGTGATGCAATTACCATCTACCACCACCGGCTGGTCAATAAACACACAACCCGATAGCCGACTGCTCACGTCGGGGTGGCAAGTCATACGTCTTTGTTTAAGCACTCCGTAGCCTTGCAACGCAACCGCAGGCGCTTCACCGATAGCAGCAAACAAAAAACCGGCTTTCATCTGTTCGACCAGTCGTTGGGCTAGCGGCTGATAAGCAGCCAGGTGCTCAGCGCCAGGCATACCGCCGGGCAGGACTATCAAATCAAAGGGTTGCGCCAAGACATCGACTAACATGGCATCGGCGGTTATACGCGTTCCGCGTGCGGCGGTCAGCATCCGCCGCGACTCGATACTGGCGACAACCACTTCAACTTCGGCACGGCGCAATACGTCAATCACGTTCACGCTCTGCAGGTCATCAATGCCGTCCGCGACGACTATCAAGGCACGTTGAGTCATCTAAAACTCCTTTGTGGTAGTGCTGTGAGAGTAGTCAGCTTTTGTGACCGGGTCGCTATTAAGTGTCGATAGTGCGCATGGCCGGCTTCCTGCATGTTTTACGCTGAACATCTGCCGGCAGCCATCCACTCGGGCGGCTGGTATGATGCGCGGCTTTTTCCGACACGCAGAAAATGTACGGGCACATTCAACAGCCTGTGCTTTGCTGCATTAGTCGATTCATTTACGGCGCAGGATGCGTCATGGGGAGCTAGACATGCTGGAAAGGCTGTTCCAACTCAACGCACACAATACGAATGTGCGTACCGAAATTCTTGCGGGCGTCACCACCTTCCTGGCCATGGCCTACATCCTGTTCGTCAACCCGAGCATCCTCGGCGAAACCGGCATGGACAAAGGCGCAGTCTTCGTCGCAACCTGCCTCGCCGCAGCCATTGGCTCGGCCATCATGGGCTTTATTGCCAACTACCCGATCGCCCTTGCACCGGGCATGGGCCTAAACGCTTTCTTCACCTACACCGTGGTCCTGCATATGGGCCACACCTGGCAAGTGGCGCTGGGCGCGGTGTTTATCTCGGCAGTGATGTTTTTCATCCTGTCGATCTTCAAGATTCGCGAATGGATCATCAACAGCATCCCGCTGCCGTTACGTTCGGCAATTGCGGCGGGCATCGGCTTGTTCCTGGCACTGATCGCCTTGCACAACGCCGACATCGTGGTGTCCAACCCGGCAACCATGGTCGGCATGGGGGATCTCGCGAAACCGGCACCCATTTTCGCGACGCTGGGCTTTTTCCTGATCGTGGCGCTGGAAGCCCTGCGGGTGAAAGGCGCGGTGTTGATCGGAATCCTGGCGGTGACCATTGTTTCCATCGCATTCCACTTCTCACCGTTTGGTGGCGTGATGTCGATGCCGCCTTCGCTGGCCCCGACCTTCCTGCAACTGGACATCAAGGGCGCGCTGGACATCGGTCTGTTCAGCGTGATCTTTTCCTTTTTGTTCGTCGATCTGTTCGACAACTCCGGCACCCTGATCGGCGTCGCCAAGCGCGCCGGTTTGATGGGCAAAGACGGCTACATGCCGAAAATGGGTCGCGCGTTGGTGGCTGACAGCACCGCTGCCATGGCCGGTTCGCTGCTGGGCACCTCGACCACCACCAGTTACATCGAGTCAGCCGCAGGCGTCAGTGCCGGGGGCCGTACCGGTCTGACCGCCATCGTCGTCGCGATTCTGTTCCTGCTGGCGCTGTTCTTCGCTCCGCTGGCCGGCAGCGTTCCGGCTTACGCCACCGCCCCGGCGCTGATGTTTGTCGGGGTATTGATGATGTCCGGCCTGGCCGAAATCGAATGGGATGACATCACCGTTGCCGCTCCAGTGGCGATCACCGCACTGGCGATGCCGTTTACTTTCTCGATTGCTAACGGTATCGCTCTAGGCTTTATCTCTTGGACTGCGATCAAGTTGCTGTCTGGCAGGGCGCGTGAGCTGAACTCGGCGCTGGTAGTGCTTTCGATTTTGTTTGTGATCAAGTTGGGCTGGTTTAACGCATGAGTGTTTCTTTCGACCCCGCGAGCTATAACCATCAGTTCGCAGAAAAAGCTACGCGCTTGCGTGAACTACTGGCGCCGTTCGATGCGCCAGAGCCTCAATTGTTCGAATCACCGCACGAGCACTATCGGCTACGTGCGGAGTTCCGTCTGTGGCGCGAAAACCAGCAGCGCTTTTATGCGATGTTCGCGCCGGGAAACAACCACACGCCGATTCTGATTGACGATTTCCCCATCGCCAGCCAGCGTATCAACGACTTGATGCCCTTGCTACGCGAACGCTGGGAGGCTAGCGCAACGCTGAACTTCAAGCTATTTCAGGTGGACTTTCTGACCACCCTGGCAGGCGACGCGATCATTACGCTGTGCTATCACCGCCCGCTGGATGAGGTCTGGCAGGTAGCAGCGGAGACGCTCGCCGCCGACCTTAACGTCAGCGTGATTGGCCGATCGAAAGGCAAGCGCATTGTGATCGGTCGCGATTATGCGATCGAAACGTTGGAAGTGGCCGGTCGCACTTTTACCTATCAGCAGCCAGAAGGCTCGTTCACCCAACCCAACGGCGCAGTTAACCAGAAAATGCTCGGCTGGGCTTACGACGCCCTAGGGCAACGTGATGACGATTTGCTTGAGCTGTATTGCGGCAATGGAAATTTCACTCTGCCGCTGGCGACTCGGGTCCGTCATGTATTGGCGACCGAGATCAGCAAAACCTCCGTCGCAGCTGCATTGAGTAATCTTGATGATAACGGCGTGACGAACGTCAAGTTGGTGCGATTGTCCGCTGAAGAGCTGACGGAGGCTCTGAACGACGTACGTCCTTTCCGGCGTTTGGCGGGCATCGACCTGAAAAGCTATGCGTTCGGCAGCATTTTCGTCGACCCGCCCCGCGCGGGCATGGACACCGACACGTGTGAACTGGCACGCCGTTTTGAACGCATTTTGTACATCTCCTGCAACCCGCAAACCCTCGCCGCCAACATTACGCAGCTGCACGACACCCACCGCATTGAGCGCTGTGCATTGTTCGATCAGTTTCCGTATACGCCGCATATGGAATCGGGCGTGCTATTGGTCCGCAGAACTTAATCTCTGATTGTTGCCTCATTGCCCTATCACTGCAGGACGTTCATGTGCAGACATTGCTCGAAATTTCAGCGAAGATTCAAATCGTGCGGCGACGCGGTGTTGCATTGAGGCAGCAACGGCTATTAGTGCGTTCGGATCTGCAACTAGACTGTCTTGAAGGTCTCTGGGCCTAAAACAGACAAAAGCGTTTGAATTGGTTGAAGCCGGGTGATATTGAAGAAGTCTTGAATGCCAGCCCATGGCGATGACTGATTGCAACAACAGAGTCAGTGCCTGTCGTGCCCGACTCTTTCACTCACACACCTCGGCACAGCGCGTGCGCTGGTTCAAGTCCGGTTTTGCCCAGGGACAAATCAATCAGTGCGAAACCTTCTCCGCAAAGAGCCTTTAATCACATGATAAAACCGTTATTGGTCCTGTTGTTGAGCACCCTTCTGAGCCTTACGGCGAACGCAGCGGATCAGGCGGTGAGAGCCTTAAGCCCCGAAAGGCTGGCCATCAATGGCAGCTTGGCAACCATCGGCCTGAGCAAACAATGGAAACAACCGCAGCCCGGCACGCGGCGGGCGGTGATTATCATCCACGGCCGGTTGCGCAATGCTCAAACGTATTTGCGCAGCGCCGAGAAAGCGTCCTATCGCTCCGGGCTGCGTAGCTCAACCCTGCTGATTGCACCGCAGTTTCTGGACCACAAAGATATTGTCAGTCACCACCTACCGGACGTGATTCTACGATGGCACAAGGATGACTGGATGGACGGCAGCGCCGCCACCGGTCCTGCGCCAGTGAGCTCGTTTACGGTTATCGATGAAATCTTGCTGAAACTCAGCGACCGAAAACTGTTCCCGAACTTGCAAGAAGTCGTGATTGCCGGTCACTCCGGCGGCGCTCAGGTGGTGCAACGTTATGCGATGGTCGGCAAAGGCGGCGTAGAACTGGAAAAAGTCGGTATCAAGTTGCGTTATGTCATCGCAAACCCTTCGTCCTACGCTTATTTCAGCCCGCAGCGGCCTGAACCGGTAAACGCGACGACATGTCCCGGGTTCGATACCTGGAAGTTCGGCATGAACAAGCTACCGCCGTATGCTGGCAAACAAACCGCCGAGCAGCTCGAAGCCACCTATGTTAGCCGTGACGTTACCTACCTGCTCGGGGAACTGGACACCGATGTCAACCACCCGGCCTTGGATAAAACCTGCGCCGCTGAAGCTCAGGGCACACAGCGTTTGATTCGCGGACACAACTTCTTCAGCTACCTGCAAAAGCGCCATCCCGAAGGACTGAAGCAGCAAATGATTGAAGTCCCAGGCGTAGGCCACGACGGCGACCTGATGTTCACCTCGCCCGAAGGTCAGGCCGCCTTGTTCAGACAGCTCTGAGGACCAAGACGCGACCATCGGTCAAACCTTTGTAAGAACCAACTTGTAGGCCAAGCGGGATGCCACGCATACCGCATCAGGGCCAAGGCCAACAAGTTGGCTCGTACACATCGCCTCATTTGATAGTCACGGTTAAATCGCCAACATCCCACGCAATGCGATGCAATCAACCGCGTACCAATCGGTTAATTCTGGCCACGGGTTTTCCGGCAGATTGACCAATACGGTCTGTGCGCCCGCCGCGCGGCCGCAGTCGAGGTCGAAGCGGTAATCGCCGACCATGACCATCTTCGACGGTTCGACATTCCAGCCTTGTGCCAGCTTCAGCAGTCCACCGGGATCTGGTTTCGGTGGCGCTTCGTCACGGCCAAGTACGTCGTCAACGGCAAAACAGTCGGCCAAGCCAATTGCCTCAAGCGTTACGTGGGCCAATTCACGGGCATTGCGAGTGAGGATGCCAAGACGGTATCCGCGCGCCGCTAACTCACGCACCAGTGCTACCGCGCCGGGCGCGGGTTGCGAGGCCAGCGCCAATTCACGCTCGTGCTCCAGCAGCCACGCATGCTTGGCGGCAGACACATCAGACGGCAGGGCAGCAAGGTGGCTGAGAATGTCGTCTTGCAGCGGAATGTCCAGCGCACGCTTGATTGCCAGAAAGTCATGCACGGCGAGGGTCAGGGTGCCGTCCATATCGAACACCCAGTGCCGAACCTGTTGAAGACTCATGCCCAGTCCTTGCGATGACGAATCAAGCCTTCCTGACATACAGATGCCACCAACTGCCCGGCGCGATTGTAAACACTGCCACGACTGAATCCGCGAGAATTGCCAGCCCAAGGGCTGTCCATGGCGTACAGCAGCCAATCGTCAGCACGCAGGTCTGCGTGGAACCATAGGGAATGATCGAGGCTGGCGATCTGCATGTCTTTCTGAAACACCGACTTGCCATGGGGTTGCAGGGAAGTCGTCAGCAGGTTGAAGTCCGAGGCGTATGCCATCAAGTATTTATGCAGCGCAGGTATGTCGAGCAAGCTGCCGTCAGCGCGGAACCAGACATACTTCACAGCTTCGGTCGGGGCGGGGTTATAGGGGTCAATGTCCGTCACCGGTCGAAATTCGATAGGTTTGGGGCACAGCAGTTTTTCACGCAACTTTTCAGAAATCAGGGGCGCGCGCTGCTGGGTCAACTCCAGTTCGGAAGGCAAGTTCTCAGGCCCGACGACGTCCGGCATCTGAGTTTGATGCTCGAAACCCTTTTCGTCGTACTGAAAAGAAGCGCTGCACGTAAATATAGGTTGGCCCTTCTGAATCGCCGTGACCCGACGGGTGCTGAAACTGCCGCCATCACGCACGCGATCCACCTGATACACCACCGGCAGCGCTACGTCGCCGGGGCGCAAAAAATAACCATGCAGCGAATGCACATGGCGTTCGTCTTCCACTGTCTGGCTCGCCGCCGACAACGATTGGCCCAGCACTTGACCGCCGAACAATTGACGAAAACCAAGGTCTTGGCTGCGCCCGCGAAAGAGGTTTTCTTCAATCGGCTCCAGGGTCAGTAGCGCAACCAGATCATCCAACACTTGGCTCATTTGGGAATTCCTCACACAAAAACAATGCTGCGCCTTCAGGGCGGCGGCGAACGGTTCCATCAGCGGCAACGGGCAGTGAACTCAGAGCTCATCCCAGACTGCGGGGTCAAGCCGCAAATGATACAGAAATTGTCAGCGTGAACCGTATTCATCCTTGCAACGTTTGCAGCCACTGTTGCCGGGTTATTCGGTAGAGCACGTGGGGCTTCAACGGATTGCCACGAACCAATGTCGGGTGATCAAAGTCGTCAGCTGAATTACGCTGCATGCCAATGGCTTGCATGACTTTTTGTGAAGGCAGATTGAGTTCGGCGGTAAACGACACGATTTCGTCCAATCCAAGGCGATCAAAACCGCATCCCAGCGCGGTCCAAGCGGCTTCGCTGGCATAACCCAACCCCCAGTGTTCACGCGCCAGGCGCCAGCCAATTTCCACCGCAGGGGTGAAATGTGCTTCAAACCCCACCACGCACAATCCGGTAAAACCAATAAACGCTCCGGTATCCTTGCGTTCAAGCGCCCATAGGCCAAACCCCAACTCCGCGAAATGGCCACGCACACGACCGATTAGCGCCGCGCTTTCCAGACGGCTCATAGGTTCCGGAAAATAGCGCATTACCTGGGGATCGGCGCACATCGCTGCGAATTCGGGCAAATCATCATCGCGCCAGCGACGCATTAGCAGTCGCGGGCTGTTGAGTTCGAAAATCGGCTCCATCGGCTTACCCCCCCTGACTCACCCAAGTCCCGCCGTATTGTTCTCTCGCTCAACCGCCCTCATCTCCGACAATGCAGGCAACATCAGGTCTTCGACCTCGAATAAGCTACAAAATGTCCATGCCGCTCATCTACCGTGCCGATTACGTAAAATAGCGCCTATGACGACGGCGCAACTGCCCACATTGGCGGTGATAACGGAGCGAATTCTTGCAGGGCCTTATGACATTGGAGCTAGTGTTGCCTGATTTAGGTCAATCACAGGTGACGCCCAGGATCGTTCATTGCGAGGCGCTTAAAAGCGTGGACGTCCTCGGGTAGAATGCGCGGCTACTTCGCTGATCCACAGTGCACCATGACCTCTACCCATTCAGCAGTCCCCCTTACAGTCGCGATCATCGGTGGCGGCCCTGCTGGACTGATGGCGGCTGAAGTTTTGAGCCAAGCGGGAATCAAGGTCGATCTGTACGACGCTATGCCGTCGGTGGGTAGAAAATTTCTGCTGGCAGGCGTCGGCGGCATGAACATAACCCATTCAGAGCCTTACCCGGCGTTTCTCGCTCGATACGCTGAACGTTCGCCATTTATTGCACCACTGCTGCAAAGTTTTGGCGCTGACACGTTGCGCGACTGGATTCATCAGTTGGGCATCGAGACCTTTGTTGGCAGCTCCGGTCGTGTATTCCCCGCCGACATGAAAGCCGCGCCGCTTTTGCGCGCCTGGCTCAAGCGCTTGCGCGACGCGGGCGTGGTGATCCACACCCGCCACCGCTGGCTGGGCTGGAACGCCGATGGCAGTCTGCGAATCGCCAATGCTGAGAAGGAGCAGAAGATCAAACCGGACGCGCTGCTCCTCGCCTTGGGCGGCGCTAGTTGGGCGCGTCTGGGTTCCGATGGCGCATGGTTGCCCTTGCTCGAACAACAAGGCATCGCTATGAAGGCTTTGCAACCCAGCAACTGCGGGTTTGAAGTGACGGGATGGAGCGAGTTACTGCGCAGCAAATTTTCAGGCGCACCGCTGAAGAACATTGCTATCGGATTACGCGGGCAAATACCGCGCTTGGGCGAATGCGTTGTGACCGCGACGGGCGTCGAGGGCAGCTTGATTTACGCGCTGTCAGCGCAGATTCGGGAGCAGATCAATCAGCAGGGATTTTCCACCGTGGAGATTGACCTGCTGCCAGGAAAAAACATCGACAACATCCAGGCCGCGCTGACGAAACCGCGTGGTTCGCGTTCGATGTCCAAACACTTGCACGGCCAGCTAGGGATTGATGGCGTGAAGGCGGCTTTGCTGCGCGAATTGGCGCCAGCTGAGGTCTTTGCAGACCCACTGCTGTTGAGCCAAACACTGAAAACCCTGCCGCTGAAACTGGTTAAACCGCGCCCCCTCGATGAAGCCATCAGCACCGCAGGCGGTGTTCCTTTTGAGGCGCTGACCCAAGAACTGATGCTCAAACACTTGCCAGGTGTGTTCTGCGCGGGCGAAATGCTCGACTGGGAAGCACCCACCGGTGGCTACTTGTTGACCGCGTGCTTCTCCAGCGGCCAAGCGGCCGGGCTGGGAATAGCCCGCTGGCTAAAGCGCTTGTAGGGGTTCTCGGCAGCTACTCTGTCACCAGCGAAATTAAGGCTTTTTCTTGCGCGGGCCGGTGTTGAACACGGGCACTTTGCGCACGGCTTTGACTGCAGGGATGTCGGCCGCCTTCTCGTTGCTGTCGACCCATTTACCCAGGTTGCGCTTGGCGCCACCCGGTACTTTGGGTTTTTTGGGCTTCTTGGGTTTTTTCAGGATCTGGCCGCTGGCGTCAGTGGCTGGCACCCGATGTTCCGGCTCAAAGTCCTGCTCTTCGTGGCGATCCAGCGTCTGACGAGTCAGAGTTTCGATGGCAGAAAGCAATTCAACTTCATCGGCGCAAACGAACGAAATGGCTTCGCCGGTAAGCCCGGCACGACCGGTGCGGCCGATACGGTGGATGTAATCTTCGGCCACGATGGGCAGGTCGAAGTTGACCACCGTTGGCAGGTCTTCGATGTCCAGACCACGAGCAGCGACGTCGGTGGCCACCAGAATCTTGACCTCGCTGGCCTTGAAACGGTCCAGCGCACGCTGGCGGGTGGCTTGGGGTTTGTCGCCGTGAATACCGTCGGCATTGATACCGAGACCTTGCAAACGCTCGACCAATTGATCAACGCCAATGCGGGTCTTGGCGAACACCAATACCTGACCCCAATGCTGCTTTTTCAGCAAATGAATAAACAGCTCGGTCTTACGTTTCTTGTCGACCGGCACCACCCACTGCTTCACTGAGCTGGCGGCGACGTTACGCGGGCTGACTTCAATGGTCAGCGGGTCGTCGAGCATCTGACCTGCCAACTGACGAATCGCATCAGAGAAGGTCGCCGAAAACAACAGCGTCTGGCGGCGTTTCGGCAGCGCGGCATAGATGTCGCGCAGCTCTTCGGAGAAACCGAGGTCGAGCATGCGGTCGGCCTCATCCAGAACCAGAATTTGCAGTTGGTTGAATTTCAGCGCTTTCTGCCGATAAAGATCAAGCAGACGACCCGGTGTAGCCACCAATACATCCACGCCGCTGCGCAGCTTCATCATTTGCGGATTGATGCTGACGCCGCCATACGCCGCGTAGGTTTTCAGCGGCAGGTTTTCGTTGTACTGCTCAATGTTTGCGTGAACCTGCTCGGCCAATTCGCGAGTTGGCACCAACACCAGCGCCCGTACCGAGTTGGCGGCTACTTTCGGGCCTTCCATCGTCAAGCGCTGCAGCAAAGGCAAGGCGAAACCGGCGGTCTTGCCGGTTCCGGTTTGAGCGGCGGCCATCAAGTCGCGGCCAGCCAGCACCGGCGGAATCGCCTGAGCCTGAACAGGCGTCGGAGTCTGGTAGCCGAGGGCCGTAACGGCACGCAACAGGGGTTCGATCAGGCCGAGAGTGGCGAATGTCATGGGGATACCGTAGAGGAAATTCAGCGCAAGGCGCGCAGTTTACCCTGTCCGCACCGATCCAGCCTGCTCCTGTTCCGTTTCCAGCGGCACGGGCTGTGGCTGCGATCGCTTGCGCCACTGAGGTAAGCCGATCAACACGACAGCGCTAATGATCACCGCCATGGCCAAACACTCTTCGATACCGATATGTTCACCGGCAAAGAGCATACCCAACAGCACCGCCACCGCCGGATTGACATAGCAATAACTAGTCGCGGCCGCCGGACGGACGTTTTTCAGCAGGTACATGTAAGCACTGAACGCGACGATGGAACCGAACACCACCAGATACGCCAAAGCGCCCCAGCCTGCAGCGGGCGGCATCTGTTCCAGGCGCTCACCGCGCAAGGCACTGGCTAGCAATAACGCGCCCCCGGCCACAATCATCTCTGCCGCGCTGGCCATGGGGCCGGGTGGCAAAGGCAGGCTTTTGCTCCACACCGAGCCGAACGCCCACGAGGCCGCCGCGAAGATCACTAATGCGGCACCATAAGGGCTGGATTGCAGGTTAGAACCCATGTTGAGCAAACCGATGCCGATCAATCCAAGAAAGATGCCCGCCCATTCCAAACGCGTGTTGCTGTGCCCCCACAGCAAGCCAAACAGGAGTGTGAACAACGGCACCACAGCAACAGACAGCGCCGCAACGCCTGACGCTACGCCTGCGTGCTCGGCCAGTGTAATACCGCCGTTGCCGCAGCCCAGCAGCAGAAAGCCGATCACTCCCGCCGCTCGCCATTGCTTCCACGTAGGCGCAGGAGCGCCGCGAAAACGCAGGAAGGCATAAAACAGACCGCCCGCGATCGTGAACCGAATCCCGGCCAGCATCAGCGGCGGCCACGACGCGACACCAATGCGGATCACCAAATAGGTCGATCCCCAAATCACGTAGAGGGCAAAGAAGGCTCCGATTAAAATCAGAGGAAAACGGCGAGAAGTCGGCATGGCGTGCTTTTAAGTCCTTTTTAGAGTGACTTATCTTATGAAAGCAACACATCAAATATAAGGAACAAAACCTGTTTATCTAGGCCATACAGTTTTCAAAGCACGGATCATTGGCTTATAAACTGTGTTTTCGAAAGATGCAGGCAGGCGCATGCCGCTGGGCCATCTGGACGTGAATGGCAAAGCGATAAGCCTGTGCTCAGAACCCGCGTTGGCGTTTGAGGGCTTCGCTGATCTTTGCAGCCGGAACTTTCTGCAGCGTACACAAAAACTGATGGGAAACCCCGGAAATACCGTGGGTCTGACGCAATTCGTTGGCCAAGTGCACGGTCAAGTTGGCGGCCATTTCGGCATCGGCCATGGCCCGGTGAGCCTTGCCGGTGTGGGGCAGTTTGGCCCAGGTCGTCAGGGTGCCAAGCTTGTGATTCGGCGCGCTTGGCATCAAGCGCCGCGCCAGCAGCATGGAGCAGGCAAAACTCTGCTCGCGATTACGCTGAATCCGCGACAACTCGTAATCCCAGAACTTCTGGTCGAACGAAGCGTTGTGCGCCACCAACGGTGTGCTGCCGACGAATTCTGCCACCTCCTGCATGACCTCAGTCGCAGGGGGCGCCGTGCGCAGCATGCTATTGCTGATCCCGGTCAGCGCTTCGATAAACGCCGGAATACGCACACCAGCATTCATCAGGCTTTGGTAACGCTCGACAATGCGCCCTTGCTCCATGATGACCACCGCAATTTCAGTCGCCCGACAGCTGTGGCTCGGGGAAATCCCGGTGGTTTCAAAGTCGATGACTGCAATACGTTCCAAACCTGGCCCAACCCTTCAGAAATCCAATAACAAAAAAACGGCTTTCAGACGCTTAGCTTCTTAAAAGAAACGCGCCTTCAATCGGCACATAACGGCTGGCGGCGCGAATCAGCGAATTGGCAGTCAACCCCGGCACGCCATAGGCAATTGCCTCGACCCCATGCTTGCTGATGATGCGCTCTAGCAGCAGATCAAAGTCGCCATCACCGGAAGCCAATACCACTTCATCGACGTGAGGCGCGACGTCCATGATGTCGATAGTGATGCCCACATCCCAATCACCCTTGGCCGAACCATCGCTGCGCTGAATGTACGGTTTGAGTTTTACCGTGAAGCCAAGGTTGCGCAAAATTTGCTGGAATTGCTGCTGCTTGCTGTCGCCACGGTCGATGGCGTACGCATAGGCTTCGACGATCTGCCCGCGCTGGCTGATATCGGCCCACAGGGCGGCATAGTTGAAATGGCAACCATGGGCCTGGCGTACGGTGTAGTAGAGGTTCTGTACATCGGCGAACACAGCAATTCTTTTCACCGGATATCCTCTATGGCGCAAGCGCGCGAGCTGGCAGCAGCGACCCAGAAATTGAATCGGCGCTCAGTATGCCAGTTTGAGGACGGTTTTGAAGCGCTGAGGGAAGTCAATAAGCGATCAGCTACCCAAGCTGGGGGCAGCTGATCTTTAGCAATCAGACAGCCGGATCAGACGTAGGAATCGTCGTCATCGGAAAAACCACCACCGTCGTCGCCGTAGCTATTGTCGGCAAACCCACCGTTTGGATCGTTATTACCAAAAGAGTCGTTACCGCTCACGCGCTGGTTATCGTTGCCCCAACCGTTGTCGCCGCCATTGGAGTTGTTGTCATTGCTGCGGTTCGGCTCCTGAATGACTTCAACAATTTCCTGCGGCTGCTGGTTGTGATGGAACATGCTACTGATGCCTTCCGCCAGCATCACACCACCCGCTACGCCGGCGGCGGTTTTCAATGCGCCACCGAGAAACCCGCTGCCAATCGGCGCGGCAGCCGCTGCTTGCGGCTGGTATTGACCCTGAGGCGGACCGTTGTAGTTGCCTTGCGGGGCGTTGTTGTACGGAGGCGGGCTCTGAGAAGGCCCGGACTCACGCCAGCCGCCAGACGATTGCTGAGGCGATGCCGGCCGCGGCTGCGAGAACGACGACTGTTGGGCTTGTGGCGCAGGATCACGGGAGCTGCCGAAAATACTCGACAGGAAACCACCGCTGCTTGGCGCTGGCGCCGACTGAGCCTGTTGCAGCTGGGCTTGGGTCTGCTGCAGTTGGTTTTGCAGTTGAGCCACTTGCTCGGCAAGCTGCTTGCTTTGTGCATCGAGCTGCTTGATCGCGGCTTCTTGCACCAGAATCGTCTGCGTCATGTAGTACGGCAGAGCCGGCTGCTGAGTCAGATGTTCCTTGATCCGTGCTTCAGCCTGGGTGTCACGGGGGGCTGAATCCGCTTCGGCTTGTCTCAATTTCGAGAAAAGACCATCGATCAGGGTTTGCTCTTCGCTGTTCATGGCGACCTCGTTAGATTGCCGTTAAAAAACATCGTCTGGCCAAAATGGGACAGGCGTATCCAAGGTTATGGGGCTGAACTGCACCGTTTCAATAGATCGCTCAAAATGTTACCGCCTCCACACTGAACGGAGGCTGTTGGCCGCTCAGTGGCCATACGCTAAAGTGTCGGACCGCTTTTATCTTGCGATCTAAATGATGAACCCGCTGACCGTTCTACAAGACTCGTTATATTTTTTCCGGCGCAATCTGAGCAGCATCGTCATGCTGTGCCTGCCACTGGTGGTGCTTGAAGCACTGAGCAAACAAGCACTAAGCAACGCGCTGGAGGCCCACGCTTCGCAGGTGTACGAGTTGCTGATCGGATTGCTTTTTTATCCGCTGTATACCGGCGCGCTGATCTTGTTTCTAGACGCCCGCAGCCGAAGCGAGCAGCCACGCAAACGCGACTTGATGGCGATGACTCTGCGTCTATGGCCTACGTTCGCAGTGCTGTCGGCACTGAGTACTTTGTTGATCATGTTCGGTTTGTCGATGTTTCTCGTTCCCGGCATCTGGGTCATGGTCAAACTGGCGTTTTCTGAATATCTGCTGGTGCTGCGCGGCATGACGCCCCTAGCGGCTATGCGTGAAAGCATCAAGATGACCCAAGGCCATTTTTTGCGGATTCTGGCCTGCGTTTTGTGCGTCTATATTCCGCTGTCGGTGCTTGAAGGGGTCAGCTTATTCATTCTGCCTGCGCCGCTGAGCGCACCTGTTTCGTTGTTAATCGACAGTGCCAGCAGTTTCTTGCAGCTGTTCACCAGCGTCGTGATTTTCCGACTGTTCATGCTGATCAACCAACCACCGGAAAAAAGTCTGATCCTTTAGCGCCCTGCCTCTTTGGCAACCAAGCGGTTATGCTCGGACGCATCTTGCAACGCGATTCAGTCATTGAACGCTCTGCGTTCTAAGTCGAGCCGATGACCCGATTAATGCGCTACACCGCGATTGGCCTGATATCGATCGGGCTGTTGTGCTCCCTGCTCTATAGCTTGGCTTGGCATCCCTCAGCCAATGAAACTCTGACGCCAATCTGTAAAGGCAGCGCTCCGGTGCTCGCCCCCGGCCAGGCGCTGAAAGTCATGACGTGGAACATCCAATACTTAGCCGGTAAACGCTATGTGTTCTGGTATGACATGGCCGACGGTAGCGGTACAGACGAACGGCCAACGCCGGAAGACATCGCCTACAACCTCGGTGAAGTCGCTCGGGTAATCCGCGACGAACAACCAGACATCGTTTTACTGCAAGAGGTGAACGACGGCGCCAAGAACACCGACTACGACAACCAACTGGCGCTGCTTCAGGAACGGGTTGCTGATTTATACCCGTGCAGCTCAGAAGCGTTCGACTGGAAGGCCGACTTCGTCCCTAACCGGCATATTTTCGGCAGCGTCGGGATGAAACTGGCGACGTTGTCTCGCTATGAAATCGAACACGCTGAACGCATTCAATTGCCGCGACCTGCGGGCAACTTCATTCATCGCCAGTTCCAGGCAAAACGCGCCTTGCTGGTGAGTTATTTGCCGTTACGTGATGGCGGGCAAATTGCGGTGATCAATACGCACCTGGATGCTCCGCAAGCCAATGACGACACCGTACAGCGCCAAGTGCAGGCCGTCAGTAAATGGCTGGACACTCTAGAAAGTCGGGGTACGCCGTGGCTGATCGGCGGCGATTTCAATTTATTGCCACTGGGCCAGTATCAACGGCTCGCCCCCGTGTTGCGCGGCGAATACGCGCAGGACAGCGAGTTGCATGAGTTGTGGGACAAATACCCGATGATCCCCACCAATGCCGAATCCGGCGGTATAGATCGCAGGCAGTGGCTGACCCATTTCCCCAACGACCCACGGATCGATGGACCGGACAGGACTGTCGATTACTTCTTCTACAGCCCGCGAATTAAAAGGGTTGAGGCGCAAGTGAGAGGAGAAGACACGTTGTTGATTTCGAATCACTTGCCCGTGATTGCCAGGTTCTTGTTGCCGGTGTTGCCCTGATCCCTCCTACAGATAAGTGTCATTATCTTTACTTGCGCGGCTTTATCCGCGCTGTCGGCTCCGCTACCAGTGGATCATCCGGCCAGTAATGTTTCGGATAACGCCCTTTTAAATCCTTCTTCACCTCGGCATAGGTACTGCGCCAGAAGTTCGCCAGATCTTGCGTCACTTGCACCGGGCGGCGGGCCGGGGACAGCAGGTGCAGTTTGATGATCTGCCGGCCACCGGCAATGCGCGGGGTGTCGGCCAAACCGAACAATTCTTGCAGACGCACGGCCAAAATCGGCGGGTGCTCACTGTAATCCAAGCGCACTGATGACCCTGACGGCACGCTCAAATGGTGCGGCGCCAGTTCGTCCAAACGTTGCGGCAATGGCCACGGCAAGACGTTATGCAGAATCGACGACAGGTCCAGAGTGCCAAAATGAGCAAGCCGCGACACTTTGCCTAAATAAGGCATCAACCAGGTTTCCAGACTCGCCAGCAATGCCGCATCACGCACGTCGGGCCATTCGCTGTCGGGCTGTTTTTCCAGATCAAGTTGACGTAACAACGCGACCCGCGCCTGCCACTGGCGCAGTTCGGGTGTCCAGGGCAACAGTTCCAAACCCTTGCGCCGGACCAAGGCCAACAACGCTTGGCTGCGTGCAGACTCATCCAGACCGGTAAGCGGTTCACGACTGAGTATCAACTCGCCAACCTTGCGTTGACGCTCAGCACGAAACACGCCTTCACGCTCGTCCCACTCAAGATGATCGACCGCCGCGACTTGCTCGGCCAATACCGAATCAAACAGCGCCGGGTCAAACTCGGCGGCCATGTAGATGCGCTCTTCCCGCTGCCCTTGGCGACTGCCCAAATCAGCGACCACCAGCCACGGTTGCTTCATCAAGGCATCGGCTTCGGAGAACAGCGCTGCACGGCCGTTGGCCAGTCGGTACTCCGCCCCACCAGCACGCCGCTGTTGCGCAACGCGATCGGGGTAAGCAAACGCCAGCAGCGCACCGGGCCAGCGTGGGTGATCAGGATCATTGACCAAGGTGCTGGTCACGCCACGCTGTTTTTGTAGGAGACCTTGGTATTGCCGCGACAGTTGCTTCGCACGCTGCACGCCGCCTTGCGCGCCTCGGGCTGCGCGCTCAGTACCCGCTAACAAGGTCAGACGACTGTGCAGATCGGCGCCAGCGCCACGCAAAATATCGCGTTCGCCTAACAACGCCGCCACGTCACACGCCAGCTCACCAAGGCCCAGCGCCTGACCGCGCAACACCAAATGCGCAATCCGGGGATGTGCCGGAAGTTCGGCCATGGCTTGACCGTGGCTTGTAAGTTTCCAGTCTTCGCCCGGTTTCTGGCTCAGGCCACCTAACCGACCGAGCAAATCCTGGGCTTGGGAATACGCGGCGGCAGGCGGCAGATCAAGCCACACCAATTGAGCCGGGGTCACACCCCAGCGCGACAGTTGCAGCGCGAGTCCGGCCAAATCCGCCTGCAGAATTTCCGCCGTGCCATACGCCGCCAATTGATCATGCTGGGCCTCAGACCACAGCCGATAACACACACCCGGTTCCAATCGCCCGGCCCGACCGGCACGCTGGGTGGCACTGGCGCGTGAGATACGCTGAGTATCGAGACGGGTCATGCCGCTGCCGGGATCAAAGCGCGGCACTCGCGCCAACCCGGCATCAATCACCACTCGCACACCATCGATGGTCAAACTGGTCTCGGCGATGTTGGTCGCCAGCACCACTTTGCGCATACCCTTCGGCGCAGGCTCGATGGCCGCACGCTGGGCATTCAGGTCCAACTCGCCGTGCAGCGGGCAGAGCATGATGCCGTGACGCTCACCCAAGGCTTCGGCCAACTGTTGGTTAACCCGACGAATCTCGGCTTGCCCCGGCAGAAACACCAGAACGCTGCCAGACTCATTTCCGAGGGCATCCAGCACGGCCTGCACCACCCGTGGCTCGATGAACTCACCAGGTTGAAACGCCCGCCCCCAATTCATCGCCACCGGAAACATACGCCCATCGCTGCGAATCACCGGCGCGTCGTCGAGCAGGCTGGACAAGCGTTCGCCCTCCAGCGTGGCCGACATTAACAGGATCTTCAGCGGCTGCTCATCTCGAAATAATCCGCGACCATTGAGGCTAAGCGCCAAGGCCAAGTCGGCATCGAGACTGCGCTCGTGGAATTCATCGAAAATCAACAGACCCACACCTTCCAGCGCCGGGTCGTCCTGCAAGCGACGAGTGAGAATGCCTTCGGTGACTACTTCAATCCGGGTAGTCGGGCCGACCCTACTTTCCAAGCGGATGCGATAACCGACGGTTTCCCCGACCTTCTCGCCCAACTCGCTCGCCAACCGTTCAGCCGCCGCCCGCGCTGCCAACCGACGCGGTTCGAGCATCAAAATGGTTTGCCCGGCGAGCCACGGTTCGTTCAGCAATGCCAACGGCACACGAGTGGTTTTACCGGCGCCGGGCGGCGCTTCAAGTACCGCTTCATGGCGTATGGACAAAGCTTCGCGCAGGGCGGGCAGGACGGCATCAATGGGCAGGGAAATCATGGCGGCTCCGGGGCAGGCCGGGGAGTATAGCGGTGAACGTTATAGGCCCAAAGCGCCGCTCTTCTACGACTCGAGGGCACCACGGCAGCGTAAATCCGAGGGAGAATGTCTGGTCGAAAACAGGTTTGAGAAAAAGATTGGCACGTTGCGCGCCGTTACCTTTCCTCCAGAAACGAGGAGGCCCCGCAAGCGGGGCCACAACTTAACCTAGTCTCATCACCGTTTCTGTAGCCCGGGAGTGGAGTCGCTAGGGCAGCGGAATGAATTTACCACAGAAACCAAGAGCGTCAACTTCAAAAACGGGATTCGAACCCTTTAGACGAGTTTTTTGCTAAGCCTTTAGCCGCCCCGTGAGTCGAAATACTATGATGCTTTGCTCCCGTATTTCAAAACCCACAGTGATGCATCTCTACATGGTTGGCAAATATGGCGCGTCGACTTCAGCGAATAGTTTTTGCCGTGTACCATGCGTTTTTTGGCCGAAAGGACGTCACCGGCCAACTCAACACCTAGGAGTTATGGTTCGATATGGTTTGGCAAACGCTGGAGGCGAAGCTCTCCACACCAAGGATGTCTCGGTACCTGCAGGGCAATAAGAACAAGCAAGCCCGAGCCGCCGAAGCCTATGTGCACAACATGAAGATTGCTGAATCGCTCGTTTCGGTTTTCCATGTGTTTGAGGTCGCTTTACGCAACGGCATCCAGAAGGAGATGGCTCTGGAGTACGACCGCGATGATTGGTATGAAGAGTGGAAAAACTCTCGCGATACTGGTTTGCAGCGACTTTATAACAAAGTTGCGGAGGCGAAGAATGAGCTGAATAATCGCAGAATCTCTATTACGCCCGACAACATCGTAGCCGAGCTGAGCTTTGGCTTCTGGACGTCCTTGTTCAATCGAGCAACCATCATCTGCCTGTCAAAGCCACTGATGAGGGTGTTCTATTCTTGCCCCAAGAGCATGCGTCAGCCTGACACCATTCGAACTCGCTTGAATAAAGGGCGAGATTTGCGCAACCGCTGCTTCCATCACGAACCTCTTTTATGGCAGCCACTTTTTGAGCTGCATCGGGACATCTCGGAAGTCATCAAATGGATTGATCCATCCCTGCATGCCTGGCTCAAGAGTCACGACAGAGTGCCTGACACGCTGTCCGACTGGGGGAAATGGAAAGCAGCACCCGAGCCCACGCAGCCTGTCGAATGATCTAATAGATAAAGAAAGCAGTTGGCACACTACGTCGCCATCGTTGCTCTAAAGGCCGATGACTGCCGCTGATACAGCCACACCCCCATCACCCAATCGCACGAAGCACCACACCAATAGTCTTAGCTACGAAGCATTTGCCTTGTATAGTTGCGCCTTTCTTTCAGGAGATCCTCATGCGCATACCCTCCCGTTTCATCGGCGGCGTCTTGGTCGCCGCACTGCTGACTCAAATGACCGCTTGCGGCAGTATTTTTTACCCTGATCGTCGCGGGCAGATTGACGGTAAGGTCGACCCCTTGATTATCGGTCTCGACGCCATCGGTCTGTTGTTCTACATCATTCCTGGAATAATCGCGTTTGCGGTGGACTTCACCACGGGCGCGATTTACCTCCCCGCTGGCAAGACTGCTCAGATCAATCCGGAAAAACTGCGCCCGGCGATCAAGGCTGACGGTACTGTCGATAACAGCAAGTTGCAGGCCATCCTCGAAACCGAACTAGGCCGCAGCCTGCCGCTTGATGATCCCCGCCTGATCCAGCACCGAGGCAGCGCGCAACAACTGGCCATGCTTGGCTTGAAGCCCGCCGCCTGATTATGGAAACCGTTATGACCGTCAGCACAGAACACGAACGCCTGTTGCGTCTGGCAACACGAGCGTCGCTGGCGGTGGCCGCCATTTTGATCGTTGCCAAAGGTATAGCCTGGTGGTTTAGCGGTTCGGTCAGTCTGCTTGCAGGCTTGACCGACTCGGCGCTGGACGGTGCCGCGTCGTTCCTTAACTTGCTCGCGGTGCATTACGCACTGCGCCCCGCCGATGATGATCACCGTTATGGGCATGGCAAAGCTGAGGCGCTGTCTGGCATCGCGCAGTCGTTGTTTATCGGCGTAAGTGCGGTATTGATTGCATATCAGGCCATTGAGCGCATGTTGCACCCGAGCCCATTGGGCGCGCCGGGGTTGGGCATCGCGGTGATGGTGTTGTCGATTGCGCTCACCGTGGCGCTGTTGATGCTGCAGCACAAAGTCATTCGCGAAACCGGCTCGACCGCTATTCGCGCCGACTCGCTGCATTACCGATCCGATCTGTTACTCAACGCCAGTATTTTGGTCGCGCTGATCCTCGCGTTAGTCGGCTTCCAGCAACTGGACGCGTATTTTGGTTTGGCGATTGCGGTGTACATCCTTTGGAGTTCGGTCCAGATCGCGCGAGAAACTGTTTCCGTGCTAATGGATGAAGAACTGCCGCCAGAGATTAGCCTGCACATGCTGAGCTTGGCGCGCGGTGTGCCTGGTGTACTCGGAGCGCATGATTTGCGCACACGGATATCAGGCAACCACTGGTTCGTTCAGTTGCATCTGGAACTACCGGGGCATTTGACGCTGTCGGTTGCTCACACTTTATGTGATCACGTGGCCGATGCTATCGAGGGCGAGTACCCAAAAGCGGAAGTACTGGTACACGCCGACCCTCGAGACGTCTTACTACAACCAGCCGTCATTTAACAGCTGGTTTGTTCACGCTACAGCTAGTTGACGCTATAGCCACGTCCTGCCAAACAGCCTGCCATTGCTCGTCGGTAAACATCAACGACCTGAGGCGAGGGTGCATAGGTCGCAACTTGCGGATCAAAGCCGCTCTGGTTGACGCCAAACAGGTGGCAGTCATACATATCTTGCTGTTGCTGCTCCTGGCTCTGACCGTTGACCGGGTAAGCGACCGGGTCATAGCTGTACGTAGACGCCTCTCGTGGCGGTTGAGCGTCCGGGGTGTAGATTGGCTCAACATTTTGTGGCGGCTCGGAAACCACATAGTCTTGAGTGTCAGGTTGGTACAAGTAATAAGTGCCTGCGGCAACGAAAAAAAGCGTACTGCCCAGCCAGACTTCCTGCGAATACGACGGCAAGTCGTGGACACGAACGCCCCGTGGGGGCTCAACAATCACGTAGCGTGGGCCTTGCGGGCGATACCAGTAGCCGCCGGAATAGAAGTAGTCCTGACCGTGCCAGCCAATCCGTGAATGGTCATCTGGCATCCTATTGATCACATAACCTGGGCGATACTGCGGGCCTGGGCCCCAGCCATCACCATGTCCGTCCGGCCGACCATGCCAATGATCATTGCCCGGACGACCGTCGCCACCACCGAGCCGCGGAGGAGATCCGCCGCCCTGCCAGTGTTCATTTGAGTTGCTCTCACGATGGTCCTGGAAGTCCCCACGGCGAGAGGACTGAGATTGGCGCGCTTCTTCGGGACGACCCTGGATTGGCAAACGTACCGGCTCAGGCTGACGTTGCTGCTGGCGCTGTTGCTGTTGTACCTGCTGCTGACGTTGCTGATCCTGCTGCTGGCGCTGTTGCTGTTGCACCTGCTGCTGACGTTGCTGATCCTGCTGCTGGCGCTGTTGCTGTTGCACCTGCTGCTGGCGTTGCTGATCCTGCTGCTGGCGCTGTTGCTGTTGCACCTGCTGCTGACGTTGCTGGTCTTGTTGCTGATGCTGCAACTGCTCTTGGTGCTGTTGTTGCTGTTGCTGCACTTGATGTTGCTGTTGCTGCATCTGCTGTTGCTGTTGCTGTTGCTGCACCTGCTGATGTTGTTGCTCTTGCTGATGCTGCTGGCCACTCTGAGGACGGCCAGCGGAATGCTCATGATTATCACCTTGACCATCATTCGGACTCTCTGCCAGCGCCGGAGTGCTAGTACCCAAACACATCAAAACAACACCTGCTAAATGCCAGATGCACGATTTCATGCTTTCCTCACAGTGGTGCAAATGCCCATTAATAAAACTGCCTTGTGGATGCTCCATGGGGCAGCACTCTAACAGCCCATTGGACAGCATGCGGGCGCTTTTAGTGGAACGGCGCGCACAATTAAAAGGGAGCCTGATGGCTCCCTTTCGGAATGGGTCCGTGCTCAACGCTTATGGCATTGGCTCACCTCACGCCGTCTTCTAAACGGTGTGTAGCCCGGTGGCCTGACAACCTTGTAGGGTTGGCGGCCGCAGCTAACCTGATTCGGAGAGCCGCGCTGGACGCTATATCCGGGCAGTGATTCTGTTAATAAGAATAGGCCCGAGCCACCAGCAGCGGATTGCGAATATCGCCTTCAAAAACATAACTTGCGCAATTTTTTACTTCATATCCATAATATCGCGCAATAGATCTTGTAAAGGTGCGAACAGTGAGCAAGCTCGATAGATATGACCTAAGTATTTTGGCGGAACTTCAACGGGACGCGCGCATTTCCAATCAAGAGCTGGCTGAGCGCATAGGCTTGTCACCCTCCCCCTGCTCTCGACGGGTAAAGCAGCTGGAAGATGATGGCTATATCTCCCGTCAGGTCGCTTTGCTAGACCGTAAAAAACTAGGCTTGAGCCTGACTGCCTATGTGCTGATAGGCATGGACCGACACACCCCGGAGCGCTTCGAGCACTTTGAGCAACAGATTCGCGGCCTGCCACAGGTGCTGGAGTGCAGCTTGGTCACTGGGATGGATGCCGATTATCAACTCAAGGTAGTAGTGCCCGACATGGACCATTATCAGAAATTGCTACTGGGCCATTTGACCCGCATTGAAGGCGTCACCAGCGTCCGATCAAGTTTTGTCCTGAATCAAGTACTCGCTAGCACCGAATTACCGTTGACGCACCTGCGACCTTAAGTGCAAGCGCAGTACCTCGGACGTTGCGTATAATCGTGGCGCATCGCCGACTGGATGGAGAGATTGATGAACGTGGACCCCGCAGTATTTGAAGAGTGGATGATGACAATTCTGGTCACTATCCTCGTCGGTTTCATGGGTTTTATCGTTTGGGACTTGGCTAAAAAATCCAAAGCCGGCAAGTTTGGCACCATGATCCTGTTCTTCGTACTAGGATTGGGAATTCTCGCGTTTGTGATCAAAAGTGTTGTGATTGCGTTTATTGAAGCGTAATTCCGAAGACATTGAAGGATTTACTATCCCTGTTGAAGCGAATTTATTTAAAGCTTCGCAGGCACTTCTCGCCACTGCCCCTGATCCAGCCCTTCGATCGTCCAGTCACCAATCCGTACCCGCACCAGACGCAAAGTCGGCAACCCCACAGCAGCAGTCATACGTCGAACTTGGCGGTTGCGGCCTTCCTTAATGATCAACTCTAACCAACTGGTCGGCAGGTGCTGGCGAAACCGTACCGGCGGAGTGCGCGGCCAGAGTTGCGGTTCGGCCAACTGACGCACCTGTGCTGGCAACGTCGGGCCGTCGTTAAGTTCAACGCCATCGCGCAGACGTTGCAATTGCTCTTGCGTCGGTTCACCGTCAACCTGAACCCAATAGGTTTTGGCCAATTTGTGTTTAGGATCGGCAATTCTGGCCTGCAATTGACCGTCATTGGTTAGCAGCAATAAACCTTCGCTATCACGGTCCAGACGCCCCGCTGGATAGATGCCGGGAATATCAATGAAATTTTTGAGCGTTGGTCTTCCGTCTGCGTCGCTAAATTGCGTCAGCACATCGAACGGCTTGTTGAACAGAATCAACTTGGGTTCGGCAGGCGGGGCTTTGGCAACGCGACGCGTATTGCTTGGCGGGCTAGTGGTATGGCGAGACGCAGGACGTTGAATGCGTGGCATGACAGTTCAGAATTCGAAAACAGAAAGGGCCACTTTAGTGGCCCTTTCTGTAAATACCTAACCGAGCCGCTCAATTAACGGAACGGCGGCTCATCGAAGCTGCGCAGTTTGCGTGAGTGCAGCGAGTTAAGCTGCGTGCGTAACAGGTCAACCGCCGCGATACCAATTTTCAAATGCTGACTGACTGCACGTTCGTAGAAAGCGTTGGCCGAGCCGGGCAGCTTGATTTCGCTGTGCAGCGGTTTATCCGACACACAAAGCAACGTGCCGTAGGGCACCCGCAGGCGATAACCTTGAGCAGCAATGGTGCCGCTTTCCATGTCCACAGCGACTGCGCGGGACAAGTTGATCAGCGGACGCTCCTGGGCCCAACGCAATTCCCAGTTTCGGTCGTCGTACGTCAAGACCGTGCCAGTGCGAAGGCGCTTTTTGAGGTCATCGCCGCGCTCGCCAGTGACTTGTGCAGCCGCTTCCTGCAACGCGAGCTGTACTTCAGCCAATGCCGGAATTGGAATGTTCGGCGGCACGACCCGGTCGAGAATGCCATCGCGGCGCATATAGGCGTGGGCCAGCACGTAATCACCAATGGTCTGCGATTGGCGCAGGCCGCCGCAGTGACCGATCATCAGCCAGCAATGCGGACGCAGTACCGCCAAGTGATCGGTGATATTTTTGGCGTTGGACGGCCCGACACCAATGTTTACCAGTGTTACACCGTGACCGTCAGAGGCGATCAAGTGATACGCCGGCATCTGATAGCGATGCCATACCACACCGGCAACCACCGCCTGTGCCTCATCATGGTTCATGTTTTTGTCGACAACCACGTTGCCCGGCAAAACCATGCGCAGAAAACGTGGGTTGTCTCGCAGTTGCTCCAGACCATGAGCGATGAACTGGTCAACATAACGGTGATAGTTGGTCAGCAAAATCCAAGGCTGCACATGGCGCCAGTCGCTTCCGGTGTAATGCACCAGACGGCGCAGAGAAAAATCCACCCGCGCCGCGTCGAACAGCGCTAAAGGCAGAGGGTCGGTGTTAGCCCAGTCGTACAAGCCATCAGCTATGCCATCAGTGGCGGCCGACAGGTCGGTGCTCGGAAAAACCCGGGCCAGCGCAGCGGCGGTAACGCCGGAACCGGCCAATTCGTCGCCCTGTTCGACCACATAAGGGTAAGGAATGTTTTGCTCGCTGACACCCACCGTTACCGTGACGGTAAAGTCGTTCATCAAGGGCACCAGTTGCTCAAGCAAATAGGCGCGAAACGACGACGGATGGGTAACGGTGACGCTGTAAGTGCCAGGCAGTTGAACTTTGGCATAGGCCCGAGTCGTCAACGGCACTTCACCCTGGCACGAATAAACAAGGCGCAACTCTGGGTAGCGAAACAGTTCACGCTCTGCCGCCGTCGGTTCCACACGGTCTTTGAGATACCGCTTGAGCGCTTGGCTCAATGCGCTGGTAGCGCGTTCATGCAACACAGCGAGGCGGTCTACAGCTTGCTCGGCAGTTTCAACGACAATAAAAGCTTCGGTCACGTTACACATCCTGTCTGATCTTGCAGGCTTGTATCTTGCCTGCATCTCCCTGCGGGAGCCAACTTGTTGGCGAAACGTTGCGTCAGACATACGGTGTCAAACTCTCCGCCAGCCAGTTGGCTCCCACAAAAGGCGTCAAAGACCGCAGCCATCACTCCACTTGCGGCGACGACCTGGCTACCAGCGCAGTGACGTCAACGCCTCTGGGAAGTGCACCATACACCCGGCCTGCCGAACTCAATCGGCTGCTGATGAAGCCGTCACTGACGCTGGCATTACCGGCTTGAAGCAGCAGTTTTGCTTGCAGGGCTAAGGCGATGTCTTCGGTCAGCTGCCGCGCGCGATATTGAATGTCAGTGGTGTCCTTGAACGCGTTTTTCAGCTGATCGATGTGGCCAGCCAATCGCCGGTCGCCATGACCGTCGCCCAATTCGTCGAACAACGCGTCCAGTACGCCCGGCTCTTTCGACAGCGCGCGCAACACGTCAAGGCATTGCACGTTGCCGGAACCTTCCCACGTCGAGTTCACCGGGGCCTCACGGTACAGACGCGGCAAAATACTGTCTTCGACGTAACCGGCGCCTCCCATGCATTCAGCCGCCTCGTTGATCATCGCGGGAGCGCGCTTGCAGATCCAATACTTGCCCACCGCCGTGACCAACCGAGCGAAGCGGCCTTCCTGCGAATCTTGCAGATTATCCAGCGCTCGGCCCATGCGCAGGGTCAACGCGAGTGCTGCCTCGCTCTCCAACGCCAAATCGGCCAGTACGTTTTGCATCAGCGGTTGTTCGCTTAGCATTCGGCCACCGACACTACGATGCGCACAATGATGAGCAGCCTGGGTCAAGGCCTGACGCATCAAGGCGCTGGAGCCAACCATGCAATCAAAACGGGTCATGGCGACCATCTCAATAATCGTCGGTACGCCACGGCCTTCTTCGCCGATCATCCAGGCCAGTGCGCCGCGAAACTCAACCTCACTAGACGCGTTCGAGCAGTTTCCCAGTTTGTTTTTGAGGCGTTGAATATAGAACTCATTACGGCTGTCGTCCGGCCGATGGCGCGGCAATAGAAAACAGGACAGGCCTTTTTCGGTTTGCGCCAACGTCAGAAATGCATCACACATCGGAGCAGAGCAAAACCATTTATGTCCGACCAACTCATAAGCTTGTCCCGGTCCAACGGTACTCACCGGATAGGCCTTGGTGGTATTGGCGCGCACATCGGTGCCACCCTGTTTTTCGGTCATTGCCATGCCGATGGTCGCACCCGCTTTATGGCCAATACCTACATTGCGCGGGTCATATTCAGTGGACAGAATTTTCGGCAGCCAAATGTTGGCCAGATCAGGCTGGATTTTCATCGCCGGCACACTGGCAAAGGTCATGGTTAACGGGCAACCGCTTCCCGCTTCGGCTTGGCTGTGCAAGTAGCTCATCGCCGCACGCGCAACATGGGCGCCGGGTTGCGGATCGGTCCAGGGGAGCGACGGCAACCCATGTTCAACGGCGGCGCGCATCAGTTCGTGGTAAGCAGGGTGGAACTCGACAAGATCAATCCGATGCCCGTAACGGTCGTGACTGACAAACACCGGTTTGTTTTCATTGGCCAGAAAACCGGCAATCATCAACGGGCCGCCAGCGAGGGAGCCGTAGGCGTCAATTCGCGACTGCGCCCAGCCAGCCCCAAAACGCAGAGACCATTCCTGCAAAGGTAAATCAATGCGGTACAGGTTAACGCCGTCCAATGAAGGAGGCTGATTAGTCACTTCATGGGTTTCGGCGAACTGGTGCAGGTTCATGGGCCGCTCCTGTCTCGAACGCGCCGAAAGGGCACGCCCGTAAAAAGAAGTGAATCACGCGCGACAAGGCTTTACAAAGCGCCATATCGGACTTAGATACCGGTGTTTTCACCTTAAAACCATATGAAAACTCGCTCCAACGGTGTCTCTCCAGCACGCCAAATCGCCGGTCAGATCGTGTGAATCACCGACGTGCAACGCTGCGATTCAACCTCGGAACGGCACAGTTCGAGGCGCAGAGTGAAGCAACTGCCCCGTCCAGGCTCGGATTGGTGGCTCAACGTTCCGCCCACTAATTCAATCAGTTGTCGACAGATAGCGAGGCCAATACCCAATCCGCCATATTCGCGGGTCATTGAGCTGTCCACCTGGAAAAACGTCTGATATAGCGCGGCTTCGTCCAAACGACTAAAGCCTATTCCACTGTCGATCACGTCAATCCGTACAGAGTATTTTTGCTGATTATCGGACTTCCCGGTAATTTTCAAAATCACGCTGCCAGCCTTGGTGAATTTAATCGCGTTATCCAACAAGCAACCCATGCACTGTTGCAATTTGCTCACGTCGCCCAGCAGGCTGTCGGGAAGCGAATCATCCAGCTCGATGACAAAACTCAAATGCTTGACCTGAGCCGCACCGACGTATTGCCTACGTAGATCCGCCATCAACCGACGCAGGCTGAACGGCTCATTGACTGCATACAACTTGCCCGCCTGCAATTGGGTAAGGGTCAAAATACCATTGACCATGCCCATCATGTCCTGAGCAGAATCGGCGGCGGTTTGTTGGTAGAGGCTGAGTTCGCTGTCCATCGGTAGCATCTGCATCAACTCCAATGAGCCAATCACACCGTTCATGGGTGTGCGCAATTCATGGGTCAATGTGGCCAGAAACTCATCCTTTAGCCGGTTACTGGTTGCCAACTGTTGATTCACGCGCTCAAGGTTTTGACCGGCTTCTAACACAATCTGCGCCTGCTGCTCGCGCATCATATTGATGCGATCAGCCAGCGCCAGCGACAGCAGCGCCACTTCCAATACTGACCCTATCTGGCTGGAATACATGGTGAAAAAGTTGTTAGGTAGATAACCCATCAGCATGAACGCGTTAATTAGCCCGCCTGTCAGGAATAGCGACCAAGCAACGATGTAATACCGTGCCACGCGCAGCCCACGAATCTTGGCGGTAATCCCCGTGGCGACGATCACCAATGTGAACAGCAATACCAAACCGGTTGCCAGTCGCAGCGCGACACCGTAATCCACGGTTATCGACAAGACCATGACCGCAGCCGCAAAGGCCATGAGCAGCAGCAGCGAACGATCAAGCCAGCGGTTAAGCGAGGGTGTCTGGAGGAAGTGTCGAGAAAACTGACTGGCAAAAAATACTGCCGAACCCACCAGAAACGGGGTGGAAGCATTAGCCCACCATGGATTTTCTGGCCAGAAAAACTCAATGCCAGCGCCATTTACCGAGATCTGATATAGACCAAATGACGAAATATAGAGGATGTAATACAGGTAGCTGGTATCGCGTACACCGACGTAGATAAACAGGTTGTAAACCAACATCCCCATCAACATACCGTAGATCAGCCCGAGCACATAAATGCGCGCTGGCTGCGCTTCGATGTAGGCGTGGCTCGACCAAAGCGCAAGCGGAGCCTGAATTGAACCATGCCCGGCGACCCGCACGTAAAGCGTCTTAACCTCATCGGGAGGCAAGTTCAGGTCGAAAAGGAAGTTGTTCTGCTTAATCTGACGGCTGGAGAAGGGCAACATGTCCCCGGTCTGCCACGCCAATCGAAAGCGCCCTGAGGCATCGGCAGTGTATAGATCGACGTGATCCATCGGGGGATAGGCCATTTCTAATAACCAATCCGGCCGAGCATCTAATTGTTTCGGGCGAAATTGCAGTTCGACTTTCAACCAATAAGCCGAGCGCGAGTAACCCGCGTTAAGCGCGTCTGCATTTTGATCACGAAACCGAACCTGCAGGGCCGGGTCGCTTACCTCTTCAATCGTCGCCTCACCCGTAACATCTTCAAACACCTGAACTGCTCGCCCTAGGGGCAAGTTGCGAGTGTTTTCGTCGAACTCGACGGCATCGGCCAGCAACGGCAACCAAGCAACCAGCATAATCAGCAAATAGCGCATACAGCCCCAGAGTGGCCCGTCCGACTGGTCGCAAAGCCTCTTTTCCCTTTGAGACAACGTCAGCCCACAGATCCTGTTGTTGATATGGAAATGAGTCCGCACGGTGTGAGACTAACTTTATAATGTGTCAGCATGTTTCATCAACAAGTCAGCATCCCGTCATTCGAAGCTGAAACTGGCGTATACCGTTCGTCAGAAGCTGCGAGCATAACGGCGAAACGTAAGTCGACACCACACTTTTAAATGGAAAGAAGGCTCTAGAACGGGCATTACAGCAGTTTATGCGTCTATTAAATGACGCAGCCAAGCTAACAAGCCCGATATTACCGTTTGCGCAAACAAAAAAAATCCTACGCCCGCGAGCGGCCGCAGAAAAGTTTGGTGGTAAGCTCGCGCACCATGACTATCTATAGCTCCCGCCCCGTTGTCCTTTGTCTCTCCGGCCACGACCCTAGTGGCGGCGCCGGCATGCAGGCCGATATTGAAGCCCTTCTCGCTCAAGGCTGCCACGCTGCACCGGCAATCACCGCCCTGACCGTACAAGACACCGTTAACGTGACCGATTTCCGGGTGCTGGACCGGGATTGGGTATTGGCGCAAGCCAATGCAGTGCTTAACGACTCCACGGTGGCCGCGGTCAAGTTGGGCATGCTCGGTTCGCTGGAAATGGTCGACACTGTCGTTGGCCTGCTGGAAGTTCATCCGCATCTGCCGTTGGTGTGCGATCCGGTTCTGCGGGCTGGTGGTGGGGGTCGCTTGGGCAAGGATGAAGTCGGTTATGCCATGCGAGAGCGTCTTCTGCCATTGGCAACCATTGCAACCCCTAATCTGCCCGAAGCACGCATCCTCGCCGAGCTGCCCGAAGGTACTGCGGACGAATGCGCTGAAAAGCTGCTGCCGTTCTGCAAGCATTTGCTGATTACCGGCGGCCACGGTGACGAAGACCTTATTCACAATCGCTTGTACATTCGTGGTGGCCGGACGCTTACGTTTACCTGCCAGCGTTTGCCTGGCAGTTATCACGGCTCTGGCTGCACGTTGGCCAGCGCTCTGGCTGGACGCTTGGCACTGGGGGAAAATTTGATCAGTGCGGTGCAATCGGCGCTCAACTACACGTGGCGTACGCTGCGAGACGCTGAACAGTTGGGTAAAGGGCAATTTGTTCCGCGCCGTTTACCACTGGATTTTTGCTCGTGATACGACGTTTTGGGGCCCGCCCGATGAAGCTACAACAATGAAATTACGTGGCTTGTATGCCGTTACTGATAGCCAACTGTTGGCTGGCAAGTTTTTGTCTTACGTCGAAGCCGCTCTCGAGGGTGGCGTAACCCTGCTGCAATACCGTGACAAAAGCGGTGACGAAACTCGCCGCCTGCGTGAAGCGGATACGCTTCTGCGTCTGTGCGAACGCTATAAGACTCAATTGATTATTAACGACGACGCAGAATTGGCGGCGCGTCTCGGCGTCGGCGTGCACCTTGGGCAGACCGATGGCTCGCTGCACACGGCTCGCGCACTGCTGCGGCATAAAGCGATCATCGGCGCGACGTGCCATGGCCAACTGGAACTGGCCGCTCAAGCCAAGGCCGATGGTGCGAGCTATGTCGCATTTGGACGCTTTTTCAACTCAAATACCAAGCCGGGTGCGCCGGTCGCCGATCTCGATTTGTTGGATCAGGCGCGTGCTCGCATTCACTTGCCGATTGCAGTGATTGGCGGCATCACGCTGGAAAATGCTGCGCCTCTGGTGGAGCATGGCGCCGATTTACTGGCCGTGGTTCACGGTTTATTCGGAGCTGACAGCACCCAAGAAGTCACCCGCCGCGCCAAGGCCTTTAACGCCTTGTTCAAACACAGCTAGTTAGCTACTCGTTCGAACTGACCAGCTCGAACTCAAATCCGACGAGCCTGCCGCTCATGTTTTCCAGTGACAGCAACGCCTGTTTGCGATCAACCCCGCCCGCGTAGCCTGTAAGGCCACCGCCGCCTCCGATGACCCGGTGGCAGGGAATAATGATCGATATCGGATTTCGGCCATTGGCAGTGCCTACTGCTCGCGAATGTCCGCTGCTCAACCCCATGCTCTTTGCCAGGGTGCCGTAAGACACAATCTCGCCATACGGAATCAACGACAGTTGCTGCCAGACCAGGCGTTGGAACGGCGTGCCGCGCATTACCAGCGGTAAATTGAACACCCGCCGTTCGCCTTTGAAAAACTCATCCAGTTGCTCGCGCGCCAAGCTTACGACCTTTGGAACTGAGAGCTCGTCAGGCGTGAATACCAAATCGGGATAGTATTTTTGACCCACGAAAAAAACTCCGGTCAATGCGTCATCTTCCACACGCAGGGCGATATCGCCGAGCGGACTCGCTGCTATATAGCCCTGACTCATGATTTCGCTGCCTCGTGTTGTCGCCACAGGTGCACGGTGGCATAAGCGCGCCACGGTGCCCACTGACTGGCGTGTTCATTCAAGAGTGCCGCCGCTGAATAGCCCAAGTGTTTTTTCAGTACCGCATCCCCTTCCGGGAACGCGTTGGGCCAACCGAGCGCGCGCATGGCGATATATTGCACGGTCCACTCGCCGACGCCGCGTATAGCGCGCAATGCAGTCAGTGTTTCTTCCAGCGGAACCAGTGGTTCGAGGATTATTCGACCGGACGCCACTGCCTGTGCGACAGCAATGATGGCCTCAGCGCGGATACGAATCAGCCCGGTGGCGATCAAATCCTCGGCCGACAGTTGAGCAATGTCGCCTGCCGCTGGGAATGCACTGAACAGACCAAACGGCGCATCCGGCACTTTTGCGCCGAACCGCTCGGCGATTCGACCCAATACCACTCGGGCGTTCGCCACCGATATTTGCTGCCCGACAATCGCGCGCACCGCAATTTCAAATCCGTCGACTGCACCCGGAACGCGCATACCCGGCAGATCCGCCGCCAACGCACCTAGGTGAGCGTCGATAAGATCGGGCCGACAATCGGTATCGAATATACGGCGCACACGCCCCAGAAGCGGCGCAATCCCATATTGCAAAGACGCCGAAGCAGTCACCAACAAACCATGCCGCAACGGCGCATGCTCAATACTGATCCATCCCATTAGTGGCCGTCCCGCGTGCTCAAACGCGATGATCCGCGTGTAGCGGTCTTCACCTACCTGCTCGACACCACGAATCTGACGATGAGCAAGAAAGTCGAGCACCCCACGCCAGGCAAACGGAGGCCGATAGGACAGCTCAAATTTCATCACGTGTGAATCCGGCGCACGACTCATCTTTCTCAGCCGTAACGGACTCAACCCGTATTGCGACTGAAATAACGCATTGAAACGTCTGACGCTGCCAAAACCTGCGGCTAACGCCACTTCAGTCACTGACATCTGAGTATCCGTCAGCAGCCGCTTGGCAATTAACAAACGCTGGGTGCGCGTGTACGCGGTCATCGACACGCCGAACTCAGCTTCAAAAATCCGACGCAGGTGTCGGGTTGTAATACCCACACGGCCGGCCAGTGCTGAAAGGTTTTTGCCGCTAAGGAAACCTTCTTCAATCAATCGTGCGGCGGCTTGCGCCAATCCAGTGGAGAGGTCGAGCACTCCATGACCGGGCGCGAGTTCCGGGCGGCAGCGCAAGCACGGACGATAGCCTGCATGTTCTGCCGCGGCCGCGCTGGAGTAGAAGCTGCAGTTTTTGGCATGAGGCGCTCGCGCTGGGCATATGGGACGGCAATAGATGCCCGTCGAAGTTACCCCCATGAAAAACCAACCATCAAAGCGGCGGTCTCGGGCGACGAAGGCGGCATAGCAAACCCGCGGATCAAGAGTGTTCATGGGCAGGACTGTAATTGAGGCGCCTGGAAAAGTCTGGCCAAATTCGGACATGTATAGCCCTGACGGACGTAGGTATAATCCGTCCCCTGCACATTCTGGACAACCGCCTACGCTGACCAGCAAGCGCCGCCGCTGTGATCCGCGCAGAACATATTTCTGGTTAAAAAGCTGAGACCCATCATGTCCCGTTCTGAAATCCTGTTTGCCAACGCTCAAAAACACATCCCTGGCGGCGTCAATTCGCCAGTTCGGGCTTTCAAAAGCGTGGGTGGCACGCCGCTGTTCTTTAAGCACGCGGCAGGTGCTTACGTCACTGATGAAGACGACAAGCGTTACGTGGATTACGTCGGTTCATGGGGACCGATGATTCTCGGCCACAGCCACCCGGAAGTCCTCGACGCCGTGCGTAAGCAGCTGGAACATGGTCTGTCGTATGGCGCGCCGACTGCGCTGGAAACCGAAATGGCCGACTTGGTCTGTACCCTTGTGCCATCGATGGAGATGGTGCGGATGGTCAGCTCCGGCACCGAAGCGACCATGAGTGCAATTCGCCTGGCCCGAGGCTTCACCGGCCGCGACAGCATTATTAAATTCGAAGGCTGCTACCACGGCCACTCCGACAGCCTGTTGGTAAAAGCCGGCTCCGGTGCGTTGACTCAAGGCGTGCCAAGTTCGGCAGGCGTCCCTGCCGCGTTTGCCAAACACACCTTGACCACCGCGTTCAACGACATTGATGCAGTCGCAAAAATGCTCGATGAAGTGGGAAACGAAGTGGCGTGCATCATTGTTGAGCCGGTTGCCGGCAACATGAACTGCGTGCCGCCAGCACCCGGTTTCCTGGAAGGCTTGCGCACGTTGTGTGACCACCACGGCGTGGTGTTGATTTTCGACGAAGTGATGACCGGTTTCCGTGTCGCATTGGGCGGCGCCCAGGCGCATTACGGTGTCACGCCAGATTTGAGCACGTTCGGCAAGATCATCGGCGGTGGTATGCCGGTCGGCTGTTTCGGCGGCAAACGCGAAATCATGTCGCACATCGCACCGCTAGGTCCGGTTTATCAGGCCGGTACATTATCAGGTAACCCATTGGCCATGGCCGCTGGCCTGGCTACTCTTCGCCTGATAAGCCGCCCCGGCTTTCATGCCGAGCTCAGCGCATTCACCACCCGCCTGCTCGTGGGCTTGCAACAATGCGCCGATGCTGCGGGCATTCCTTTCGTGACCACACAGGCCGGTGGCATGTTTGGCCTATATTTCAGCGGCCTTCCGGAGATCGTGACCTTCAACGACGTAATGACCAGCGACGCGGATCGCTTCAAGCGTTTCTTCCACGCGATGTTGGACGGTGGTGTGTACTTGGCACCGAGTGCTTTCGAGGCGGGCTTCACCTCAATCGCGCATGGCGAAACCGAACTGCAACTGACCCTCGATGCTGCGGCAAAGGCATTTGCCGCGCTGAAATAAGCCTTTTTCAGGAGCCCACTTATTGGCGGAAGGCTTGATGCGGCGGGACAGTTACGCCGCTTCACCAACAAGTGGGCGCCTACAGAGGGTTATGGATTACGGGAATCCCTCGCAAAATCAGGCACATCAAGCCCGTGTAGCAGAAATTCCGTAAAGACTTTGTAAGGTTGGCCCCGCTTATTTCATAATGTGCCGCCAGCGCGTTCTGCTGGACGGGTACGCCCGCACCTTTTAGAGGTAAGTCGATTCCCATGAACCGCACCGGCCGCACCCTTGCTTTGGGCTGCCTGATGCTTCTTCATCCCCTGCTGGTGAATGCAGGTGGCAACTCGTTGTTAATACCAGCGGTGGGTCGCTGCACCCTCAATACTCAGCCAGACAACCTGCCTGATGCATTGGCAGCCTGCCAAAAAGCTGCGCAAGCTGGGGACGCACAAGCACAATTCGAGTTGGGGCAGTTTTACTACAACGGTAAAAATGCGCCTCGCGACCTTGCCCAAGCGTTAAATTATTTCGAAAAGGCTTCGCTGCAAGGCCATGCTGAGGCTCAGTATCGTCTCGGCTTAATGTTTTTTCACGGCGAAGGCGTTCAAGCCAACAACATTCAGGCGTATATCGTGCTGAAGATGGCGGCCGTCAATGGCTCAGAAGACGCGCTGGACAGTGCAGATGAAGTGTCCGCGAAGATGAAGCGCGATGAGCTGGAAGTGGCGACCCAAGTGCTTGGGCAGATCTTCCGCAATTACCTGCAAGAGCTGCAAACGGCTGAAGGTCGTACCCCGTTCGCCCCGCTGCCTTAAATCACTAAGCCGGTCAGCCACACAGTCCTGATTCAATCGTTTATTTATCCGGCATCGGCATCGGGAATGGCATTACATTGCTGGTGCCCCGGGCCTCGCTGATCTTCGGCGTACCGACGCGCTCTACTTCATCAATGCGCACTATCGAATGCATTGGCACAAAACTACGTACTACGCCTTCGAATTGAGCCTTTAGTTTTTCTTCGCTGGGGTCCACTACCACGGTTGTACGCTCACCGAAGACAAATTCTTCCACTTCGAGAAAACCCCACAAATCGCTTTGATAGATCTGCTTGGCGTACATTTCGAACACCTGGCCCTGGTTGAGAAAAATCACCTTATAAATTGGAGCTTCGCGTTTGGTCATGGCGGGCGGGTAGAAATCGGGGGCTTAAAGAGGGCGCGTACTATAGCACGTCCATCGGACAGTCAGTGCTAGGAACCAGAGACCGCCCCCTCTATAATGCGCGGTTCTTCGAATCACCTGATGATTACGCATGGCCAAGAAGCTTTATATCGAAACCCACGGTTGCCAAATGAACGAGTACGACAGCTCGCGCATGGTCGATCTGCTGGGCGAACATCAAGCCCTGGAAGTCACTGCTCGCGCAGAAGATGCCGACGTCATCCTGCTCAATACTTGCTCGATCCGCGAACGCGCCCAAGACCGGGTGTACTCTCAGCTGGGTCGCTGGCGTGAGCTGAAACTGGCGAACCCTCAGATGGTGATCGCCGTGGGCGGGTGCGTGGCAAGCCAGGAAGGTGCCGCGATTCGTGATCGTGCACCTTACGTCGACGTTGTCTTTGGCCCGCAAACCCTGCACCGCCTGCCAGATATGATTAACGCTGCGCGCCTCACTGGCCTACCGCAGGTCGATGTGTCGTTCCCGGAAATCGAGAAGTTCGACCACTTGCCTGAGCCTCGCGTCGATGGGCCGAGCGCTTTTGTGTCGGTGATGGAAGGTTGCAGCAAATACTGCACGTTTTGCGTTGTACCTTACACCCGCGGCGAAGAAGTCAGCCGACCGTTCGATGACGTCGTGAGCGAAGTCATGCACTTGGCAGAAAACGGCGTGCGTGAAGTGACGCTGCTGGGGCAGAACGTCAACGGCTATCGCGGTACAACTCATGACGGACGCTTGGCCGATCTGGCCGAGCTTATCCGCGTCGTAGCGGCCATCGACGGTATCGACCGCATTCGTTACACCACCTCGCACCCACTGGAGTTCTCCGACAGCCTGATCCTGGCCCATGCCGAAGTGCCACAGCTGGTGAAACACCTACACTTGCCAGTGCAATCAGGTTCCGACCGAATCCTCTCGGCCATGAAGCGCAACCATACCGCGCTCGAATATAAATCCAAGCTGCGCAAGTTGAGGGCCGCAGTTCCCGGCATCAGCATCAGCTCTGACTTCATCGTCGGCTTCCCTGGCGAGACTGAAAAAGACTTCGAACAGACCATGAAGCTGATCGAAGACGTCAATTTCGACTTCTCGTTCTCCTTCGTCTATAGCCCGCGCCCCGGCACGCCCGCGGCTGATATCAAAGACGAAACCCCTGAAGCCTTGAAAAAAGAGCGTCTAGCCGCCTTGCAGCATCGCTTGAATCAACAGGGCTATGAGATCAGTAGGCAGATGGTCGGCAGCACCCAGCGAATTCTGGTCACCGATTACTCGAAAAAAGACCCCGGCGAACTGCAAGGGCGCACCGAGAACAATCGCATCGTTAACTTTCGCTGCGATAATCCTAAGCTGATCGGCCAGTTCGCCGACGTACACATTGACGACGCTCAACCGCACTCGCTGCGCGGGTCTTTGCTGCAGTAATGCTGCACTTAAATAGGAGCCAACTTTTTGGCGAAGCATCATGCCTGACACACCGCGTCAGAGCCCTCGCCAATAAGTTAGCTCCTACAGATTGAACGTCCTGTATCACCATTAGTAAGTGAAGGCTTTCGTCCACCGACCACTAGGGGTTATTCTCCAGTCATCTTAATTGCCGTAGGGCGGCTAAAAACGACCTTGAACGCTCCCATCGAACCACATCGTTTTATCCTCGAACCTTTTGAGGCTCATCGATTCGCAAATCTGTGCGGGCAATTTGACGAGCATTTACGCTTGATTGAACAACGTCTGGACATCGAAATCCGCAACCGCGGTAATCAATTCGAACTGATTGGCGAACCCCGGCACACCACTTCGGCTGAAAATCTGCTACGACGCCTGTACCGGGAAACCAAGGGTACGGAGCTTTCACCTGACATGGTTCACCTGTTCCTTCAGGAATCGGGCGTCGAAGAACTGGACAACCACCCTGCTGCCGAAGTCGGCGTAGCGTTGCGCACCAAAAAGGGCATGATTCGCCCGCGCGGCCTGAATCAGCAGCGGTACGTCAAAGAAATCCTCGCCAACGACATCAACTTCGGTATTGGCCCTGCGGGCACCGGCAAGACCTACCTTGCGGTGGCCTGTGCGGTGGACGCGCTTGAGCGTGAACAGATTCGCCACATCCTGCTGGTACGTCCGGCGGTAGAAGCGGGCGAAAAGCTCGGTTTCCTGCCCGGCGATCTGGCTCAGAAAATCGACCCGTATTTGCGCCCGCTGTACGACGCGCTGTACGAAATGCTCGGCTTCGAATACGTCGCAAAACTGATGGAGCGTCAAGTGATCGAGGTAGCCCCGCTGGCCTACATGCGCGGTCGGACCCTTAATAACAGCTTCATCATTCTTGACGAAAGCCAGAACACCACCGTCGAACAGATGAAGATGTTCCTGACCCGCATCGGCTTCGGCTCCACGGCCGTCATCACCGGTGACATCACCCAGGTCGATCTGCCCAAGGGCACCAAGTCTGGCCTGAACCATGTGATGGAAGTCCTCAAAGACGTGCCCGGCATTAGCTTCACGCACTTCAAGCCTAAGGACGTAGTGCGTCACCCGCTGGTGCAACGTATTGTCGAAGCCTACGAGCGGTACGAGAATCGCGCCAACGATGAAACCATCAGTTCGTCTTCCAGCAGGGATAACCGCCGCGATGGTTGAGCTGGACTTGCAACTGGCGACCGAAGCGACAGTCCCTACCGAAGCCCAGTTCCGCCAATGGTGTGAACTGGCGCTGCGTCAACGTACTGCGGATTCGGAGCTGACCATTCGCCTGGTCGACGACGCTGAAGCCCGTGAACTTAATAACACGTGGCGGCACAAGGACTACGCGACCAACGTATTGTCCTTCCCCGCTGACGTGCCTGATGAGTTTCTCGATATTCCGCTGCTCGGCGACCTGGTGATTTGCGTTGACGTTGTAGCCCGCGAGGCCACGGAGCAAGGGAAGATTTTGGATGCGCATTGGGCGCATCTTGTTATTCACGGCTGCCTGCACTTGCTCGGTTACGACCATATCGATGATGCCGAAGCGGAAGAAATGGAAGCACTGGAACGCACGTTGCTTGATGAGCTGGGCTATCCCGACCCTTACGCCGACGACGAAACCGCTGACCATCATTTTTTAGAGACCACTAGCAAGGACCACGAGTAAGGGCTATGAGCGAAGACCGATCGAGCAACGGGCAAAAGTCATGGCTGGGGAAACTCACCCAGGCCTTTGCCCACGAGCCGAAAAACCGCCAGGAGCTGCTTGAGCTGCTGCGCGAGGCCCATCAAAACAAGCTACTGGACAGCGAAGCGCTAGCCATCGTCGAGGGTGCCATTCAGGTGGCTGACCTCCAGGTACGGGACATCATGGTTCCGCGCTCGCAGATGATTAGCATCAAGGCCACACAAAACCCTCGCGAGTTCCTGCCTGCCGTCATCGACTCCGCGCATTCGCGCTATCCGGTGATTGGCGAGAGCCATGACGATGTTCTCGGCGTATTGCTGGCCAAGGATCTGCTACCGCTGATCCTCAAGGAAGACGGTGACAAGGGCAGCATCAAGAATCTGCTGCGTCCTGCCACCTTCGTACCTGAATCCAAGCGGTTAAACGTACTACTACGCGAGTTTCGCGCCAACCATAACCACATGGCCATCGTTATTGACGAATACGGCGGCGTGGCGGGTCTGGTGACTATCGAGGACGTGCTGGAACAGATCGTCGGCGATATCGAGGACGAGCATGACGTAGAGGAAGACAGCTACATCAAGCCGTTGCCCAGCGGCGACTTCCTGGTCAAAGCGCTGACCCCGATCGACAGTTTCAATGAGTTTTTCGACAGCGAGTTTTCAGATGATGAGTTCGATACCGTTGGCGGCCTGGTAATGAGTGCATTTGGGCACCTGCCCAAGCGCAACGAAACGACAGAAATTGGCGCGTACCGTTTCCGCATTCTTAATGCCGACAGCCGTCGCATTCACTTACTGCGCTTGAGCCCGATCTCGCGGGCCTAAGCCCCTAAGGAATACCCATGCACTGGAACACCCGACCCGGCTGGCCCGGCAACCTGCTGGCCATGCTGGCTGGCGCGCTGACCACTCTGGCATTGGCGCCGTTTGATATTTGGCCATTGGCGATCCTATCGTTAATCGTTCTCTATCTTGGTTTGCGTGAACTTAACCCTCGCCAGGCTTTAGGTCGTGGCTGGTGCTATGGTTTCGGTCTGTTCGGCGCGGGTACCAGCTGGATTTACGTCAGCATCCATACCTACGGAGGCGCTTCGGTGCTGCTGGCGGGTCTGTTAATGCTGGGTTTCATCGCGGCGATTGCCTGGTTCTTTGCCCTGCCCACCTGGATCTGGGCGCGCTGGATTCGACGCAACGACGCACCGCTGACCGATGCCTTGGCCTTTGCAGCTGTGTGGCTGGCGCAAGAGGCTTTTCGCGGTTGGTTTTTGACCGGGTTTCCTTGGCTTTATTCCGGCTACAGCCAGCTCGACGGCCCTTTGTCCGGGCTGGCGCCCATTGGTGGCATGTGGCTGATCTCGTTTACCCTGGCCCTGACCGCCGCTTTGCTGTGCAATCTGCCACAGCTTCGAGCGAATAAGTCCGCGCTGAGTATTGGCGTTCTGCTGTTGGTCGCACCTTGGGTGCTGAGTCTGTCGCTTAAAACCTACGAATGGACGTCTCCGGCAGGCCCACCGCTTAGCGTCGCCGCGATTCAGGGCAACGTTGAACAAAGCATGAAATGGGACCCTAAGCAGCTCAATGCGCAATTGGCGCTTTACCGCGACATGACCTTCACCAGTAAACGCGCTGATTTGATCGTCTGGCCAGAAACCGCGATTCCGATCCTCAAGGAGTCGGCAGAAGGCTATTTGGCCATGCTCGGCAAGTTTGCCGCTGATCGCAATTCGGCACTGATTACCGGTGTACCGATTCGTCAGCAAGGTGGCCGTGGCGAGTATCGGTACTACAACGGCATCACCGTCGTCGGTGAAGGCGACGGCACTTACCTCAAGCAGAAACTGGTACCGTTTGGTGAATATGTTCCACTGCAAGACCTGCTTCGGGGACTGATCTCCTTCTTCAACCTGCCAATGTCGGACTTTGCCCGCGGACCAAGCGATCAAGCGTTGTTGCAAGCCAAGGGCTATCAAATCGCGTCCTTCATTTGCTACGAAGTCGTCTACCCAGAGTTTGCCGCCAGCCTCGCCGCGAAAAGTGAATTACTGCTGACGGTGAGCAACGACACGTGGTTCGGCACCTCTATTGGCCCGTTGCAGCATTTGCAAATGGCGAAAATGCGCGCACTTGAAGCGGGTCGCTGGATGATCCGCGCCACTAACAACGGCGTGAGTGGCCTGATCAACCCGTTCGGCAAGATGACCGCGACCATCCCGCAATTCCAGAAAGGGGTGCTTTACGGCGAAGTCGTGCCGATGCAAGACCTTACCCCTTACCTGCGCTGGCGTTCATGGCCGTTGACGATTCTGTCGATTGTGCTGGTAGGCTGGGCGTTACTGGCGCGGCGTATTAAACGCTAAGCAAGGATTCTAGATTTTGGTGGGGGCGAACGTCTTCTCTCCCACACAAACTCACCGCTACCTACAGCGCCCGATAAAACAATGGATACGCCAGCAACCCCACCGCTTCATTCAGCAACTGTCCGCTCTGCCATACGGATTTGCTCTCCGGTAGCCAGCCGTTGAATGGCCGGGCATTGTCGACGCCGAGAAACCCCACAGGCGCCGCAATGACAGTGAATCCGGCCTTTTCAAAGCTCCAGCGGGCACGCTGCATGTGCCAGGCTTGAGTCACTAGCACCACACGCTTGACGCCTTGAGGCTGCAATACCGCAGCGGTCATCGTGGCATTTTCCCAAGTGGTCCGGCTGAGCCCCTCTTGCCAACGCACGGTCACCCCGAAATCGCTTTTCAGCGAATCGGCCATAATCGCCGCCTCGCTAGGTGGCAGGTCGTAATGCAGCCCACCCGTGGTCAAAATCGGCAAACCCGAATCTTTGGATAAGCGCGCCGCAAAGCGCATGCGTTCCAAGGCAACGCCGGTGGGTATGTCTGTGCCCCATGTCGGATCTTTGCGCTCGCGGCCAGATCCCAAAACCACTATCGCATCAGCTTGCTGGCCCAAGGTTGCCCATTGGCTATGCGCCAAGGGTGGATCGCGCTCGATACCTCTCGCGGCCCATTCCACCGCAATCGGTAGACTCATGATCCACAGCCCGCCAAACCCAATGGCAAAACAGGCGCCAGCGAGCCGCGGCCGTGAGCGGCGAAACCACCAGGCAAGCACCAGCAGTAGCAAAAGAATGCCGGGAGGCAAAAGCAATTGTTTGATCAAATAACGGATAGGCATCGAGCATCTCCAAAGATGCTCGAAGCCTAGAAGGATTGACGCTAAGCAACAATGCTTATCAGTAGACCGAAGCCTGTTTGTTTCACCTAAGCCGTTTATAACAGCGTCTTATTTGAAATATAACGACTTGCCCCGCGCTGAAGCTTTACTGCGCTTATGATCGTCAAGCCAAATGATCTTGGCTGAACGTTTCGGCACGGTAGCAAGTCCATCAAGCACCTGCGTAGCGCAAGCGTCCTTAGTCATACCCTCAGCCTTGATACCAAAAGCATCCCCTTTGAAATACAAAGCGCCCTTGTCCAAATACGCCTCAATCAATTCGAATTCCGCCGGGCTCAACCCTCGCAACTCCAGTTCGGTAGGTGCTTCATGGCGAAGTCGAACTGCAGTTTTCGCCACCTCCAAGGCAAGCCCGATACGATTGATCAAGCGTTCGTAAAGCTCAGGTTTTACAGCGGGTCGTTGCGACTCTGCCATCCGTTCACCTCATCGAAGTTAAAACACGCCCCCCCGTTGATTAGCTTAGCGTTGCTGTCTGAAACAGCCGGATGCCGCGACCAACGGCCTGTGACGGCCCCTAACAAGCAATCAGGGTTTCCCTCGATAGTGAGCGCTCATGTATGCTACGGCGCTTCCTTTAATTCCACTTCCCGCTCGACTGAGCACTACCTGACTCAGCGATGCAATGAAGAGGATGAGGTCACCACTTCTTTAGTCAAAAGTAGCCATGCACGAACTCTATCAGCCCCGCGAAATCGAAGCCGCCGCCCAAACGTTCTGGGACGAGCAAAAATCCTTTGAAGTCAGTGAGCAGCCAGGCAAAGAGACGTTCTATTGCCTGTCAATGTTCCCTTACCCCAGCGGCAAGCTGCACATGGGTCATGTGCGCAACTACACCATCGGCGACGTCATCGCCCGCTACCAGCGCATGCAGGGCAAAAACGTCCTGCAACCCATGGGTTGGGATGCGTTCGGCATGCCGGCAGAAAATGCCGCCATGAAAAACAACGTCGCTCCGGCCAAGTGGACCTACGAAAACATCGCCTACATGAAAACCCAGCTGCGCAGCCTGGGTCTTGGCGTTGACTGGTCCCGTGAGATCACCACCTGCAAACCCGATTACTATCGCTGGGAACAGTGGCTATTCTCTCGCCTGTTCGAAAAAGGCGTGATCTACCGCAAAAACGGTACGGTGAACTGGGACCCGGTTGACCAGACTGTATTGGCCAACGAACAAGTGATCGACGGTCGCGGCTGGCGTTCCGGCGCGGTGATCGAAAAACGCGAAATACCGATGTATTACTTCAAAATCACGGCGTATGCAGATGAACTGTTGTCGGGCCTTGACGAATTACCAGGCTGGCCTGAACAAGTCAAAACCATGCAACGCAACTGGATTGGTAAATCCCGTGGCATGGAAGTGCAGTTTCCGTACGACCGGGCTTCCATTGGTGAAGCGGGCGCACTGAAAGTATTCACGACCCGTCCAGACACCTTGATGGGCGCGACCTATGTTGCAGTTGCGGCGGAACACCCGCTGGCAACATTGGCAGCCCAAGGCAACCCCGATCTGCAAGCCTTTATCCTCGAATGCAAAAGCGGCAGCGTTGCCGAAGCAGACATCGCCACCCAAGCGAAAAAGGGCCTGCCAACGCCATTTTTCGTTGAGCATCCACTGACCGGTGAAAAGTTACCGGTGTGGGTCGCTAACTATGTACTGATGCATTACGGCGACGGCGCCGTGATGGCAGTCCCGGCTCACGACGAGCGCGATTTCGAATTTGCTACCCAATACAACCTGCCTATCAAGGCCGTTGTACTCACCAGCGTCGGCGACGAACTGCTTACGCAGTGGCAAGCCGCTTACGGAGAACACGGCACGCTGATCAACTCCGGCATTTACGACGGACTGGAATTTCAAGCCGCCTTCGATGCCATCGAAGCCGATCTGCTCAAAAAGCAATTGGGTCAGTCACGCACACAGTTCCGCCTGCGCGACTGGGGTATAAGCCGCCAGCGTTATTGGGGCTGTCCGATTCCGATCGTGCATTGCGACACCTGCGGTGACGTGCCGGTCCCGGAAGACCAATTGCCGGTTGTGTTACCTGAAAATGTAGTCCCCGATGGCGCAGGTTCGCCTTTGGCTCGCATGCCGTCGTTCTACGAGTGCAACTGCCCGTCATGCGGAGCTCCGGCTAAGCGCGAAACCGACACCATGGACACCTTCGTCGAGTCCTCATGGTACTTTGCGCGCTACGCCTCGCCTCACTACGAAGGCGGCATGGTTGATCCCAAAGCAGCCAACCACTGGTTGCCGGTAGACCAATACATCGGCGGCATCGAACATGCGATTCTGCACCTGCTCTACGCGCGCTTCTTCCACAAACTGATGCGTGACGAAGGCCTGGTCAGCTCCAACGAGCCGTTCAAGAATCTTCTGACCCAAGGCATGGTCATCGCCGATACGTATTACCGCCTTGAGGCCAATGGCAGCAAGACGTGGTACAACCCGGCCGACGTCGAGCTCGAACGCGACGGTAAAGCCAAAGTTATCGGTGCCAAATTGATCAGCGATGGCCTGCCGGTCGAGATCGGCGGCATCGAGAAAATGGCCAAGTCGAAGAACAATGGCGTTGACCCGCAGTCGATGATCGACCAGTACGGTGCTGATACTTGTCGTCTGTTTATGATGTTTGCATCACCACCAGACATGAGCCTGGAGTGGTCGGATTCAGGCGTAGAAGGCTCACATCGTTTTCTGCGTCGCGTCTGGAGGCTGTCCCATGCTCACGTCACATTAGGTCTGACCGCCAAGCTTAATGTCGCAGGCTTGAACGACGAACAAAAAGCCGTCCGCCGTGCGATTCATTTGGCGATCAGAAACGCTAGTCAAGACGTCGGTCAGCACCACAAATTCAACACCGCCATCGCACACGTCATGACGTTGATGAACGTATTGGAAAAAGCCGCGCAGGTAACACCGCAGGACCGTGCGCTACTTCAGGAAGGTCTGGAAACTGTTGCGCTGCTGCTGGCACCTATCACGCCGCACATCAGCCATGAACTGTGGAACCGGCTAGGACACAGCGACGCCATCATCAATGCGGGGTGGCCGGTATTGGACAAGACTGCGCTGGTGCAAGACAGCCTAATACTGGTGATTCAGGTTAACGGTAAGCTGCGTGGCCAGATCGAAATGCCGGCTAACGCAACCCGTGAAGAAGTCGAAGCCGTGGCCCGAATCAATGAGAACGTGCTGCGTTTCACCGATGGCCTGACGATCCGCAAAGTAATCGTAGTCCCGGGCAAGCTGGTTAACATCGTCGCAAGCTAATTGGATCAAACGCCCGGTATTGACCCGGCGTCGAACAGTATTTCCAAGGGACGCAACGTCGGCCCAAACGGATTCAAGGGGAGCATCAATATGATCAAACGCAATTTGCTGGTGATGGGTCTCGCCGTATTGCTGAGCGCCTGTGGTTTCCAGCTGCGTGGCACTGGCACCACTGAACTGACGATCAAGGAACTGGATGTCAGCGCCCGTGACGCCTATGGCCCAACGGTTGTTCAACTGACCCAAATGCTGAAAAACAGCGGGGTCAACGTACACCAGGGCGCCGAGTACAAGCTGGTTTTGGTCAGTGAAGGAGAAGTTTCACGCGCCGCCAGCTACAACGGCTCGTCTCGTTCGGCCGAGTACGAGCTGACCGACACCGTCAACTACGAAATCCGTGGCTCGCGCAGCCTGTTATTGCTCGAAGACAAGGTACAGGTTCAGAAAATCTACGTTCAGGACAGCAACAACCTGATGGGTTCCGATCAGGAAGCTGCGCAAGTTCGCAAAGAAATGCGCGCTCAATTGGTCCAGAATTTGGTTATGCGCCTGCAACTGCTGACTCCAACGCAACTGGATAAACTGCAATCGACCGCAGAAGCCAAAGCCAAAGCCGAAGCGGACGCTCTGGAAGAAGCACAGCGGATCGAGAACGACACGCCTCGCCAGTCTCCGATCGAAATACCCACCAAGTAAGTGATCAGGGGCTAGCCTGCTGGCCCTTGTATTCCCTGACCTATGAAACTGATACCAGCCCAACTCGGTAAACACCTCCAGAGCGCTCTGGCGCCCGTGTACGTTGTCAGCGGTGATGATCCTTTGCTGTGTCAGGAAGCAGCGGACGCTATTCGTACTACCGCGCGCCAGCAAGGCTTTGACGAACGCCAAGTTTTCAGCGCGGATGCCAATTTCGACTGGGGCACGCTGTTACAGGCCGGCGCCAGCATGTCGCTGTTCGCGCAAAAGCGTCTGCTGGAACTGCGCTTGCCCTCGGGAAAACCCGGCGACAAGGGAGCTGCGGCGTTTATCGAATATTGCTCGCGCCCTCCAGAAGATACGTTGCTACTGATCAGCGTACCCAAGCTCGACGGAAGCGCGCAGAAAACCAAGTGGGGCAAGGCACTGATTGAGGGGCCACACACTCAGTTCCTGCAAATATGGCCAGTGGATGCCAGCCAGTTGCCGCAATGGATTCGACAACGTTTATCCCATGCAGGATTGTCTGCCAGCCACGACGCGATCGAACTTATCGCCGCACGGGTTGAAGGCAATCTGCTTGCTGCGGCCCAGGAAATTGAAAAGCTCAAGCTGATGGCGCAAGACGGCCAGATCACCGTCGAAACTGTGCAGGGCGCGGTAGCCGATAGTGCAAGGTTCGATGTTTTCGGTTTGACCGATGCAGTGCTCAACGGCGAAGCAGCCCACACATTGCGCATGATAGAGGGCTTGCGTGGCGAAGGAATTGAGCCGCCTGTCATCCTGTGGGCGCTGGCTCGTGAACTTCGGCTATTGGCTAATCTGGCCTTGCAGATCAGTCAGGGCACCCCTCTAGACAAAGCCTTTAGCCAAGCCCGACCACCGATCTGGGACAAGCGCAAACCGCTGATGAGCAAAGCGTTGCAACGTCACTCCGCACAACGCTGGAGCCAACTGCTGATGGACGCGCAACGCATTGACGCGCAGATCAAAGGCCAAGCGCCGGGTTCGGTCTGGAGCAGCCTGACCCGTTTGGCCCTATTGATGGCGGGTCAACGGTTGAGTTTGCCGGCTGAATAGCCAGCATCCGATCCCTTGCCTTCCCGAATGGTCCCACCCGTCATATGCGCTCCTTGCGCCAACAAGCCCACGTCAATTAAACAAATGCCCGATAGCGCACTTCTATTAGACACACACCCTGCTCTGCCCGATGATTTGCATCGTTTCATCACCAGAAGAGAGTAGTCCCCATGAGCAAGCCAAAGCGGCCGAACAAGGCCAAATCCATCATCGCCCAGCCGTTGTTCCGCAGTCGGCATGAACCCGCCGGCAAGGGCAAAGGCAGCTACCGCCGCGAAGCCTTCCAGTCTAAAAGCTGGGAGGCTTCTTACTTTCTGGCGGCTTAAAAACATCCCTACATCTCCCGAAGCCCCATATGCAGGGCAAGCATGATAAGGTTTGCGTCTGTTGGAACACCCTGGACCTAAGCATGCCCTCTAGCTTTTCCCGTCAGTTGCATTTTCGCCAACTGATGACCGTCTCTAGCTTCATCCTGTTAGTTGCCTGCGCAGAAAAACCAACTGCTGCCGATGCCACGCCTATTCAAATTGCGAACATACCGCCGGTCGGGACCACTAAGACCCAAGCTTCTATGGCAGCTGGCTCAACTGATTTCGATATTCAGCCGACCATTAGCTTTAGTGACTGGGAAGCCGGATTTCGTGTCGATGCAATTAAAGCCGGTATTAAGCCTAACTTATTCGATCAAGCCTTCGCGGGTGTAATTCCGGACATGAGCGTGGTCAAGGCTGATCGAAGCCAGCCCGAGTTCACTCGACCGGTGTGGGAATATCTCGACGGCGCTGTCTCCGCAGCCCGTGCGCGTAAAGGCCAAGCCCTTCTGGCGCAATACGCTGATGTGCTGCAAGCCATTGAGCAACGCTATGGCGTCGACCGCCAGTCACTCGTGGCGATTTGGGGTATGGAAAGCAACTTCGGCCAGTTTCAAGGCTCTCAGTACGTGATTCGTTCCCTGGCGACATTGGCCTACGAAGGCCGTCGCCGCGCATTCGCACAGGATCAATTGTTGGCAGCGCTGCAAATTCTCCAGCATGGTGACATCCAACCCGCCCAGATGCTGGGTTCTTGGGGCGGAGCAATGGGACAGACGCAGTTTATTCCTACCACCTATAACAGATATGCCGTGGATTTCGATGGCGACGGCCGCCGCGACATCTGGAATACCCCAGCCGATGCATTAGCGTCGACTGCACATTATTTGCAGAGCTCGGGCTGGCAATTCGCTCAGCCGTGGGGTTTTGAAGTGCAGTTAGGTCAAAATTTTGATTATGCATTGGCCGACGCATCAACCCGTAAAACAGTTGCCGAGTGGCAGCAGATGGGATTGAAACTACCAAATGGCGGTGCACTTCCGGCCAATGTGGCGCAATTGCAAGCGGCGCTGTTGTTGCCTGCCGGATATAAAGGTCCGGCGTTTCTGGTACTGGATAACTTCCGTGCAACGCTCAGGTACAACAATTCCTCGTCTTACGCCTTGGCGATTGGCTTGCTGTCTGAGCGTTTCAGCGGAGGCGGTTATGTTCTCGGCAGCTGGCCGCGAAGCGACCTTCCGCTAAACCGCTCTGAGCGCATAGAACTGCAAACATTGCTCTCATCCCGCCAATACGACGCAGGCGCTCCAGATGGAATTATCGGGGCTAATACGCGCAAAGCAATTCGTAGCGCACAACAGGCATATGGTTGGCCCGCCGACGGTTACCCAACGCATGAGTTGTTGAACAGTTTGCGTAAGCCGTAACGGCCTCTTCGCGAATTAATTCGCGAAGACGCTTACTCCACAAAAAAGGGCCGGATATCGCTATCCGGCCCTTTTTATTTGACTCGCAACGTTTAGCTCATGGCTTCGACGGCGGTCTTTGCCTGCTTATCCGCATGGTAGGAAGACCGCACCAAAGGACCTGAGGCCACATTCTTGAAGCCCATCTTGTAGCCTTCTTCGGCGAACCAGGCGAACACGTCCGGGTGCACGAAACGCTGTACCGGTAAGTGGCTGCGGGAAGGCTGCAAGTATTGGCCAAGGGTAAGCATGTCGATATCGTGCTCGCGCATGCGCTTCATGACTTCGATGACTTCTTCGTCCGTCTCACCAAGACCCAACATCAAACCGGACTTGGTTGGAACGTGAGGCACCAACTGCTTGAACTTTTGCAGTAGGGTCAGCGACCACTGGAAATCCGAACCAGGACGTGCCGCTTTGTATAAGCGCGGCACAGTTTCCAGGTTGTGGTTGAACACGTCTGGTGGCTCGGCAGCGGTAAGCGCGAGCGCGATGTCCATACGTCCACGGTAATCCGGGACCAAAGTTTCTAATTGTACGTCTGGCGACAGCAGGCGAATTTCGCGGATGCAGTCAGCAAAATGCTGAGCCCCGCCGTCACGCAGGTCATCGCGGTCTACTGACGTGATCACAACGTACTTCAGACGCAAGTCAGCGATGGCGATGGCAAGGTTTTTGGGCTCGTCGGAATCCAGCGCTTTCGGACGTCCGTGGCCAACGTCGCAGAACGGGCAACGGCGAGTGCAAATATCACCCATAATCATGAACGTCGCGGTGCCGCCGGAGAAACACTCGCCCAAGTTCGGGCAAGACGCTTCTTCGCAAACACTGTGCAGTTTGTGCTTGCGCAGCAGTTGTTTGACGCGATCCACTTCCGGGGAAACAGGAATTCGTACGCGAATCCAGTCTGGTTTCTTCGGCAGGTCGACCGTTGGAATGATTTTGACCGGAATGCGTGCAACTTTATCCGCACCACGAAGTTTTACACCGGCTTCCACTTTAGGTTTGGCCGTGCGTTCGCCGACGTTTAGTGTCGGGATCAGTTCTAGCACAGCGCTTTGCGCAGTCTCTGTCGCAGTAGTCATATCAATCGATTCCGCCCGCTAGGGTCGTCTGCTCAGCATAGTCGAGGTGTTTGACGAGCTGCGCGCGCAGCCGGGCACTTACCTCGGCAAATTCAATCGGGCCTGCATGATCGCACAGCTGGGTCATTGCCAGCCCCGCGTAACCACAGGGATTAATGCGGCGAAACGGCTCAAGGTCCATGTCCACATTCAGCGCCAGGCCGTGGAACGAGTAACCGTTACGAATACGTAAACCCAAGGAGGCTATTTTCGCTTCGTCGACATAAACGCCCGGCGCGTCTTTCTTCGCAACAGCCTCGACGTCGTAACTCGCCAGCAGCGCGATCAGACTGCGTTCAATCCGGGAAACCAGTTCGCGCACACCGAAACCAAGGCGCCGCACGTCCAACATCAGGTAAACCACCAGTTGACCGGGGCCATGATAGGTCACTTGGCCACCCCTATCGACCTGAACCACCGGAATATCACCCGGCAGCAACAAGTGCTCGGCTTTGCCTGCCTGGCCTTGAGTGAAAACAGGCGCATGTTGCACCAGCCAGACTTCATCGGCCACATCGTGCACCCGCGATTCAGTAAACCGCTGCATGGCGTGCCAGGTGGGTTCGTAAGCCACTTCCCCTAGTTCGCGAAAGCCCAGGCTGCCAGACATCAGAGCACCATGTGCACGAGGCCGGTAGCGCGCAGGGCACTATTGATATCGCGCAATTGGTCTTCGCCGGTGGCGATGATGTGCAACTGAACAGTGGTGTATTTGCCGTTGCTGCTTTGTCGCTCGGCCAGCGTATCCATGTCGAGGGTGGCGTGCTTCGCCAAAATCTCGATAACTAACGCAGTAAACCCCACACCGGTATCACCGATCACTTTGATCGGGTAATCAATGCAGGGGAAAACAATCAGGTGCGACTTAACGTCAATTTCGGTATCAGCCATGGCAGTAACGGCCTCGTAAGCTGTTGCGAGCGACAGGCACTCAGCTCCGAACAGAGCCAGTGCCCACCGGTCGGCAGTATCAGTTAAACAAACCGTAGAAGAACAGACGGATGCTATCCCACACGCGGCGGAAAATTCCACCTTGGTCCACGGCGTCGAGAGCAATCAGGTCAGCGGTATGCACCACCTTGTCGTCCATCTTCACTTCTACTTTACCGATTACATCGCCCTTGGCGATCGGCGCGACCAGACGTGGGTTCATCGTCATGCTGGCGGCCAATCTTTTCAATTGGCCTTTAGGCAAGGTCATAGTCAAGTCATCGGCCAGACCGGCCTTGACCTGATGCTCCGAACCTTTCCAAACCGGCGCCTGAGCCAACTCAACGCCCTTCTGGTAGAAGGTTTGGGTTTCGAAGAAGCGGAAACCGTAAGTCAGCAATTTCTGAGTTTCAGCCGCACGAGCCTGCTCACTGGTGGTGCCGAACACCACCGCGATCAAACGCATACCATCACGGACGGCCGAAGACACCATGCAATAGCCTGCCTCTTCGGTGTGGCCGGTTTTCAGACCATCAACGGTCTTGTCGCGCCACAGCAGCAGGTTGCGGTTAGGCTGCTTGATGCCGTTCCAGAAGAATTCTTTCTGCGAGTAAATCGCATAGTGCGCCGGGTCGACGGTAATGATCGCCCGTGCCAGCAGCGCCATGTCGTGAGCCGAAGAATAATGATCCGGATTTGGCAAACCTGTCGGGTTCATGAAATGGGTATTGACCATGCCCAAGTCACCAGCGGTTTTATTCATCATGTCGGCGAAAGCATCCTCGCTTCCGGCAATATGCTCGGAAAGCGCGACGCTGGCGTCGTTGCCTGACTGGATGATGATGCCGTGCAGCAGGTCACTCACGGTAACCTGACTGCCCACCTTGATGAACATTCGCGATCCGCCCGTACGCCAAGCATTTTCGCTAACGGTCACCGGATCGTTTTCACCGATTTGACCGCGACGAATTTCCAGGGTCGCGATATAGGCCGTCATCAATTTGGTCAGGCTCGCCGGCGCCAAACGCTGGTCACCGTTGTTTTCGACCAAAATGTTACCGCTAGAGGCATCCATCAGCACATAGGCTTTGGCGGCCAATTGCGGCGCGGCGGGCGTCATCTGTTCTGTCGCCCAGGCGGCGGCAGGGGTGATGATCAGGGGAACAAGCAGGCACAGGCGTTTTGCAAAGGTGGTGATGTTCATCCGTCTCTCGAAATTGCTAATGGGCAAACATGCCCTCGCGGGCAAAGCTGATCTGACCGAATAAACCCGTCGTGCGTTTATTTGGCCTTGAAGCCAGGCTTCTCCCTGGCTAACAAAACCGCCTGAGTGATCGGGCTGTTCTGTTGAAAGTTGCTTATAACGCTTGCTCTGTCGGCAAGTCCCTTCCAAACCTGGGCCGTAGAAGCAACTGTATGGCGACCTTGAAAAAACCAAGGCTAAATCATTGATCCAGAGCAACCACCGTCGGCTGACCTAAGTTGGCTGACCTGACGTTCGCTTGTAATTGCTGCGCTTCAACCGGCGTGTTCACCGGCCCCATCCGAACCCGATACAGCGTTTGCTGACTGCGTACTATCGAGCTGACGAATACTGGCGTCTGGACCATCCCGCTCAGTTTCGACCTCAAGAGTTCCGCAGCGTCCGGGTTGGCGAAGGCGCCCACCTGGAGATACAGCCCAGACGCTGGTCCGGAAGCGTTTTTTTTTGCGTCAATCTGGACGGGGGACACCGCAGCCGCGTGTTGCTGAGGCGGCGGCGAGTACTGCTCTATCGTGCCTGTGGATGCAGTAAACGCAGGTGCTGCTGCCTGCGCCACGACTTGTGGCTCATCAAGCATCAACGGCGCTGGGCGTCCACGCTGCGCCCACCACTCTTGAGGATCGATGCCTTCGACCTTGACCCGCGCTGTACCGATTTCCGCGTACCCAAGCTTTTTTGCAGCGGCGTACGACAAATCAATAATACGATCGGAATAGAAAGGCCCACGGTCATTGACGCGCAAAATCACAGTGCGGTTGTTATCGAGGTTGGTCACTCGAACATAGCTTGGCAACGGCAACGTCTTGTGCGCGGCACTCATTCCATACAGGTCGTATTTTTCACCGTTGGCGGTGTTCTGACCGTGGAATTTAGTGCCATACCAAGACGCCGTCCCGGTAGCGACATAGCGCTTGGAGTCGGTCAGTGGGAAATAAGTTTTGCCCAGCACAGTGTAAGGGTTGGCCTTGTAAGGCCCGCTGTGCAAAGTCGGCACAGCGTCGGGAATGCGGGATACGTCAACGTCCCACCACGGCGCGCCGTCTTTGTGCGCACGGTTGATGTCCAGACCCGGCCCCGAGGTCACAGCACTATTGTTCTGCGGAGATCGACTGGTTGAACAACTGGCCACCAGAACGGCCAAGGCCGCGAAGGCCATGAACTTTAGTGGTTTGCGAATCGGCATTGCCCGCATTACTTGACGCCCCGTGCTTGGACCAGCAGTTCAGACAGCTGATGCACGGCCATTGCGTACATCACACTGCGGTTATAGCGCGTGATTGCGTAAAAATTCTTCAAACCCATCCAATACTCCGGCCCCTCTGCGCCCTCCAGGCGAAAAGCGGTCGCGGGCATATCGTCACGCAGCGCATCATGACTCGACCACCCCAATGCTCGCAACTCCCCAACAGTTTTTACCGGCTCGATACCGGGGCTCAAACCGCTGTCGGCCAGATCACCGCGCACGGAAGAAAGGCTTACAACGGGCTCACCGGCAACCCAGCCGTGGCGCTTGAAATAACTGGCGACGCTGCCAATCGCGTCATCGGGATCGGTCCAGATATTAATGTGCCCGTCACCGTCAAAGTCCACGGCGTACGCGCGAAAACTGCTCGGCATGAACTGCGGCAAACCCATTGCCCCGGCATAAGAACCTTTAAGCGTTAGCGGATCAACTTGCTCTTCACGCGCCAGTAAAAGGAACTCGCGTAGTTCTTTACGAAAGAATTCGGCACGCGGCGGATAATCGAAACTCAGCGTCGATAAAGCGTCAATGACACGGTAATTGCCAGTGTTGCGGCCGAAAAAGGTTTCGACGCCGATGATGGCAACAATCACTTGAGCCGGAACACCATACTCTTGCTCGGCACGCTTCAAAGCGGCCTCATGCTGACGCCAAAAATCCACACCGCGCGCGATTCGCGCGTCAGTAATGAACATCGGCCGGTATTCTTTCCAAGGCTTGACCCGCTCGGCCGGTCGAGAAATAGCATCGAGAATAGACTGTTTACGCTCAGCCTCACGAAAGACAGCCATTAGCTGCTCGCCTGCGAAACCGTAATCACGGGTCATTTCACCGACAAATTCAGCGACCTGGGGTGAACCCTCGTAGTCGCCTGCGTGTGCCTCAAATACCCAACCAAGGATGCCCACCAGGCCGACCAACGGAGCAAATCGAGCCGCCCAGTTACGCAATTGCATTGAGTTGTTCACCTTAATCAAACCTGCGCGATCCACTTCCGATGGGTATGGATCGACATCAAAACCCCAAACGCTGACAGTAATGTCACTAACGAAGTTCCACCGTAACTAATGAAGGGCAGCGGCACCCCTACAACCGGCATCAGACCACTGACCATACCGATGTTGACGAAAACGTAAACAAAAAAAGTCATCGTCAGGCTGCCCGCCAGCAGTTTTCCGAACAGGGTCTGAGCTTGAGCGGTGATCACCAGCCCACGCCCGATCAACAACAAATAGATCAACAAGAGGGCGCAAATACCGACCAGGCCGAACTCCTCGCCCAATACGGCGATGATGAAATCGGTATGGCTCTCCGGCAAAAAATCCAAATGCGACTGGGTTCCCAGCAACCAGCCCTTACCAAATACACCACCCGACCCAATCGCCGCTTTGGACTGAATAATGTTCCAGCCGGTACCCAGCGGATCGCTCTCAGGATCGAGGAAGGTCAGAATTCGTTGTTTCTGATAATCGTGCATAAAGAAAAACCACATGCAAACGGCCACTGGAACGGCGGCAGTAAATACGCCGATGATCCAGCGCCAGCGCAAACCAGCCATGAACAGTACAAATGTGCCGGAGGCGAGAATCAACAACGAGGTGCCGAGGTCCGGTTGACGCACGATCAGAATAAAGGGAAGGCCAATAAGCCCCAAACTCAGTGCCACATGTTTCAAGTGCGGGGGCAGGGTTCGTTTAGCCAAATACCAGGCAATAGTCGCCGGCATAATAATTTTCATGAATTCTGACGGCTGAAAGCGAATGACCCCAGGAATGTTGATCCAGCGGGTAGCGCCCATAGCGTTATGGCCCATAACATCAACAGCCACCAACAGCAGCATCCCAAACACATACATCACAGGAACCCAGCGCGCCATAAAGCGCGGTTCTAGCTGAGCGATGACCACCATTGAAACCAGTCCAATGGCGAAAGAAGTCGCCTGTTTGATCATAAGATCCCAATTCTTGCCGCTGGCTGAATACAGCACAAACAAACCACCCGCACCGATGGTCAGCAGCAGAATCAGGAGAGGCCCATCGATATGGATGCGCTGCAGGAACGTCGCTCGGCGGCGCATCACATCATCGCTGGAGAGGATGCGATCAAAATTACTCTTCACTGGCCGCAGCCTCCGCGCTTGAGGTGCTGGTGTACTCGGGCTTGAGCAAACCGTTTGAACCGAGCAACCACGAATCCATTACCTGGCGGACCACAGGGGCTGCAATACCGGAGCCGGACTCGCCGTTCTCCACCATCACAGCGACCACTATTCTAGGATTGTCGGCAGGGGCAAAGCCCACGAACAAGGCGTGATCTCGGTGGCGTTCCTGAACCTTGGTCCGGTCATATTTCTCGCCTTGCTTGATCGCAACCACTTGCGCAGTCCCGCTTTTACCGGCAATCCGATATTGCGAACCAACAGCCGCTTTGCGTGCTGTTCCGCGTGCGCCGTGCATGACTTGCTGCATACCGTGGTTCACCTTGGCCCAGTCCGACGCATCACGCAGCACAATGTTCTCCATGGGGTTTTCGTCAACTGGGCGTATGCCAGCCACGGTTTTAGCCAGATGCGGTCGATTCCACACCCCTTTGTTGGCCACCAGCGCCGTAGCTTGCGCCAGTTGCAATGGCGTCGCCTGCATATAGCCCTGACCGATGCCAAGAATCAATGTTTCACCCGGAAACCAGGCTTGACGCCGGGTCGCTCGCTTCCATTCGCGCGATGGCATAAGCCCCGGGGATTCTTCGAACATGTCTAGCGAGACTTTTTGTCCGATCCCGAACTTGTTTAAATAAGAAGAGAGCCGATCAATCCCTATTTTGTGCGCCAAATCATAGAAATACGTGTCATTGGACCGCATGATCGCCGTGTCCAGATCAACCCAGCCGTCACCGGTACGGTTCCAGTTACGGTACTTGTGATCGTAGTTGGGCAGCTGATAGAAACCCGGATCGAACACCCGCGATGAGGCCGTGACCACACCGCTATCCAGACCGGCGATGGCAACGGCAGGTTTGATCGTCGAACCTGGCGGGTAAAGCCCGCGCAGAATGCGATTGAACAACGGTCGGTCAATCGAATCTCGCAACTCGGCGTAGTCTTTGAAGCTGATACCCGTGACAAACGGATTCGGGTCGAAGCTCGGCTGACTGACCATCGCCAGTACCTCGCCGGTTGTCGGGTCCAGCGCAACCACTGCACCGCGACGACCGCCCAGTGCAGCCTCCGCAGCCTGTTGAAGCTTGATATCAAGGCTCAGAACAATGTCTTTTCCAGGGATTGGATTGGTTCGATTAAGCACCCGCATGACGCGCCCACGGGCGTTGGTTTCAACTTCTTCGTAGCCAACCCGCCCATGCAAGTCCGCCTCATAGAAACGCTCAATTCCTGTTTTCCCAATGTGGTGAGTCCCGCTGTAATTGACCGAATCAAGGGCCTTGAGCTCTTTCTCATTGATTCGACCCACGTACCCTACGGAGTGTGCGAAGTGTTCGCCCTGAGGATAATGGCGAACCAACTGCGCAACCACTTCAACACCCGGCAACCGGAATTGATTGACCGCAATAAGGGCTATTTGCTCTTCGGTCAGTTCAAACAGGATGGGCACCGATTCAAACGGTCGGCGGCCCTGCTTCATGCGTCTCTCGAACAAAATTCGGTCGTCAGCGGTCAGCATCAGGATTTCAACGATGGCGTCCAGCACTTGCGCCGAATTGCCGGAACGCTCGCGGGTCATGCTCAGACTAAAGCTAGGTCGATTGTCCGCAACCACTACGCCATTACGGTCGAAGATCAGGCCTCGACTCGGCGGAATGGGCTGAACATGCACCCGGTTATTTTCCGAAAGCGTCGAGTGGTAGTCGTATTGGATGACCTGAAGGAAATACAGCCGCGCTAACAGTACGCAAACAGCTAACACCACAACCACAGCTCCGACCACGACTCGGCCGCGCACCATGTGTGCGTCTTTCTCGTGGTCTTTGAGGTGGATCGGCTGAGACATTTAGGCGCGCAGGCTATTTGTGATAAGGGTGCCCGGACAGAACTGTCCAGGCGCGGTACATCTGCTCACCAATAAGAATACGCACCAATGGATGTGGCAACGTTAACGGCGACAGCGACCAGCGCTGCTCGCTACGCGCACAGACTTCCGGCGACAGTCCCTCAGGACCGCCGACCATCAAGTTGACCGTGCGTGCGTCGAGACGCCAGCGATCAAGCTCGACCGAAAGCTGTTCGGTACTCCAAGGCTTACCCTGCACTTCAAGCGTGACAATTCGCTCGCCCGGCTGAACTTTCGCCAGCATGGCCTCACCTTCCTGGCGAATAAAACGCGCTACGTCAGCGTTTTTGCCACGGGTATTGAGCGGAATTTCCACTAACTCAAGCGCAAGCTCGGACGGCATCCGTTTGGCATATTCCTGCCAACCTTCTTCCACCCACTTGGGCATGCGCGAACCAACAGCGATCAAACGCAAACGCACGGAGACCCCTTACTCTTTGTCGAGAAAGGTCATCGGGTCGAATGGGTTGCCTTCATGCACAGAATGCAGCGCACGGCTCTGCTCAGCGCCTTGCCACAGGCGCTCGAGGTCGTAGAACTGACGGGCAGCGGAGGTCATAACGTGAACAATGACGTCGCCCAGGTCCAGCAACACCCAATCGCTGTCGCCTTTGCCTTCTTCACTTAGCGGCTTGACGCCGGCAGCCTTGCATTTGTCGCGGACGCTATCGACCAGAGCGTTAAGCTGGCGATTGGAGGTGCCGGTGGCGATCAGCATGTAATCAGCGATGCTGGTCTTGTCGCGAACATCGATGGCGAGGATATCGGTACCCTTAATGTCTTCCAAGGCAGCCGTTGCCAACTTAACCACTTCTTCGCTACTCAATTTTTGCTTTGTCATATAAAACTCATTCAGCTCGTATGTGTGGGATGCCGAAACGCGTGTTGAACACAGCAGTTTCAGAGGCTCCCCTCAGTGTTCGGCGCATGGTACAGCCCGTGCGCGTCGATATAGGCCAGTACCGCGTCTGGCACCAGAAAACGTACCGACTTCCCGCTGGCCAGCAGTTGGCGGATCTGGGTGGCAGACACTGATAACGGTGTCTGCCAGACGAATGTAATGTGTCCACCCGGCCCCTTGAGGGCCTTAGGGTTGCTGACCGCGCGCCCTGCCAGCAGATTTCGCATGGCGTCAGGCGACTCGCTGTCGGCGTCCGGGCGTTGCAGCACCACGATATGGCAGTGCTCCAGCAGCTCTTCCCAGCGATGCCAAGTCGGAAGTCCGCAAAATGCGTCCCAACCCAATAACAGGAATAACTGGTCATCTGCGGCCAATTCGGCCCGCATCAGTTCCAGGGTGTCGATGGTGTACGACGGTTTGTCCCGCTTTAATTCACGGTCATCCACCGTCAAAGGTGACACTCCGGCTACCGCGCATTGAACCATTGCCAGACGGTCCTGCGCGCTCACGCTCGGGGTATCGCGATGGGGTGGCCTGGCACTGGGTGTCAGGCGCAACTCATCGAGTTCAAGCAGCTCGGCAACTTCCAGCGCACCGCGCAAATGGCCTATATGCACCGGATCGAAAGTGCCACCCAACACGCCAACGCGTCGCGGCGCATGAGGGGGTGATTTCGCCGCCGCAGTCTTTTCAGGCTCGACCAAGTCAGACAGGTCCTTGGCCACGTAACTGATGACCGTCGCCGATCACGATGTACTTTTCGCAGGTCAGACCCTCAAGGCCGACCGGGCCGCGGGCGTGCAGCTTATCAGTAGAAATGCCAATCTCGGCACCCAATCCATATTCAAAGCCATCGGCGAAGCTGGTCGGTGCGTTGACCATCACTGAACTGGAGTCAACTTCGGCCATGAAACGTCGGGCCTGAGTCTGATTTTCAGTGACGATGGCGTCGGTGTGGTGTGACCCATAGTGATTGATGTGTTCAATGGCCTGATCCAGGCCATTGACGACCAAAATCGACAAAATCGGCGCCAGGTATTCGGTGTGCCAGTCTTCTTCAGTAGCTGGAACGGCATCAATCAACGCTTGTGTGCGCTCGCAACCGCGCAATTCAACACCTTTTTCCCTCAGTTGCGCAGCCATTGGCGGAAGAAAATCAGCCGCCACAGCCGCATCGACCAGCAAGGTTTCCATCGCGCCACAGATGCCGTAGCGGTAGGTCTTGGCGTTAAAACAGATGCTCTGGGCGTTGGTCAGGTCTGCGTACGCACTCACATAAACATGGCAAATACCGTCCAGGTGCTTAATAACCGGCACCCGCGCATCCCGACTGACGCGCTCAATCAAGCCTTTGCCGCCGCGTGGAACAATGACGTCAACATACTCGGGCATGGTTATCAAAGCCGCAACGGCTTCGCGGTCAGTGACTTCGACGACCTGAACCACCGCCGCCGGCAAATCGGCTGCCGCCAAACCACGCTGGATGCAGGCAGCGATTGCGCGGTTGGAGTGAATAGCTTCGGAGCCGCCGCGCAGGATCGTGGCATTGCCAGACTTGAGGCACAAGCTAGCTGCGTCGATGGTCACGTTGGGGCGAGACTCGTAAATAATCCCCACCACCCCCAACGGCACCCGCATTTTGCCGACTTGAATACCGGACGGGCGAAAGCTCATGTCGCGGATCGAACCTATTGGGTCTGGCAGGTTAATCACCTGGCGCAAACCAACGATCATGTTGTCGATGCGTGCCGGAGTCAGGGCCAGACGCTCAAGCATGGCCGGAGAAAGGCCGTTGGCCCGGCCCGAAGCCAAGTCCAGTTCGTTGGCAGTAGAAAGCTCAGCGCGAGCTTCATCCAACGCAGCAGCAGTGGCCTGCAATGCATGGTTTTTCTGCGCGGTGCTGGCACGGCCGATTACGCGCGAAGCTTCGCGGGCAGCTCGACCCAGGCGGGTCATGTAGTCAAGAACGGACTCAGTCATGGTCTCAGAGGTCTTGGCGTAGAGGAAAGCGGCCGATTATAGCTGTCGAGCAGGAGTAACGACAGCAGTGGCAGGCGGATGGTCGATAACAGCGGTGAAATAGTGAGAAGAACTTCATGTTTCATGCCATGCCCGCGACGACGGACGACCGCTTGACCGTGTCGTGACTTGCGCAGGCAAACCCGCTCACACAGAATTGCGACCAGCCAAAGACGATGTAGGCGTTGGCTTGCCGCCGAAAATGTCGATGCATACCGCACGGGTTTATCTCGACAACCGGGGTCAACCCCGTTCAGCGTCGATTAAGACACGTGTTGTTATCATCACACCCCATTCGCCGATCATTTCCGTAGATGCCGATGCCTGACTACGTGCCTAACCCGCTCCCTGACTCGTTTTTCGACCGTGATGCACAATTGCTTGCCCGTGGTCTGCTGGGCAAGGTTATCCGCCATCGAGTAGGAATCGCCCCGAATTTTTTGTGGCTGTCGGCAGTGATTATCGAAACTGAAGCGTATTACGCAGCAGAACGGGGGAGCCACTCATCGCTGGGGTACACCGAAAAGCGCAAGGCATTGTTTCTAAGCGGCGGCCACATTTATATGTATTACGCCCGCGGCGGCGACTCACTGAACTTCAGCGCCGGTGGGCCAGGCAACGCGGTGCTGATTAAGTCGGCCTACCCGTGGGTCGATACGCTCTCCGATAGCATCAGCCTCTCCCACATGTTGCTTAACAATCCGAATGCCAACGGCACGTTGCGCAAGCCAGAACGCTTGTGCGCGGGGCAAACCCTATTGTGCAAAGCATTGGGGCTTAAGGTTGCGATGTGGGACGCCAAACGCTTTGATTGCGAACAATTGTTCGTCGACGATGTCGGAGCAGCGCCGATACATATTATTCAAACCACGCGACTGGGCATCCCCGAAGGCCGGGACGGACACCTGATGTACCGTTTCGTCGATGCTACCTATGCAAGGTTCTGTACACGTAACCCCCTGCGACGTGGACAGCTGGAAGGCCGTGACTATTTCTTACTGGAACAAGGAAGCTAAAACATGGGCTCATGGCTCGACAGCATTACCGGTTGGTTGACGGCAAATCCCTCGTGGTTGGGTACGGCGATTTTTCTTATAGCGTGTTTCGAATGCCTGGCAATTGTCGGCCTCGTCGTGCCGGGCACCGTGTTCATGTTCGCCGTTGCGGTATTGGCCGGCAGTGGTTCGCTGCCGCTTGGCGAAACACTGTTATTAGGATTTGCAGGTGGACTGCTGGGCGACATCTTGTCGTACTTCCTCGGCAGACGTTTTCATCAGAATATTCGCCGATTGCCAGGGTTGCGACACCACCCGGAATGGATCGACCGTGCCGAAATCTATTTTCAGCGTTACGGCATTGCCAGTTTGCTGGTTGGGCGCTTCATCGGGCCGCTGCGTCCCATGCTGCCGATGGTCGCTGGAATGTTCGACATGCCGTTTTTTCGATTTTTAGCCGTCAGCCTCGTCGCCGCGGCCGGCTGGTCTGTCGTTTTCTTGCTGCCCGGCTGGGCAACGGGTGCGGCTATCCGCTTGCCGCTGCCACAAGGGTTTTGGCCCCAGGCCGGGATAGTTGGCGCCGGGCTTGCTGCCTTGCTGGGCGTGAGTATCCACAGCAGCGTCGCAGGCAAGCGCTACGCCACACGGTTGATTGCGCTGCTGAGCCTGGTAATGCTGATTGGCCTATTCATCGGCTGGCCATACCTTGCGCAGTTTGACCAAGGCTTGATGTCGTTGGTACAGGAACACCGCAACTCAGCCGCCGACCCATTCGCGGTGATGATCACTCGACTCGGTGACTTCAAAACCCAGGTTGTGATAACGATCGTGTTACTTGGCCTGCTGTTGGCTCTTCGACAGCGGCGACAAGCAACCTTTGCGATGGGCGCCATTTTAGGCTCGGCACTGGTCAACACCCTCGTAAAATGGGCGGCGGCGCGTGCTCGCCCCGACGTGATACTTGACCCCATCACGAGCTACAGCATGCCGAGCGGTCACAGCTCCGGCTCGTTTGCGATGTTTATGGTGCTGGCGATTCTGGCTGGGCGCGGCCAACCGCTGCGCTTTCGTCTCACATGGCTGCTAGTGGGTAGTATTCCAGCGTTAGCGATTGCGATGTCGAGGGTTTATTTAGGCGCGCATTGGCCTACAGACGTACTGGCCGGCGCCACGCTGGCGTTCTTTATGTGCGCAGCCAGCTTGACGCTCATTCAGCGCCAGGAACCGTTGCGACCCATGCCGACAAAAGTCTGGTGGATCATTCTGCCTTCGTTGGTTGCGGTGTATGGTTTCTTCGCGCTACATGCCTTAGCCAACGCCATCAGTCAGTATCAGTATTGAGCACAACCTGGCGATCTAAACGTGCAGATCGCCTTGCATTTCGTCGAGCAAGTCCTGGATCGCGTTGAGGCGCTGCTGTGCGTCACTGAGTTCAAGAAGCTCAACTTTGTCTTCTTCGGTAAATGGCAATAGATACGCCAACTGATTGGCCAGCGACTGCTGGCCAATAGCAGTAACGCCCATGTTCAGCGCAGCAACCATCGGATGCTCGGCCAGCGCAGACAACAACGCCATCAAGTCCGCGTCCCGCTCCTGCAACGGATGATCTTGAAGTTCATCGAGCCATTCAACTTGCGCCACTATCAATTGATCGCGCTGAACATCGCTGCTGACGACCCTAAAGCGTCTTGCGCCCTCCACGCGAATCCCCAACAAGCCATTTTCTTGCTGCTGGAAATCACGCACCAATGCCTCGCATCCAATCAGTGCATAGCCATCGGGGGCCTGAGCGACGTATTCGCCGTCGAGGATGCACACAACACCGAAACCCTCACCCTTTTTCATGCAGCGACCAATCATGTCCAGATAACGCGCTTCGAACAGCTGCAAATCCAGGGTGCAGCCGGGGAATAACACGGCGTTGAGGGGAAATAACGGCAGCATATAGAATTTCCTTAAACGAATAACGACACAGCCAGGGGAAGAAACACCGCCGTGGCAACGCCCATCAAGCTCATTGCCAGCGCAGCAAATGCGCCGCACTCCTCGCTTTCCTGCAGCGCCACCGAGGTGCCGACGGCATGAGCGGTCAAGCCCAGGGCCATACCGCGCGCCGCATGATTCTGAACACCTATTACAGACAGCAAGCCCGGGCCGAAAATGGCACCGATAACGCCAGTAATCAACACAAACACCGCAGCCAATGGGGCAACACCACCAATTTGCTCAGCTACCAGCATCGCTATAGGCGAGGTCACTGACTTAGGCGCCATAGTCATCAAAATCATGTGCTCGGCGCCAAATAACCAGCCCAGCGTCACGCCAAGGGACGTTGCCAACACACCGCCAATAATCAGCGTAGTAAACGTCGGCCAAAATAATTGCTTGATCCGTCGTAAATTCAGATAAAGCGGCACAGCCAAGGCGACGGTAGCCGGGCCTAACAGAATGCTTAGAATCTCCGTACTTTTGCGGTACTCAACATAAGTCAGGCCACAACTGATCAATATGCCAATCACCAACACCATCGAAATGAGCACTGGCTGCAAAAATATCCAGCGGGTTTTCTCATAGGCCGCCAACATTAGCTGGTACGCGCCTAACGTAATCGCAATTCCGAACAGCGGATGATGAATAACCGATCCCCAGGCACCACTCCAGCCGATACTCATGAAGTCACCCGACGTCGCGTCTGACGCTGAATCAACTTCTGCATCAGCCAACCGACGAAGGCCAGCGACAATAACAATGACAACACAAGCGACCCGACAATGGCCCAGAAATCTGCAGCAATATCGGCGGCGTAGACCATCACCCCCACCGCTGGCGGCACTAGCAGCAAGGGCAGATAACGCAAGAGGCTGCTGGCGGCAAGGCTGATTGACTCATCGACTTCACCACGAATCATGAGAAAGACCATCAGTAACACCAGACCGATAATCGGCCCTGGCAGGACTGGAAGGAACAGGTGATTAAGCCCGGTACCCACCAATTGAAACAGCACCAACCAAGTCAGACCTCTGAGCAACATAAATAACTCCAACTAATTTGCGGCGCCATTATAGGCATGCCGTGGTGATGGCTGATAAATCGGCATTCGCCAAGCGCATACATCCTTGACCATCCCGGTGACCCGTGCTGATCTTAGAACCTGATACGCCGACAATGACGCTATCAACTTGCAATAAATGACAGGCCCGACAACCACTTTAATAAGAAAAAACAAGGAGAGTACCCATGCCATTTGTACCCGTCGAAGAACTCAAAACCTATGCAGGCAAGGAGCTAGGGTGTTCCGAGTGGCTCACCATTGATCAAGAACGTATCGATTTGTTCGCTGAAGCGACGGGCGACTTTCAGTTTATCCACGTCGACCCTGAAAAAGCAGCTCAAACGCCGTTTGGCAGCACCATCGCCCACGGTTTTCTGTCGCTATCGCTGATCCCAAAACTCATGGAAGACCTGTTCGTGGCGCCTGAAGGCTTGAAAATGGTGATCAACTATGGCTTGGACAGCGTACGTTTCATCCAACCCGTAAAAGTTAATTCGCGGGTTCGACTGAACGTTTCCATCGCTCAAGTGACTGAGAAGAAGCCTGGTCAATGGCTGATTAAAGCTATTGCCACTCTGGAAATTGAAGGTCAGGAAAAACCTGCCTACGTCGCCGAACCGCTGTCGCTGTGCTTCGTATAAGTCGCTAAAAACGCAAAACGCGGCTCACTCGCAATGTATTTGCCTCTATAAGCAACCACATAGCTGCGGCATACTCCCCGTGGCTGTGTGAGCGCGACTGCTCGAAGACCGTATTCACACGCCTGGAATCCTATTTTCGAGATCAACCATGCGCGCGCTCGCTTCACTCGCTCCACTGGCAATCATCCTACTACTCGTCGCTTGCGGTGAGGGCGAACCGTTATCGCCCCCCGACGCCCGCCTGCCCGATGGCGGCCGTTATCGCGGGGAGGTGGTCAACGGTCTACTGCAAGGGCGGGGCCGAGTGGATTATCCCAACGGTAGCTGGTACGTCGGTCAGTTTCAGAATGGTCAGTGGCACGGCGAAGGTGAATGGCACGCCAGCAACGGCGAGGTCTATCGCGGCCAGTTTCAAAACGGGCTATTTCATGGTTTCGGTACGTTGACCACCAGCACCGGCAGCTATGTGGGCGGCTTCAAACTCGGCCGACGTGATGGTGAAGGCACACTCAAAGAGCCTGGGGTGACCTATCGTGGCGAATTCAAAGCCGACCAATACGACGGGCTTGGCCATCTGGAGCTTGATGACGGCAGCCAATATCAAGGCTTGTTCGCCCATGGCAAACCCAATGGCGAAGGGCAACGCAGCGACGCCAGCGGTAATCAATTCGCCGGCAAATTCGTCAGCGGTCAGTTGGAAGGCAACGGCAGCTTTAACAGCGCCGATGGCGACCAATACGTCGGCGGCTTCCATGACAATCAACTGCAGGGCAGAGGCCGCTATGAGAATAGCGATGGCGACGTCTGGATAGGGCAGTTCAAAGACGGCGCGCTCGGCGGCCAGGGCCAGTTGATTGGCGCCGATGGTAGCCGTTACGAGGGGCAATTCGCCAACTGGCGCTTCTCCGGGGAAGGCCGTTTGCGCCTCGCCGATGGCAGCGTGTATCAGGGCGGGTTCCTTGCCGATAATTATGAAGGCCGAGGTGTCCTGAGCCTGCCGGACGGGGCAATACAAAGCGGGATCTGGAGTAACGGTCAGCGGGTGCGTGATGCCCAAGGTAAATTGCTGCCCGATTCGCTGGAAATCGGTTTACTCGCCCAAGGCTCCTTACTGGACAAAGCTTTAGCTGCTGTTCCAGCATCGACCCCTGCCGTAGAGCTTTATACATTGGTGGTGGGTGGCGATGGCAAGCAGAGTGTGTTCATGCGCGAAGCCGACTACGTCAGCAACCTGCTGGCGACACGCTTCGGCGCCTACGGGCAAATCAGCCTGGTCAATCATCGCGACCACATGGGTGATCGTCCATTGGCCACCCGAGAAAGTATCAGTCGGGCTGTGCAGACGCTGGCACAGCGCAGTGGTCCCGAAGACCTGATATTTATCTACCTGACCAGTCACGGTACACATAATCATGAGTTGGTCCTTGATCAACCACGCCTGGAGCTGACAGATTTACCCGCAGACGAACTTGCCGCTGTTCTTGCTCCCTTAAAAGGACGAGACAAGATCGTCGTGATATCAGCGTGTTACTCGGGCGGCTTCATTCCGGCTATCAAAGACGATCGAACTTTGGTCATCACTGCGTCACGGTCCGACCGAGTTTCGTTTGGGTGCTCGGAAGAGGCCGACTTTACCTATTTTGGTGAAGCCCTTTTTGCCAAAGCATTGGCCGAGACAGATGACCTGCAACAAGCTTTTAATCTAGCCAAAGTGTATGTCGCGGCCCGAGAGGCCAGCGACAACTTCGAAGCATCGGAACCACAAATCTGGGCACCTAAAGCGGTACTCGCACACTGGCAGCAGTTGAGAAAAACCCAGGCACAACGGGCACTTTCTGCCTCGCTGGTCCGCAAGGACGCAAAAATTATAAGCAGCCACTAAACTGCAGCGTATTGAGGGAGAAACATTATGTATTTGACGCCCCAACACATTCTGCTAAGCGGTGCCACTGGATTGACCGGCGAACATTTACTTGATCGTTTGCTCAACGAACCCACCGTCAGTCGTGTACTTGCTCCAACTCGTCGCCCACTTGCTGACCATCCCCACCTGGAAAACCCAGTAGGGGAACTGACTGCCTTGTTACCCGCGTTAGCCGGCCCGGTAGACATCGCCTTTTGTTGCCTGGGCAGTACGATCAAACAGGCAGGGTCCAAAGAAGCCTTTCGCGCCATCGACTTCGATTTGGTGGTGGCGTTCGCCCACCGAGCCCGTGAGCTGGGCGCGCGGCATTTGGTGGTAATGAGCGCGGTGAACGCAGACCCGGCATCCAGCATTTTCTATAGCAAGGTCAAAGGCGAAGTGGAACAAGCGCTCATGGCTCAAGGCTGGCTACAACTGACCATCGCCAGGCCCTCGCTGCTGATCGGCGAGCGTTCGGAACAACGTTTGGCCGAACAACTGGCAGCGCCCTTCGCTAAATTGATTCCAGGCAAATACAGAGGCATCGACGCTTGTACCGTAGCCCGCGCGCTATGGCGCCTGGCGCTGGAAGAACAGAACGGCGTACGCATTGTCGAGGCACAAGAGTTGAGTAGGTTGGGCAAGTAAACGTGCGGCGCTGTCGGAACGATCTTCGGCTGCTTCCGGTAGTTCCAATCAATAAATTTTTATAATTCAATGTCATGCACTACAAACCACCCGTCGCTGAATACCCTACACCCAGTACGCTTAACAGCGACAACGGTAAAAGGAGGGTATCGAGCAAAGCACTTGCCGGCAGGTCGACGCGGGGCCAATCGGGGGCTTCGGCGCCAAAGCGGTCTTTAGCGCAGCATCCGCCTTCTATGGCGTACAAATCCAGTCGCATGCCCGAGTAAACCACCGGCGCACCTGGTTGGGCAGCGTCGAGGGTTCGGGCCGTTGCGCAGCCGGTCAGGTTTAACAGCATCAAGCTCAGTAACAGTGGCTTATTCATCGGCGCTCAAATGATGTTCGCCCCAACGCGGCAGCATGTCTTGGGGAATATTCAACAGATTCAGAATCCGCGCGACAACGAAATCAATGAGGTCGTCGATGGTCTGTGGTTGGTGATAAAAGCCCGGCGACGCAGGCAAAATCACTGCCCCCATGTTCGACAGTTTGAGCATGTTTTCCAGATGAATACTTGAGTAAGGCGCCTCACGCGGTACCAGAATCAACTGGCGTCGCTCTTTCAGCGTCACGTCCGCAGCGCGCTCAATAAGATTGTTACAGGCGCCGGTGGCAATTGCCGACAAGGTGCCTGTCGAGCATGGCACCACCACCATTGCAGCCGGAGAGCCTGAGCCGGAAGCGACGGATGACATCCAGTCTTCCTTGCCATACACCCGAATCTGCCCGGCGGCGGCACCGGTATACTCGGTCAAAAACGCCTGCATCATCATCGTCTTTGGCGGCAACGAAACGTCGGTCTCGGTCGCCAGTACCAACTGTGCCGCCTTGGAAATCAGAAAATGCACTTCTCGCTCTTCCCGTACCAGGCAGTCGAGCAAGCGCAAACCATATTGCGCACCAGACGCGCCCGTCATCGCTAGAGTTATACGCTCAGGACCACTCATTTCAGTGCCTCCGCCAATTTGCTATGTAAACCGCCAAATCCGCCGTTGCTCATGATTACCACCTGGGTACCCGGCTTAGCCTGGCTTTTGACTTTGGCGATGATGGCGTCGAGGGACTCACATACCACCGACGGCACCGAACACAAAGCGGCCGTGGCGGCGAGATCCCAGCCCAGATTAGCAGGGGCGTACCAAATAACTTGATCAGCCTGGTGCACGCTGTCCGGCAAACCGTCCCGGTGGGCGCCGAGCTTCATTGAATTGGAACGTGGCTCAATGATCGCAATCAAGTGGGCATCGCCGATGTGTTTGCGCAGGCCATCAAGTGTTGTAGCAATGGCTGTCGGGTGGTGGGCGAAGTCGTCATAAATAGTTACGCCGTTGACTTCGGCAACCTTTTCCATGCGCCGCTTGACGCTTTCGAACGCACTCAGCGCTTCAACGCCCTGCTTGGGCACGACGCCGACATGTCGCGCGGCTGCCAACGTCGCCAGGGCATTGGCCACGTTGTGTTGGCCGGTCATGTCCCACTCGACCACACCCTGCACAACGCCTTCAAAAATCACTTCAAACCGCGAACCGTCCTCGCTCAACAAGCGCGCTTGCCACTGGCCTCCCTGGCCAGTGGTTTGCACAGGTGTCCAACAGCCCATCTGAATGACCCGCAACAGAGCGGGTTCGGTGGTGGGATGAATCACTAACCCTTCACTTGGAATGGTCCGCACCAAGTGATGAAACTGCCGCTCAATCGCCGGCAGATCAGGAAAGATGTCAGCGTGATCGAATTCAAGGTTATTCAAGATCGCGGTGCGCGGGCGGTAGTGGACGAACTTGGAGCGCTTATCGAAAAATGCACTGTCATATTCGTCGGCCTCAACCACGAAAAACGGTGTATCGCCCAGACGGGCCGACACTGCGAAGTTCTGCGGCACACCTCCGATCAAAAAGCCGGGGCTCATGCCGGCGTGTTCCAACACCCAGGCGAGCATGCTGCTGGTGGTGGTTTTACCGTGGGTACCGGCGACGGCCAAGACCCAACGACCTTGCAACACATGATCAGCCAGCCATTGCGGACCCGACACATACGGCAGGCCCTTATTCAGCACGTACTCCACCGCAGGATTGCCCCGGGACAGCGCGTTCCCAATCACCACCACATCAGGTGCCGGGTCCAGCTGCGCCGCGTCGTAGCCCTGAGTCAGCTCGATGCCTTGAGCCTGCAACTGGGTGCTCATGGGCGGGTAAACGTTAGCGTCCGAGCCGGTAACCCGATGGCCCTGCTCTTTAGCCAGCACCGCCAATGACCCCATGAACGTGCCGCAAATACCAAGAATATGAATATGCATAATCAACCTCGTAAAACATGGGCGCAGGTTAGCGTAGCGAGCGGTGTGTGGCGAGGGGGCAGCCCTTGTCATGAACGAATGCAGGCCTGTCGTTGCGCATTCGAGAGCATGTCGACTGGGTGTCCCTTACCATCAATGCCCCCGAGCGAAGCAGGGACATTTCTGCACGGTTAACGGGTGACCGATGCCCACTTCCAATTGAAAGACCGGGCGGTCACGAGTTTGGGCTAGCGCTCTATCCCGTGTTTACGAAGTTTGCGATACAAGGTATTGCGGCTAACGCCTAATTGTTCGGCAGTGTGGGTCATGTGCCAGCGCTGCTCTTCCAGCACGGCCAACAGCGCAGCGCGCTCAGCGTCGTCCAGTGGGTGCTCGCTTACCAGTGTCAACGAGGCAGACGCGACGTTTTTTCGGATAGCGCCAGGCAACTCATCCAAGCCAATACGCTGCTCATCGCACAACGCGATTACGGTCCGTAGTACCGTGCGCAGCTGTCGCACGTTTCCCGGCCAAGCGAAATCCAGCAGCGCGCGACGGGCCGACTCTTCGAGCACAACGACCTGACCTCCAGCCTCTTCTGCCAGTAAAAAATCCAGTAGTTGCGACTTATCGCTGCGTTCACGTAACGCAGGCAACGCGATCTCAAGACCATTGAGGCGGTAATACAAATCCTCGCGAAAACTGCCGTCGGCCACCCGCCCCAGCAGATTACGGTGAGTCGCACTAATAACCCGCACATCTACCGCAAGAGGTTCGCCGCCGAGTGGGACGACCAGACGGTCTTCCAGCACCCTTAATAGACGCGTTTGCAGCGCCAGCGGCATGTCGCCGATTTCGTCGAGAAACAATGTTCCACCATCGGCCTGCTGCAGCTTGCCGCGCATGCCTTCTTTACGGGCACCGGTAAAACTGCCGCCGCGATAGCCGAACAACTCGCTCTCAATCAAGCTTTCAGGAATTGCGGCACAGTTGAGGGCCACGAACGGTTTGTCGCTGCGTAGGCTTGCTTGATGCACGGCCTTGGCAAAGGCTTCTTTACCCGAGCCGGTTTCGCCGTTGACCAACAAGGGCACGTCGCGCTCAAACACCCGCAGCGCTCGACGAAAATCATTTTGTAACGCTGGGTCGGCCAAGCAAATACCGCTCAACCGCGGCGTGACGGTGGGCGTTAGGGGCGCCAACGTTAGCGGAACGTTGCGCGGTTGCCCGCGCAACAAAGCAAACAAACGCCGACCGTCGCGGGTACGCAACGGCCAAGTGGCGGTGGGCTGGGCACTGCCGCGAGCGAATAACTGATCCATCGAACAATCAAATAAAGCGTTAACCGCTTGGCCAAGCAGGTTGCCGCGACCATAACCTAGAAGATTCAGAGCGCTCTGATTAACAGCGCTGACAAGCCCTTCGCCGTCAAATGCCATCAGTCCTTCGCTGAACAAACCGACCGATTGCGCCTGAAGATGAAAGCGCAGCAGCCATTGGTCATCGCAATGATGCAAAAAATAGCTGCGCTCGATCACCTTAGCGGACAGGTTGACCAGCGCCATCGTGTGAAACTGGCTCTGCCTGGATACGTCATGCCGCGCCGACGAAACGTCCAGCACCGCGAGCAAATCGCCATGTGGATCGAATACTGGGCTCGCCGAACAAGTCAGACCAGTATGGCGGCCACGAAAATGTTCTTCTTGGTGAATGGTCAATGATTGGCGCTCGACCAAGCAGGTGCCGATGCCGTTAGTGCCTTCACACTCCTCGCTCCAGTCAGCCCCAAGCCACAGCCCCGCGCGTTCGAAAATGGTGTGTTCAGTAGGTGCGGTAACACAGTTGAGAATGATCCCGCGGGCGTCGGTTAACAACACCGCGTGCCCAGCGCCCGAAAGCTGCTGGTGCAGGCTGTTCATTTCGCCGCCTGCAAGGCTCAGCACCTGCTGCATCCGCTCGCGGCGCTCAAGCAATCGACCATGCTCAAGCACCGTGGGGGCAATGGTCAGCGCCGGATCGAGATGGTGTTCCTCAAGACAACGCAGCCAAGAGCGAGCGATAGATGGATCGCTGCTCGGACCTCGCAAATGGGTTTTGCCCTGTGCGAACGTAAGGACTTGTCGGGCATGGCGTGTTAAATGGTCACTTTGCACTTTTTATTATTCTCCAGTGGAGTTGCCGCAAGCATCCTCCACGACAACCTGCTTTGCAATGTGACCCGTTGTTCAGCCATAGCGCTGTACCGAGAACGGTACAAAGTGTCACGCAGCTCGTCCCAGCAATGAGACAAAGAGGATATTTTATCGCGATAAATCTGAGGCAAACCCCTATAAAACCTACGTTTCGCGGCGCTGGCCCGACCTTTGCTCTACGCTTTACCTAAGCGCCAAAGCGCGTACTCCCCTATAAACACAAAAGCCAGGAGACACTCATCATGCGTTACGCCCATCCCGGAACTGAAGGCTCCATCGTTTCCTTCAAAAGCCGCTACGGCAACTACATCGGTGGCGAATTCGTGCCGCCGGTCAAAGGCCAATATTTCGAAAATATTTCGCCAGTCAACGGCAAGCTGATCGCCGAATTTCCACGCTCCAGCGCTGAAGACGTCGATAAAGCCCTCGATGCCGCACATGCTGCTGCCGATGCATGGGGTAAAACGTCGGTTCAGGCGCGGTCGTTGGTCCTGCTGAAAATCGCAGACCGTATCGAGCAAAACCTGGAACTGTTGGCCGTTACTGAAACCTGGGACAACGGCAAAGCGGTTCGTGAAACCCTGAACGCCGATATCCCATTGGCCGTCGATCACTTCCGTTACTTCGCCGGCTGCCTGCGCGCGCAAGAAGGCAGCGCAGCAGAAATCGATGGCAACACCGTGGCTTATCACATTCATGAACCACTGGGCGTGGTCGGCCAAATCATTCCCTGGAACTTTCCATTGCTGATGGCCGCCTGGAAGCTTGCACCGGCGTTGGCTGCCGGTAACTGCGTGGTGCTGAAGCCTGCCGAGCAAACTCCTTTGGGCATCAGCGTCCTAATGGAATTGATTGGCGACCTTCTGCCACCAGGCGTGCTGAATATCGTTCAGGGTTATGGCCGCGAAGCTGGCGAAGCACTGGCCAGCAGCAAGCGCATCGCCAAAATTGCTTTCACCGGTTCGACGCCTGTTGGCTCGCACATTATGAAGCTGGCGGCGGAAAACATAATTCCGTCCACCGTAGAGCTGGGCGGCAAATCGCCGAACATCTTCTTTGAAGACATCATGCAAGCCGAGCCAGAGTTCATCGACAAAGCCGCTGAAGGCATGGTCTTGGCGTTCTTCAACCAAGGGGAAGTTTGCACCTGCCCGTCGCGAGCACTGGTGCAAGAGTCGATTTACCCTGAGTTCATTAAAGCCGTGCTGAAAAAGGTCGAGCAAATCAAACGTGGCGACCCGCTGGATACCGACTGCATGGTTGGCGCCCAGGCCTCCGAACAGCAATTTGACAAGATTCTTTCGTACCTGGAAATCGCCAAGGGCGAAGGGGCCGAGTTGTTGACCGGTGGTAGCGTCGAAAAACTCGAGGGCGACATGGCTGGCGGTTATTACATCCAGCCGACGCTGCTCAAAGGCAACAACAAGATGCGCGTCTTTCAGGAAGAAATCTTCGGCCCAGTGGTCAGCATCACTACGTTCAAAGATGAAGCTGAAGCCATTGCCATCGCCAATGACACCGAGTTCGGCCTGGGCGCTGGCCTGTGGACCCGTGACATCAACCGCGCTTACCGCGTCGGCCGGGCACTGAAAGCGGGGCGCGTATGGACTAACTGCTATCACTTATATCCAGCACACGCTGCATTCGGTGGCTACAAAAAGTCCGGCGTAGGCCGCGAAACCCACAAAGTTGCACTAGAGCACTATCAGCAGACTAAAAACTTGTTGGTCAGCTACGACACTCATCCGCTGGGCTTCTTCTAAGTCCACACTTTAAACGGTTGCTCATAATCTCCGGTCAGTTGCGGCTAGTTCGCGACTGGCGCGGGGGTTGCATGCGTTTAACCATCGAGCAGCAGTACTCGTATTGAAAGTTAACTAAACCAATAATGCTGACGCGAGGACTTATGACTACTACAACAACGCTCAAACCAACACTGGGTACCCTGCATTTATGGGGTATTGCAGTAGGACTGGTAATTTCCGGCGAATATTTCGGATGGAGTTACGGTTGGGGTGCGGCAGGGACGCTGGGGTTTTTAATCACTACGTTAATTGTCGCCACGATGTACACCTGTTTTATTTTCAGCTTTACCGAACTCACCACCGCGATTCCTCATGCGGGCGGCCCGTTTGCCTATAGCCGCCGAGCCTTTGGTGAAAAAGCCGGGTTAATCGCTGGCATAGCGACCTTGATCGAGTTTGTCTTTGCACCCCCCGCCATCGCCATGGCCATCGGCGCTTACTTGAACGTGCAGTTTCCAGAGTTGGACCCGAAACTCGCGGCCGTCGGCGCGTACATCATCTTCATGGGCCTGAACATATTAGGCGTTAGCATTGCCGCCACCTTTGAATTGGTGGTGACTGTATTGGCTGTCCTTGAACTGCTGGTTTTCATGGGCGTGGTCTTGCCTGGCTTCAGTTTTAGTAACTTTGCCCTTAACGGCTGGTCGGGTGCCGACACTTTTAGCGTCGGCTCGGTGCCGGGTATCTTCGCCGCCATCCCCTTCGCTATCTGGTTCTTTCTCGCCATCGAAGGCGCCGCCATGGCTGCCGAAGAAGCCAAAGATCCCAAGCGTACAATCCCCAAAGCTTACGTCAGCGGCATTTTAACCTTGGTGTTCCTGGCGATTGGCGTGATGGTCATGGCCGGCGGTGTAGGCGATTGGCGTCAGCTATCGAACATTAACGATCCGCTCCCGCAGGCGATGAAAGCTGTAGTCGGGACTAACTCCAGCTGGATGCACATGCTGGTATGGATTGGTTTATTCGGCCTGGTGGCGAGCTTTCACGGCATTATCCTCGGCTACTCTCGGCAGTTTTTCGCCCTGGCGCGTGCCGGCTACCTGCCAAAAAGTCTGGCTAAACTCTCGCGATTCCAGACACCGCACCGGGCCATTCTGGCCGGTGGAGTGATCGGTATTGCCGCGATCTACAGCGACGGCTTGGTTAACTTACAAGGCATGACCCTGACGGCAGCGATGATCACCATGTCGGTGTTTGGGGCCATTGTGATGTATATCATCAGCATGCTCAGCCTGTTTAAACTGCGCAAAACCGAACCGTTGCTGGAGCGTACCTTTTTGGCGCCGGGCTACCCTATCGTGCCGGGCATTGCGCTGTTTCTGGCATTGGTGTGTCTGGTAGCGATGGCATGGTTCAACGCAGTCATCGGTTTAGTCTTCCTTGGCTTCATGGTGGCAGGCTTCATCTACTTCCAATTGACCGCCAAACAACGCTCCGATGCTCCAGCGGACGCTATGCTGACAGGGATCTAAGTTGCTCCTGTGCCGGGCCCCGCCCGGTACAGGCCCCATTCAAGTGCAGGCCGGTCGCCTGGCGCGCACTGGTAGAGCCACAGGAGGACTTGGTCCATGGCTGCGTTTGCCCACACCGTCGGTGCCCAAACTTACCGTTTCGATAACCTCAAAGAGCTGATGGCCAAAGCCAGCCCCGCACGTTCGGGGGATTTTCTGGCAGGTATTGCGGCACTCAACGACGGCGAGCGAGTGGCCGCGCAGATGGCGCTGGCCGATACCCCGCTCAAGCATTTCCTTGAAGAAGCGTTGATTCCTTACGAAAACGACGAAGTCACCCGACTGATCATTGATACCCACGACACACTGGCTTTTGCGACCGTCAGCCACCTGACTGTCGGCGGCTTTCGCGACTGGTTGCTTAGCGACCACGCCAATGAAGACAGCCTACGCGCCTTGGCGCCCGGCCTGACCCCGGAAATGACTGCCGCCGTGTCGAAGATCATGCGCGTGCAAGATTTGGTGTTAGTGGCGCAAAAGATCCGTGTGGTCACCCGTTTCCGCGGCACTATGGGCTTGCGCGGGCGCTTATCTACCCGGCTGCAACCTAATCACCCTACCGACGAACCCGCTGGAATCGCCGCCAGCATTCTTGATGGTCTGCTCTACGGCAACGGCGATGCAATGATCGGCATCAATCCGGCCACGGACAGCACGGCGTCGATCATTGCGCTGCTGGAAATGCTCGACGCGATCATCCAGCGCTACGAGATTCCGACCCAAGCCTGCGTGTTGACCCACGTCACCACCGCGATCGAAGTGATCAATCGCGGTGTGCCTCTGGACCTGGTGTTTCAATCCATCACTGGTACTGAAGCGGCCAATGCCAGTTTCGGGATCAATCTGAATGTTTTGCAGGAAGGCTACGAAGCGGGTCTGAGCCTGAATCGCGGCACTCTTGGGCACAACCTGATGTATTTCGAGACCGGCCAAGGCAGCGCGCTGTCGGCCAATGCCCACCACGGCGTCGATCAACAAACCTGCGAAACCCGCGCCTATGCAGTGGCCCGGCATTTCAATCCGTTCCTGGTCAACACCGTGGTTGGTTTCATCGGCCCGGAATACCTTTACAACGGCAAACAGATCATCCGTGCAGGGCTTGAGGATCACTTTTGCGGCAAGTTGCTGGGCGTGCCCATGGGTTGCGACATCTGTTACACCAACCATGCCGAAGCCGATCAAGACGACATGGACACTTTGCTAACGCTGCTGGGCGTGGCCGGGATCAACTTCATCATGGGTATTCCGGGCTCCGACGACATCATGCTCAACTACCAAACCACGTCGTTTCACGATGCATTGTATGCGCGGCAAACCCTTGGCCTGCGGCCCGCGCCTGAATACGAAGCCTGGTTGGCAAAAATGGGCATCTTCACTCAGGCCGACGGCCGCGTGCATTTCGGTGACAGCCTGCCACCCGCTTTTCGCCACGCGCTGGCAAACCTTGGATGAGCGAACTGACCCATGGCTGAAAAACCTGTTTTGCCCAGCAACAGCCAGAATCCCTGGCTTGAATTACGGCGCCTGACCCCGGCCCGGATTGCCCTCGGACGCACTGGAACCAGCCTGCCCACGAGCGCGCAGCTGGATTTCCAATACGCTCACGCTCAAGCGCGGGACGCCGTCCATCTTCCTTTCGATCACTCGGGACTCAGCGCGCAACTGGCAGCACGTGGCCGCGAAACACTGCTGTTGCACAGCGCGGCGATGGACCGGCACAGTTATTTGCAGCGCCCAGACTTAGGCCGCCGTTTGGATGATGCCTCTGCCCAGCAACTGCGCGACTACTCGGCAGCCCATCCCGGCGGCGTCGATGTGGCGATCGTGGTGGCGGATGGCTTGTCATCCTTGGCAGTGCATCGACATACATTGCCGTTCTTGCAGCGCATGGAAGAGCAGACTGCCGCCGAGGGCTGGTCACTGTCTCCCGTGATATTGGTGGAACAAGGCCGAGTCGCCGTGGCTGATGATATCGGCCAGCGATTGGGGGCAAAAATGGTGGTAATCCTGATTGGTGAACGCCCTGGCCTTAGTTCTCCTGACAGCCTAGGCCTGTATTTCACTTACGGACCAAAAGTTGGCCTGACCGACGCGTCCCGCAATTGCATTTCCAATGTACGTCTAGAGGGGTTGAGCTACGGCTTGGCGGCCCATCGTTTGTTGTACTTGATGCGTGAAGCCTGTCGGCGGCAACTGTCCGGGGTGAGCCTGAAAGACGAAGCGCAGCTTCACACACTGGAATCGGCCCCTTCAGCACCGATAAAAAACAATTTCCTGCTGGCGAAACCTAAAGACTGAGCAGCATTGGATTGCGCTTTCTAAAAGGTTTAGGCAGCATCGAAGCCCACTGACACACCCCGTTGACTTGCCATTCCTCTCATTGCCGTGAAGTTGAGGCCCAAATATGCGGATTATCCAAGCCACTCTCGAGCATCTGGACCTTCTGACTCCGCTGTTCGTCAAATACCGCGAGTTTTATGGCGAGCTGTCGTACCCCGATTCATCCCGCGCCTTTTTAGAAAAACGTCTACGCCGCAAAGAGTCAGTGATCTACCTGGCATTACCCGATGACGACGATAAAAAAGTGCTCGGCTTCTGCCAGCTTTATTCAAGTTTTTCATCGCTGTCGCTTAAGCGCGTGTGGATTCTCAACGACATCTACGTCGCCGAAGACGCCCGTCGCCAGTTGGTCGCTGATCACTTGTTAAAGAGCGCAAAGAAAATGGCCAAAGATACCCAAGCGGTGCGCATGCGTGTCTCCACCAGCAGCAGCAATAAAGTGGCGCAGAAGACCTATGAATCTATTGGGTTCAAGATCGACACACAATTTGTTAACTACGTGCTGCCGATCAGCGAGGATTGAGATTACTTCACAGAACCTCGGCGTCCATGAATATTGTCGGGATCGCTGAGCCGAAACATCCTGATACGCTCCATGACAAACTGTTCCAGCAAAGCCCAGCTCGCCCCCTATAATGCAGCCCTTGAAGTACTCCCCTTTTAAGCGCTCGGCCCAAACATGGGTCATGTACACAGGTGCCGCACATGGATTTCAACCCGATTGACGTTATTTTGCATCTCGATGTTTACCTCGACATGCTCGTGACTAACTACGGCACCTGGATCTACGCGATCCTGTTTTTGGTGATTTTCTGCGAAACCGGGCTGGTGGTCATGCCTTTCCTGCCGGGCGATTCGTTGCTGTTCATCGCCGGCGCAGTGGCGGCGGGGGGTGGTATGGACCCGGTTCTGTTGGCTGGTTTACTGATGCTGGCCGCGATCCTTGGCGACAGTACTAACTACATCGTCGGCCGAACAGCGGGAGAAAAATTATTCAGCAACCCGAACTCAAAAATATTCCGTCGCGATTACCTGAATAAAACTCATGACTTCTACGAGCGCCATGGCGGAAAAACCGTGACGCTGGCACGCTTTCTGCCAATCATTCGCACCTTCGCGCCTTTCGTCGCAGGCGTCGGCAAAATGACCTATCTGCGGTTTTTCCTCTTTAGCGCGCTGGGCACTGTCGCCTGGGTTGGTGGGTTGGTAACCCTGGGCTACTTCTTCGGCAACGTTCCGTTCATCAAGAAGAACCTTTCGTTATTGGTCGTGGCGATCATTCTTCTGTCACTGCTACCCATGATCATTGGTGTGGTTCGTGGGCGCCTGGCCTCTCGCTCGGCTAATGCGCGCTGACACGCTATGTGGTCACTCAGCGCTTGGCATCGACGCCGGATTCTCGACCAGCATCCAGTAGATGACGACGTATGGAATCGCGTGCTGCACCGGCTCGCGATTCTGGACGGGCTGACCGCCGACCAACATCAGCAGTTACTCGAATGCAGCGTGTTGTTCCTGCGAGACAAACACCTGACAGCCTTGCCAGGCGTCGAACTCAATCAAGAGCAGCGTCTGTTTCTTGCCGCTCAGGCACAACTGCCGCTGCTTAACCTTGGCGACTTGAACTGGTACCGGGGTTTTCACGAAGTGCTGCTATACCCTGGCGACTTCGTCAGTCCGCAACGCCATCGCGATGCCAGCGGCGTCGAGCATGAGTGGGAAGGCAAGCACAGCGGAGAAGCGTGGTCTCAAGGCCCGGTGATTCTGGCTTGGCCTGGCGTGCTATCCAGCGGCAGTTGGAACGGCTCCAATTTGGTTATCCACGAACTGGCGCACAAACTCGACATGCTCAATGGATCAGCCGACGGCTTTCCGCCACTGCACAGCGACATGCGTAACAGTGACTGGGCCAGCGCCATGCAAAGCGCCTACGACCACCTCAATCAGCAACTGGACTATCACCCCCACAGCCCACCGGCCATTGATCCGTATGCGGCGCAAAACCCGGCGGAGTTCTTTGCGGTCACCAGCGAATACTTTTTCAGCGCCCCCGATGCTCTGTTCAAGGCCTTCCCAGCTGTTTACGAGCAGCTCAAAGCCTTCTATCGTCAGGATACTTTGAGCCGGCTGCACCAACTTCGGCGCGAGCATCACGCGCACAACACACACGACTAAGGTCTAGGGCCTATGGGCCCATTGCCATGCGTGGCAACGGGCCTTGAATATGCCTATAATCGCGGCCACTTTTTGATCTTCTGATCAAAGCCTGACTGGTTAACTACGGGGGCAACGCCCAATGAGCTACAGCAAAATTCCGGCTGGCAAAGACCTGCCGAACGACATCTACGTCGCGATCGAAATTCCGGCTAACCACGCGCCGATCAAATACGAAATCGACAAAGAAACCGATTGCCTGTTCGTTGACCGTTTCATGGCCACCCCGATGTTTTACCCGGCCAACTACGGTTTTATTCCGAACACCCTGGCTGACGACGGTGATCCCCTCGACGTGCTGGTCGTGACGCCTTATCCGGTCACCCCAGGTTCGGTCATCCGCGCCCGCCCGGTCGGCATCCTGCACATGACCGACGACGGCGGCGGCGATGCCAAAGTCATCGCAGTCCCGCACGACAAGCTGTCCCAGCTATACGTTGACGTCAAAGAGTACACCGACTTGCCGCCGCTGCTGCTTGAGCAAATCAAGCACTTCTTCGAGAACTACAAGGATCTCGAAAAAGGCAAATGGGTGAAGATCGAAGGTTGGGGTGATGCTGAAGCTGCCCGTACTGAAATCATGAAGTCGGTGGCCGCGTTTAAAGGCTGATCAACGACCTAAATAGCCTCGGTTTTCTTGCCCGGAAGCCGAGGCTTTTTTTATGCGCGGGATTTGACTGTTTACTCATTAAGCAACACTCCGAGAAACATCCTACACAACAGCACGGAACATGTAGTCCGAGCACTCAAAATCCCGTTTGATCTACCTCTCATTTGAACACCTCGTTTATTTAAACGGCCTGCCGACCTCCGTAAACTCGCATTATGAATACATCAGGTGACCGCTTACGCGCCCTCCTTCGGGAGTGCCATCTCTCAGCCACAGACTTCGCTGCCAACCGCAACGTGACGCCCCAACACGTGAATAACTGGTTCAAACGTGGCATCCCCATGGCGCGTATGGGTGAAGTGGCTGAACTATTAACTGTTAACCCGAGATGGCTGCGATCGGGAGAAGGCCCAAAACACCCTGGTGACAACTACGATGAGACGAGCGTCGCCGACACTGATCGTGCAACCCTCCAAATTGCCGAAGACGTGCGACTGCCGCTCCTTGAGGAAATAGAGGCGCCCCAAGGCTTAGGCCAAACTGTAGTCGTCCAAGCAACCACTCGAAAAATCCGCCTGCCGCTAAGCACACTGCAATCCATGAGCATCGAACCGGGCAACGCCGTATGCGCTCAGATGATCGGCAACAGCATGGCCGAGAAGATCCAGGCGGGGTCCATCGTCGGCATCGACCGCGGCCTGACACAAATCATCGACGGCGAAATGTACGTCCTCGAACACGATGGCATGCTCCGCGTGAAGTACCTTTATCGATTAGCCGGCGGATGCCTCAGGCTGCGCAGCCACAACAGCGCCGAGTACCCCGACGAGGTCTATGCCCCCGAACAAATTCAGCAACAAAATATTCGAGTCGTGGGATGGGTTTTTTGGTGGTCCACATTAAACACTCGCCGACGACCGGTATCGTTTCGATAAAGATGTTAAACGGTCTGTTGAAACGGGGGGTAGGAATCGAGACTCACCTCAAATTGGTTACCTCTGAGAGAGCGAATTCATTGGCGAAGGCCGTTAAGTGGTCGACCTGGAACACCTCGCTCACTCTGGCGAAAACGCCAATTCAGCCAGCCCTCTGCACATAAATGCTGGGCTTCCCCCCCGATCCCCAGTATCATCCGCGCCACGTTTTACTCGAAGCGAACGACCTGTTTGCCTCGCACCTATTCAGTCGCCCCCGCTGCGGGACGCACATTTGAAGGCGGTTGCGGTTTACCAAAAATAAACCAAACCCGTCACCGAGAAGCCGGCCACAAGCCGGCTTTTTAATTGTCCGAAATAATCCTATCCCATCCGAGAATCCTGCCGATAGCCTAGCTATTACAGGCGTTTCAAGCATTACCCTGTCCGATGGTGTTCAACACCATTCGACCTCATCCGACGATGAAGTGGGGGGACAAATGGGGGGACAAAGGGACGACAGGGGAAATTCAATGGGTAAGCTGAATCCGAAACAAGTCGAAAACCTGACCGAAGCCGGCACCTATGAAGACGGTGATGGGCTTCGCTTGGTCGTCAAACCTACCGGGCGTAAATCCTGGCTACTCCGCTTTCAGTTGGCGGGCCGTCGTAGGGAGATGGGCTTGGGCTCGTTTCCTGAGGTCAGCCTCAAGAAAGCCAGGCAAGACGCCAGCACTAAACGAACCCAGTTGAGCGACGGGGTTGATCCCTTAGCCGCTCGCGACATAGAGCGCGCTACGCAACGCGAAGCTCAGCGAGCCAGTGAAGCAAAGCAGCTGAAGTTCGAGACACTCGCAAAAGATTACTGCGAAGCCCACGGGGGCAGTTGGTCAGAGAAGTGGCGAAAAGGCTGGCTGCGGAAGCTGGAGCTGTATGCGTTTACTCACATTGGCAAGCTCTCAGCCGAGGAGATCGGGACGCCTCAGGTGCTCAAGGTGCTGCAACCAATCTGGGCCACCAAGACTAGAACCGCCGACGAGGTTCGTGGCCAGATCGAGCAAATCCTGGACGCCGCCAAGGCCCGCAACCTTCGGGAGGGCGAAAATCCTGCTCGCTGGCGCGGACACCTGGACAACCTACTGAGTCGAGCCGAAAAGAAGAAGGCTCGAAAACGCGAACACTTTGAAGCCTTACGTTGGCAGGAGGTGCCAGCCCTGATGACCAAACTCAGTACAAACACCACGCCAGCATCCTTCGCCGCTCAACTGCTGATCACGACCAGCGCACGTGCACACATGGTGAGGTTTGCACGCTGGGATGAGTTTGACCTGGAAACCGGTACTTGGTCTCTACCGGATGAGCGTATGAAGATGCGAGTAGCTTTTGTAATCCCGCTTGCCGAAGAAGTCGTAAAGCTGGTGCAGAGTATTCCGCGAGATGAAGGAAGCCCCTATCTATTCCCAGGTCAGGGTAAGACAGGGGTCATGCATGCAAACGCAGTACGAACGCTCCTACATGCCATGGGGTACGAGCACATCACGCGACACGGCTTTCGTTCTTCATTTCGTGACTGGGCTGGTGAATGCACACACTACCCACGCGAGGTGTGCGAGATGGCACTCGCGCATGACGAGCGAGACCAAACTGAGGGAGCCTACTCTCGCTCCGACTTCCTCGACAAGCGACGTGCACTCATGACAGATTGGGCAGACTTCATCCGCAAGCCGATCACGGAGATCACAAGAAAAGCAGCTACTGCAAAGTAGCTACCTCAGACCAGCAGGTAAATTAGCTTCTGCGCAGATCTGCCCTTTAATAAAGCCCGGAAGGCTGAGGTTTCTATGACAACTCTTTCAAATGAAGAAATCGATGTATTGAAAGCGGAACCAAAAACCGAGCTTGAAAAAATCTACGAACATGGCCTACTAACATCAAAAAACAAAGACCTTCACAACATTGCAAAAACAACAAATTTCCTATCAAACATGGAAATCAAAGACGCAATGAAAGAAACTTATTTCTTAATTAACAAGAGGCTAACCATATTCCTAAGATCACTTAGAATAGACTTACGAGAAAAAATAACTTCCGAACTACAAATAATCGCCAAATGCATGACCAAGAGCCAAACAAAAACAACGCTAAAGACATTAAGTAAAAAAGTTATTTTATCACGAGAGCATCGCACAATTTTCAATCATTTCGCTGAAGCATTTCAAACATTCAATTTTGCAATCATTATCGCAACGACTCACCTAGAAACCACCGAGATATCCATTCCCAAAGCTGAGCCTAAAGTCATAGTCATGGCCCTGCTCCTAAGCCTGCAATGTCTTTATAAAGGAGATATGAGACTAATCCGAGAGTCGGCAGATCCAGATCGAAAGCAACTAGCCAATGATGCATCTACCGAAAAGTCCAAGCATTACGCCCGTGCCCAAGGTCAAACCTGCATACTCCTTAGAGAACTTGCACCTAAGGGCGGATGGACAAGCAAACCTCAAGCCGCCAAGGTCACCGCTCCAATCCTGGAGGAATTCTTAAGCTTGAACAAAATTAGCACCCCAAATCAGGTCACACCCGGAAATGTACAAAGGAGGGTAAGAGACTGGCTGAATAAGGTAGCAAGTATTCAAATGGCATATTTAGAAAATTGCTCAACAGCGAAAATTTGACCTGAGCATTGCGATAAGGGTGTAGCTTGTATTCCTTTCACCCTGGGCCTACCCGGTTTCTTACCTTCTACTTTCTTTACCACTCCCTTCCCAAAACAACGTTTCCCTCTCGGCAGGCAAACAGCAATCCAACGATCTATCTTCACCAGATATGCTGCGGCATCTTTGACCGCCAGTATCTTTGCTGTATCATAATGATCGATCTCCCCTACCCCGCAAGTTTTATAATAAAGCTCCTTGCCAGTACAGTTCCAATAGCTCCCTAGCCCACCCGTTATCTCATTAGCCCACATCTCCCCTATTGCCTTGCCAATTGCTATATGTCGCATAACCTTAGACCCATCTAGAAAAAGCATAAAATGATAGTGAAACCCCCTCCTTTTACCGTATTCCAGCTTCCACGCATAACCCACCATTGCATACGGCGAATTACTTTTTGATAGAATCTTCAACAGCTGGTCGCGATGCTTAAAAACGCAATCTGAATTCTTTTGCTCATCCGTTTTATTATATACACAATCGAATTCATCCACTTCCAGCTCAAACCTCTTGTACGACAAATCAATCCTAACCACTAACAGCCGAGCACATACGCCAATAAGATCATCGATATAGCTCTCGAAGCTCACGTACAGCTTGTTAGCCGCACGGGCATGATCACGCTCAGCCTTCTTAAACTCTTTTGATGTAATAGCCTCATAGACCCCCATAGCGAAGGCGTTCATCTGCCGCAGCGACTCATCCTCATCAACCATCAATGAATCAGAGCATATGCCATACGGAAATGCTTGACGACACTCATAAAATTTATCTATGTAAGGACTAAGCTTGTAATTAGTCTTAGCCCACTCATACTCCAATATACTCTCTCGCATCGCGCTGACAACCACTCTACCTCGTTTGCTAGTAACCAAATTAGACTTCTGATACTTAGCGGTCAATAGCGCCTTACCCTTGGTTTCTTGAATAACCCTAATAGCTGCAACGACTTTCGTAATTCCACCAAAGAACATGTTCTCGCCATCAAACTCTTGATGGCATCCATCCTGCTCGCCGTCAAATATGCTCTCTACACACTTTCCCCTCATTACAGCGCACAGCTCATCATACTCATCCATAAAGGTTATTCTCTCAATGCAATTAGAAAAGCTATACAAGGAGCTGTTACCCTTAGGATTACAGAGGGCATTATCTCTATCGACATGGTTATTATTTATATAACATAAGACCCAGAACTCAAGCCAGATTCACATACCAGCAACTCCAATAGGAAATATTAAAACACATACCGCGACAAGCACATTTTGAGATATAACAATAAACTTCATCACTAAAAAGTTAGCACACCACCAGAGCGCTTTTTATTCACGCTAACGAGTGACTCTGCTTAATCTTCGACTCGATCCATTCACTAATACTGGACTCGATCCATCCAACTGATTTGATACCAATTTTTATAGGCTTAGGGAAGCTCTCGTCATAACGCGACGATTTGGGATTTATGCGGTCGTAGATGGTCGATCTCGATAGCCCAACCCGCTGTATCACATGACACAGGCGAAGCACTCGAAGTGATGATGATGGTTCTGTGCTCATTTGAGACGCCCTCGTAGGTAAGAGAGCTCTACTCTAGGTAAGCCGACCAACCAAAAAAACCACCGGCTATCCTACATGCATTTCTGGTTAGGATTTGTGAGGCGTGGTCAGGGGGGCCGCCGACGCGGCCAATGGCCACACATACGCCCAGGCCCACGCGCATCATGGACTCCCCCTCCATCTGGCGGATGCAGAGGCCTGGAAACTTAGTTCTCAGATAAGAAACTTAGTTCTCACGTCAATTTCCAGCAAAAAACGTCTACTCCCAACCCTGTCCTACTCGATCTAAGCCAATCTCATACCATCCAAACTGATCCCTCAGAAAAACCAAACTGCACAAATCAAGCCACTCCAGCAATAAAAATCAAAAACCAGACACATGGTTAATTTGATTGCCTCAATATAATTTGAGTCATACATCACCCCGCTGTACCTATCCGCATTAAGCATTACAGCCCCAGACTCGATAGCTCATCGTTCAGGCAGGTCGCATACGCGGCCTGCTTGATGGGCTCTATGCCCGTGCAATAACCTTAAGGAACCCTATACATGACCACTCAATGCCCACGCTGTCACTCCACCGCTGTCATCACCAAGGATTTAGCTAGGAAAGTCGGCGCCCTTATCGGCACCGTCGGTGGCGCCGCCCAAGGGGTCACCGGCGCCATAGCCGGTGCCGAGGTTGGCGCTCTCATCGGTGTTGTGGCTGGCCCCGCCGGTGTCATTGCTGGCGGTATGGCCGGAGCTATTCTCGGCGGATTAGCCGGAGCGGCGACCGGCTGTATCGCGGGCGCCAAACTCGGCGAAGTCATCGATGAGCGGGTTTTGGACAATTACCGCTGTCTCGACTGCGGACTGTCGTTTAGCTGCCGTCATTCCGCTTGAACTGCTCATCTCCTGCTTGAAGTCACCGCTCTTCGCTGTCTGATCCATCACTTCACCCCCTCTCTATCAACACTCCGCATGTCGACTGGTCCCTGCTGAATGCTCAGCGGCCTTGCCGTGCGCCTATGAATAGGAAGATCCCCATGGCACACCTCATTGAACAAATGGCTTACGTTGGCGTTACGCCCTGGCATGGCCTGGGCAGTCAGCTCTCGCCTAAACAACCACTGGAAGTCTGGCAACAAGAAGCCGGCATGAACTGGCAGATTCAGGAATCGCCGGTACGTTTCATGGCGGATGCCGTCGGCCATCTCGGCACCATCCATTCGTTTCCTGAACAGAAAGTGCTCTACCGCTCGGACAACAAGGAGGCCCTGTCCGTCGTCTCGCAACGCTACCAGGTGGTCCAGCCCCGTGAAATCCTGGAATTTTACCGGGACCTGACCGAGCGCTCTGGCTATGAGCTGGAGACCGCTGGCGTGTTGAAAGGTGGGCGCAAGCTCTGGGCACTGGCGCGGACCGGACAGTCAACCACGCTCAAGGGGAATGACGTGGTTAATGGCTACTTACTACTGGCGACTTCTTGCGACGGCACATTAGCCACGACAGCGACCCCGACCACCATTCGTGTGGTTTGCAACAACACTCTGACGATTGCCATCAATGGCGCCAGCCAGGCGATCAAGGTGCCGCACAGCACCCGTTTCGATCCTCGCGCGGTGAAACAGCAGTTGGGCATCACTGTTTCGCAGTGGGACGACTTCATGTACCGCATCTGCACGCTCGCCGCCCGCCCCGTCAAAGCCCATGAAGCCAAGGACTATCTGCGTAGCGTGCTGTGTGAGGTGCAGGCAGGTAACCCGGAGCGCACCGGCCTCGCCAATGAACGGGCCTTAACCAAGGTGCTGAGTCTGTATGACGGCCATGGTCGAGGGGCGGAGCTGGAAGCGGCCAAGGGCACCGCCTGGGGCTTGCTCAACGCAGTCACCGAGTATGTCGACCACGAGCGCCGCGCTCGCAACAACGAGTACCGCATGGACACCGCCTGGTTCGGCCAAGGGGCAGTCATCAAACAACGAGCGCTCAACACCGCCCTGCAGTTGGTGGCTTAACGCGTTCGCAGCATAAAGGGAGGCCTGGGCCTCCCTCATCCATAGGTCTTCTCTCAGTGATTTAACCCTTTGTCCGGAGGTTCACCGTGCCCCCACACTGCTTGATCTGCAATTCCAAGGCTTTACTGTCCAAGGAGGCGACCAATGCGGCCGTCATGCTCATTGGGACCATTGATAATTTTCTACTCGGTGTTCGCCAGGCCCATACTCAAAGTCTGGAAACTGACCCAGAAACTCGACCTGAAAGCCTGCTCGCGCAGTTGCTCGACCTGATCGGCGAAAGCGTTTCCAGTGCGACATCGGGCTACACTGCCATGACATCCTTTGCCAGGGACGTGCAGAAATATCAGTTTGGCCACTATGACTGTCTCTGCTTACGCTGCGGTGCCAGGTTCGTTCAGAACGCCGAGACCTGACAGCGCCACTACAGGGCAATCCGGCGATCAAGCCTTCTTTAGCCGCTCGGCCAATCGCTCGATTAGGTCCACGATCAGTTGTCGATCATCATGATTCAGAGAAGTTATTAACCGACTGATCCGGTTGGCTTGATCGTCAGGGCGAGAACTTACCTGAGTCAACAGCTCTGCTGCCTCGCAGTCGAATATACCGGCGAACGCTAGCAGCCTCTCAATATTGGGAATGACGATACCTCGCTCAATACGGGAAACTGCTTCGTTGCCGACTCCCAACCGCTCGGCCACTTCCTCCTGCGTCAAGCCACTTCGAATGCGTTGCTTGGCAATCGCACGCCCCACCGCGCCAGCTAAATGCTTCTGATTAGTCTCTATCACTGCACCTCCCAATATCCACCTAGATGGTTGGGTAACGCCTCATTGACATGAAGAGCTCTCAAGGTTGAGAATCAACCTTAAAGGTTGTTTTACGACTATTTATGCCCACAGAAAAAACAAGGATTTTTACAATGGATACTGGCGTTTACTCGGCTTCTAGCATTACCAACGAAGAAATTTCAAAGCTAATTTCTCAGAAAAAAACATTCACGATAAAAGACATCCCCAAATACTCCTTTGGAAATACGATCGAAACAATTGAAAAGCTCATTGAAGCAGAAGGCTTAAGCTGTCGAGTATATGTAGCAGGCCGCATCGCCGCTATGGCGGCCAGTGCTTGGACTGTAATAGGTGGGTTAGCCGCTGGATTGGCGATAGCAGCTCACAATATTGCCACGTATAACCCAGACTACGAAATAGCAAAATACTTCGTCGTGGATACAATAATAGTCACATATAAGAAAAAATGACTTCAACACATGACATAATCTTTGTGTGGTCTCCATTAACTATGCTGAACGGCCGGTAATCGGCGAGCACCTGTTTCGTGATCATCGTAATGACATCCCAATTCCTAACGTAATCCCTTGGACATTCAAGGCCCGGGCCCATGGTCGCTGGAAAGTCAGCTCGACAGGTTGATTTTTTCAGCCATTCATTCCAAACACTGCACCGCCACCTACTCAACATAAGGAACAACTCCATGAACCAGAAGTTTCTATTGCTTGCACTACTCAGCTTTATTTCGAGTGCATACTCCTTAGGTGCAGCCGCTTGGCAAGCGAACGAAATACAAGAGTGCCCGACCAATAAACGCAACACAGCTTGGTTGGACTGCGCACCTGAGGATGCTCCTGCCAAACTCCCTTACAAGATGCAGGATGGCAGCGTGAAAGTTCTACAAACACGTGGCACGGTATTCTGCGACCAAGGCACCTGTGAGTACCAATATCAGCGCGACAGCGGTCTATGGGACTCAACTAACGAATATGCAGGGCAAATACAGCAAACTCAAAAAACTCCCGTAGTCCTATTACGCGGATACTACTTAGGAAACGCTGAGGATGGTCGTATCGTAGCGTACCTAAAAGGCACAGGCCCAGAAGTGGGTGGACGAGCAGCTCCAGCCATGCAGAAAGTCTCTACGAACTCATCGAATAAAGCCAATATAGACAGCTGTGTCGATCAATGGGGCGCTGCATTCCACAAGGAAAATGGTGAAGACGCCATGGTTATCTCCGACATGCTTAACGAGTGGGGAGATTGGTGTGAAGCAGGCAAGCATCCATAGTTGAAAGAAAACTGTAACCGTCCGGGCAACACACCTTACTGATCCCAAGGCTTAGGGCGATGGTGGACACCTATTTTTGTGGACACCATTTTTTAGCCTATCAAGCGGATCACCATGCACCCACGACGTTCTTACCCCAAGTCTTCAAAGCCCAGGTTGTCCAGGAATGCCTGCAACCCGGCGCGTCTATCGCCAGTGTCGCGCTGGGCCATGGCATCAACGCCAATCTCGTGCGCAAATGGATACCGCTTCACCGCGATGCTGACGGTAAAAATCTGCCTGCTTTCGTACCTTTAGAACTGGAACCGAACGTCCCAACGCGTACCAAACCCACGATCAAAATCGACGTGCAGTGCGGGCAAGGACAGCTCGTGGTGAACTGGCCTGCCGACGACCCTGAAGGTTGTGCCCGATTCGTGCGGGGACTAGCCCAGTGATTCGTATCGATTCTATCTGGCTTGCTACCGCCCCGATGGACATGCGTGCTGGCACTGAAACCGCATTTGCGAGGGTCGTGGCGGTGTTTGGTGCGGCGAAGCCGCACTGTGCTTATCTCTTCACCAACCGCCGCGTGACAGCTTCATCGTGGCGCTCAAGGACGTTAACGAAGTCTGGGAACTGTCGAGCGCCGGCACACCCGACTTCGTACCACGCCGGATTCACGCCGAGGATGTACTGGACGATTTTTCTTTTTCACCGGACTACAAACAACTGCTGGCCACCTCGCGCAAAGCCAAGGGCGGCCAAGTGATCGACCTCGACAGTGGCAAGGTGGTCACAGACATTCCGCTGCCCGGCATGCCGCACTTGGGGTCTGGGACCTTCTGGAAACGTAACGGTGACTGGGTCTTCGCCACGCCGAACATCAGCAAGGGCCTGATCTCGGTCATCGACTTAAAGACCTGGAAGCTGATCAAGGAAATCCCGACCTTGGGGCCGGGATTTTTCATGCGCAGCCACGTCAATTCTCGATATGCCTGGACCGACGTGTTCTTTGGGCCTGATAACGATGCAGTCCACCTGATCGACAAACAGACCTTGGAAATCGCCTACACCTTGCGCCCTATGCCTGGCAAGACCGCCGCTCACGTCGAGTTCACCCGCGACGGCCGCTACCTGCCGCTAAGCATCTGGGCAACCGACGGTGCGCTAATCGTCTACGACAGCAATACCCTAAAGGAAATCAAACGCATCCCGATGAACAAGCCTTCGGGCAAGTACAACGTCGGCAACAAGATCGAATTTGCCGAAGGCACGTCCCACTGAGCCGAAGAGACGTTTGTGTTTTAGCCCAAGGTGTGGCCGTTAGCGACTCGTCGATCCTGACCCTCGCCTCCCCGAGCACCTCGATACAATTGACGCAAGGGGTCGATGGCCGGGATCAGTGAGTCGACACCCCAAGACCAATCAACTCGCAGTCGCCATCGGTCGAGTAGCCCTGAAAGTTTCGCTGCAAAGTACCTTGGCCTCGGGCCAGTGTCAGCTCATCGTCCGGCAACGCAAAGATATCCATGCCGATGTAGACATAACCAGCCTCGTTCAGACGGCGGATGGTCAGTTCAAGCAACTCTAGTTTGCGCTCCGGTGGCGGCATGTCGGCTGGACAAGTCAAGCGTTGCGCGCGGACCAATTCCGGCAATGGGCGTAGCTGTAGGCCGCAATCCGGTCTGGACGCAACGCGAACGGCAAACGGCAAACGGCGAATGAAATTGCGGCCCGGTTGGATAGGAGGTATAGCGGCCCTGGGCGGTCATATTTAGCGACCAGGCCGCGATTGAAATCAACTGAAGTCGTCATGATCAATCCATTCGGAGGGGGCTTCATGCCCCGCACCGCAAAGATTCTGTTCAAATAGATTGCATATGGCAGCTACTTGCGGCTTGCCGGCCTCAAGAATGCAAATAAAACGATAGGACAACTCAATCAACCCGTCACAACTCAACTGCTCCAACGCGGGCCAGATGGATGAAAAGTACTGGCGAAATACCAGTCCATGGCGCGTTTCGACAGCGTGGATATCCAGTTCCAAATCGCGCGCCAGTCGCGCCATGACCAGTTGTCTGATCTGAATCCCGGCCTCACAGCGCAAGCCCCGAAGTGTCGGCAACTGGTCCATGTCCAGTTGCTGGCAATATCGTTCCAGATCGTGGGTGTTTTGCGTGTACAAATCGTCAATCTGACTGATGGCACCCAAACCGAACCCGATATGGTCACAATAGCCGTGACGGGTAAAACCTTCATAGGTGCGGCGTAACCGGCCGCGCTCCTGCGCAATAGCCAAATCATCATCGGGTCGAACGAATTGGCCGAGGCCGATGTAGCGATAATCCGCGCCAATCAACTGTTCAAAGCAACTTTGGCGCATCGTGCTTTTATCATTCTGGCTGCACGGCGCTCTGACTGTGTCGCCGGCCATCGACCGATAGCGTTGGGGTGGCCGGGAATAATCGAACACCAGCAACCTGTCCGGCTCCAGCTCGATGAGGGTCGCCAGTTTCTGCGCAAAACTTTCGGGTGTCTGCCAAGCATGGCCATAACCCAGGTCAACATTGATGGAGCGATAACCAAAGGTCCGGGCGGCATCGATAAGCGAATGGATCGGCGCCGGATTTTGGTAGCAGGCCAACAACATATTGCTGTTGGCATCGATGTCCGGGATGCCAATGCTGACATGGTTGAGTCCCAGGTCGCGCAGCACGCCCATGGTCGACCAGTCGGTGTGGTGAAGGACAACTTCAACGCTGTACTCATGGCCGAGAAAGTTGAATCGCTCACGAAGTTGACGCATCAGCCGTTTCAGGTGAGCAACGATGGGTGTTACGCCTCCCAAGTGAAACTGCTCGACCCGCTGTCCTGTTCCTAGGTGACAACCGACGAGGTCGATCTCATGGAGCAGGCGCTGAAGATAGTGTTCGATATCACTGTGCTGACATGAAATACCGCGAGGCCAACACAGGGCAGGCCTCAGGTTAGAAGGCAGTTGCACGTTTAGGGACAACGGACGGCGTCTTTGGCGACTGGTGCGCAAAGCCCGAAGCAAATCCAGAGAACCGATGCCGTCATGGAATTTATCAGTCCCGACATGGCAGTTGGGGTCAAGCACGCCTTGATCGTACCGAGCGTTTAGCTCTCCGGGGTGATGAAATAGATTGAGCATGACGGGTCTCCGAGACTGGCTGCGCACTACCAGTATCGCGGCCTGGCGATCAATGCTCCTTGATTTGTATCAAGCGCGAGCAAAGTGCTGGCTGTGCAACAGACCGCCGGGCAAGTCTGGTCACCACGTCAGATAAAACATGCCCTTGGCTAGCAGCACGATGACGACCATGTGGCAGAACAGGCTGCCATGGATGAAATGCAAGTATCGAGCACTCATCCGGTCACTTTTGAACAGATACATGGCGACTAGAAAGTGCAGCAGCACACTGACGGCGACTCCGATCTTCAACATCAACAAGGTGCCGAACGATGAGGCCAATGGTGTGGCAAGGGCCGGTAAATACCGCAGCCAGACCATCCCCGAGCCAGCCCCAAACAGCACCAGCAAAACCCATGGAATCAAGGTGCGGGCGCGCCGGCCGATACCCTGCTCGACCAACAACATGACCTTGACGGGCAGCTGTTTGCGGATACTTTCAAGGAACAGGACTTCGAAGAACACCGTGCCGATAAAAATCAGCGCGGCAAACAGATGCAACGTCAGAAACAGCGGATAGAGCATGGGATTTTCGCTCTTATTTCAGCTCAACACGATTCACTCACAGCGAGGGAACGTCAGTCCCATCGTTGCACTGCCGCGCGATCACTGTCGCGCGCCTCGACCCAATGGGAATTCTCGGCCACCTGCTCTTTCTTCCAGAATGGCGCGCGGGCTTTCAATTAATCCATTACAAATGCACAGGCTTCGAAAGCCGACTAACGATGACCGCTGCTGACGCCGACAAAGACAATGGGCTCTCCCGGTTGCAACGCTCCGATTCGATGGATCAGCACCAGCCCCAGTAACGGCCAGCGCTGCCGAGCTTCGCCGGCGATCTTGCCCAGCACCTTTTCGGTCATGCCGGGATAATGCTCAAGAAACTTCCCGCCGACTGCTTGTCCGACGTTGGTGTCACGTACATACCCGACAAAGCGCACCACTGCGCCAACATTCAGGCTCAAAGCCTGCAGCATGTTGACTTCCGCGCCGGGGTCGAATCGGTCTGTCTGACTCGGATCATCGATTCACCCTCCCGTGACGGTGGGAAAAAAACCCACTTCATCACCGTCGCTCAACGGTTCATCGAGTCCACACATCTCTTGATTCCGGGCACACGTGAGGTTCTGCTCGGCCAACACCCGCCAGGCACCCGAACGGTTTACCAGGTAAGCGCGTAATTGACTCGACGCACGTGTATTCACCTTCGATCGTTTCATCGTCAAGGCCCAGCGTTTCGCGGTAGCGCGAGAAATACAAAACATTCAGCTTCATAGCCCCGGCGCCTGATATTCACCGCTTTTGCCGCCGCGCTTCTCCAACAACCTCACCGATTCGATACTCATGCCCCGGGCCACGGCCTTGCACATGTCATAAAGGGTTAAGGCCGTCACACCGACGGCGGTCAACGCCTCCATTTCGACACCGGTTTGCCCGGACAACTTGCACCGCGACACAATGCGTACGCGGTGGTCACCTTCAAAACTCAACTCAACGTTAACACTACTCAACAACAGTGGATGACAGGGCGGAATCAACTCGCTCGTGCGCTTGGCCGCCTGGATGCCAGCGATCCGCGCGACCGCAAACACATCGCCTTTAGGGTGAGCGCCACTGGCAATCAGTTGCCTTGTCTCGGCAGGCATCTGAACCAAAGTCTCCACCACTGCTTCTCGGGATGTCACGCTTTTATCCGTGACATCGACCATTCGTGCGTGCCCCAATGAATCGAGGTGAGTCAGCGCTACTTCATTCATAAACAATAAGCCTTGTACTTCGCACCAGAGTGCAGGACATGTACGGAAAAACAGCCTTGCCCTTCGAGCTGTCGGTTTTATGCCCAGAATACCGAGCAGGCAGGCCCATGCGGTTGACATCAATCAAGAAACGTTCAAATCCCGGCGGCAATCGACCAGATCATTTGGCAGTTCCGATGTTCAGGGCTCGCTGTTGCATTTGCCCAAGCATCCTACAGGGCGTTCTCGTTGAATCGAGCTACTCGATACACCTGGATCATTTGGAGGAAGTCGGTGTCCGCCAGGCAATGCCTGTACTTGAGCCAGACAAGCGCGCTCAAGAAAATAGATCTGATTGAAGGACTCGGCGATGCAGCGGCCAGCAGCAGCCCATGGTTGCGCAGGATCATCACCCTGTGCGGTCGCTCAGCACCTCGCAGGCGTGCGCATAGGACAGACCAGTAATCCTAATACCTCGACCACTAGTCGATAGCGCCCACGACTTGCCCATTTCGCCCAACCTGTTGGATCGTCAGTTCGTCGTAGCGAAGCCAGACAAGGCTCGGTGGGTGACATCACGTACATCCCGACCGATGAGGGCTGGCTGTTTCTGGCGGTCGTCAATGACCTGTTCAGTCGACAGATTGTGGGGTGGTCGATGGGTGAACGCATGAAAAGCAGCCTGGTGATCGATGCGGTGCGCATGGCCTGGTTCAAGCGGCACCCGCAAAAGGGTTCAGGGTTGTTGTTCTATAGTGATCGCGGAAGCCAATACACCAGCTTCGATTTCCGGTTAGTAGCCCCCTTGCGGCGGTGACTCATGACATCCGATACATCGGCCATTACTTGGTTTAGCCAAGACGTAGAACTCCGCACCAAGCGGCTGAGGTGTTCAAAAAAAGGTTATTGGACGAACTAGGCGTCCGATAGATATCGTTCAGTACAGGGTTTATCACTCTTACTGTTGTACGTCTCCGCGTTTTTTAATATAATGTATTTTTTGGCACTTACAAAATGGATATTGAGTTAGCTAAAACATTCTTAGAAATTATCAGGTGCGGGAGTCTAATCGCGGCTGCTGATCGTTTACACGTTACTCAAACCGCTATTACCGCCCGAGTACAAAAGCTAGAATCCAGCCTTAACAGTAAGTTATTTATACGCAATAGAGCCGGAGCCAAATTAACTGCAGACGGTGAGGCTTTCATTGTTTATGCAAATCAGCTGGTTCAAACCTGGGACGCAGCACTTCGGGATTTGCCACTGCCCGAAGGCGTCCATAAAATATTGCATATTGGTGGTGAAGTCAGCTTGTGCAACCCCATCATTCTGGACTGGGTTCGCGAGATACAAATAGCAATACCTGCTTATGCAATCAAAACCGAGACCAGGGACGGGCCAACATTGTTGCGTCAATTAGAGCTTGGATTTTTAGACGCAGCCTTAGTTTATCAACCCGCATACTGGCCCGGTTTGCAAGTAGAGAAGGTTCTCGAAGAAAAACTAATACTTGTCCGTTTGATTATCAAACCTGAACCCTATGTTTATATTGACTGGGGTGATACTTTCCGGAAATTACATGATGCCGCACTGCCAGAAAAAGCGAGAGCGTCTCTTTCCTTTAATCTGGGTCCGGTGGCCCTACAATACATTCTGGACAATGGAGGGTCAGGATATTTTCGAACTCGCGTCGTGCAATCCTATATTGAGAGCGGTGTTCTAGAACGAGTTCGTTCCGCACCCGAATTCAGTTACCCTACTTTTCTAGTATATTCTCGCAATAGATCATCACCGGAGCTACAGCTCGCAATCAAGCTGTTGCACAATATTGTCACCATGGACAGCGATTGGTCTCAACGGTGGGATCCGTTGATCTAATGCAGGTGCACCATTAAATCGCGGTGCAACGCCGCGATCAGGTCTGTCTGCGTGACAACCCCCACGAACTCATTATTCTGAAGCACTGGGATGCAATGCAAACCTTGCCTAGACAATAAAGGTATCAACTCAACAATATGAGCTGCAGCAGTCACACAGGTCACCGACGTATGCATTATATCGCTTAATGATATGTTTTTCTTGAATCCGAACAATCCTAATGCCCCGGAATTTCTGATTGATGCGGGGTACTTAATAATATCAGTAAGGCTGACAATTCCCACAATATGTTTTTTTGAATCCAGTATCGGTAAACTTTTTATACTGTGGTGCATGAGTAATCGTATGGCCTCTTTAATTGTTGTTTCCGGCGTCCCAGACAACACGTCTTTTGACATGATATGAGAAGCTTGAATATGCCCCATGCTCCTTCTTAAAGCGTGCTTTTCAGTAGATCTAATAATTCCTTCTAGATCCTCTCTTGTCACATCAACAAATTCGTCAATGTCCGATAAAGCAGCATCGAGATCATCACTATTAAAACCTACTCGTTCAAAAGGAGGGATATCGTTTGTGTGATTTATATCCGCCGATGAGCTTGTATGCACTTTTGGGTAGCGCACCAATGTCAAGTTATTAAATGCTAGCGCACAACACAAAAGTATCCCGGCATTTAGCATCACCGGATAAAAAACGTAAAATCCTAACTGCGCCAAATCTGTCTGGGATAAAACAATACACAGTGCGACAGCACCGCCGGGTGGATGCAGGCAGCGAAAAATACACATGGCGCCAATCGCCAACCCAACGGCGAAACTCGCACTCAAAATAGAGTGGCCGAGAAGATAAACTGCAATGAGCGCACTGCCTGTAGCAACAAAATAACTTCCCACAATTGACCACGGTTGTGCAAGCGCCCCCGTAGAGACTGCGAACAGCAATACTGAGGAAGCACCGATCGGCCCTAACAGATGGAGAGCAAGTTCAATGCCATAGAAATACTGACAGACCATAGATGCGGTGAGAACCCCCACGCATGCACCAACTGACGCGCGTAACCATTCTTTAGGCTTTGTATTTAGTGGCGCAGGATAGAAGCTGCGCAATACGGATTTTATCATTTCATAAACTTAAATAAAAAAGGCTCATCAATAATGAGCCCCTGTACCTGAGGGAAGCCAAGGATTGCTTGGAGTGGAGCGTGGATCACGCTATGAATTTTTCAACTTCACCAACTACCAACGGTTCTGAACCGCGCTCTGCGCCGTTAACTACTCTGTCAAATTTTAGCCCAGTCTCCTTGGTAATTCTGGATGCGACCTCGGGATCATCTGAAAACGGTAGCAACGCGGCCTGTTCTATCTCTTGTGTTGAGATAGCTCTCCAGGAAAAGCAAACACCCGCGGCGAAAACACACCATCCTAGATAGAACCAAATCTCTATCATCGTGAATATCCTTAATGAATGGGCAGCGCTATCGGCGAACTTTCTACTCGTACACCCACTCGTATGGTTCTCCATGTATTGTACGCCATGATTAACATACCGCTCGCAAATGTCGAGCCGCCTATCAGGCGCACAATATATCCGGGATGGCTAGCTTGAAGAGCCTCTGCAAAAGAGTAAGTCAGAGTGCCGTCATCGTTGATTGCTCGCCACATCAGGCCTTGAGTGATGCCATTTACCCACATTGATGCGATGTACAAAACCGTACCAATTGTTGCAAGCCAAAAATGCGCGTTGATGAGTCCTACGCTGTACATTTGTTCACGGCCATACAACTTTGGAATCATGTGATAGAGAGTGCCAATACTAATCATGGCCACCCAGCCAAGCGCACCAGCGTGCACATGTCCAATTGTCCAATCTGTGTAATGAGACAGCGAGTTAACAGTTTTAATCGCCATCATTGGCCCTTCGAATGTAGACATACCGTAAAACGCTAACGACACCACCAAAAATCTTAAAATTGGATCTGTACGTAGTTTGTGCCAAGCGCCTGACAGAGTCATCATCCCGTTAATCATTCCGCCCCAGCTGGGAGCTAATAAAATTAGCGACATAGCCATACCTAAGGACTGCGCCCAGTCTGGAAGAGCGGTGTAATGCAAATGATGAGGCCCCGCCCAGATGTACAGCGTAATAATGGCCCAAAAATGAACAATCGAAAGCCGGTAGGAGTAAATAGGACGATCAGCTTGTTTAGGTACGAAGTAGTACATCATCCCCAAAAAGCCTACAGACAAAATAAAACCTACAACGCTGTGCCCATACCACCATTGAACCATTGCATCTGTTGCTCCTGAGTATATCGAATATGATTTCAGGAAACTGACAGGTACTGAAAAGTGGTTAATTACATGCACCATCCCGGTGACGACAATAAATGCTCCATAGAACCAATTGCCAACGTAAATATGCTTAACCTTTCTTATTGCGATGGTGCCAAAAAATAAATAAGCATAAACCAACCAAACCACGGTGACAAACACCGCTATTGGCCATTCCATTTCAGCGTATTCTTTGGATGTTGTGTACCCCAGTGGTAAACTGATTACTATTGCCAAGATTGAAGCCTGCCAACTCCAAAAGACGAAATTAGCCAACCCATCTGATATAAGTCTCACTCTCGATGTTCGTTGCACCACATAGAAAGAGGTTGCGAAGAGCGCGCTGCCTCCAAACGCGAAAATTACAATATTGGTATGAATTGGCCGAATGCGCCCAAAGGTTGTCCAAGCTAGCCCAAAATTTAGCTCCGGCCATACTAGTTGTGCCGCAATAAAAACGCCCATCCCCATGCCGAGGATGCCCCACACCAGGGTGGCAAGGGTAAATTTCCTGACGATTGCGTAGTTGTAACCCAAGGTCAGGTCAGCACGAATCGCTTCGTTAGCCGCAGTTTTACTATTCATCATGAGTCCAGTGAACGATAGATGCGAATTTCAGTCGATCATTCTGGATGCGGTAGGAGACCGTGACAAACGCAAATTATTGCTACCTACATTCATTTTTATTGATATTAAATCACCCCTAACTCCAGCAATTTTTTTGATCTGTTAGGTCATTTATATTCATTATATCTTTGTACATTTTATCAATAGGCTCTGCCGGCTATCCCACTTAAAAAGCGCATCGCGATGAACAAGATGGTCAAAAGCGATACGATAGAACTTCTTCAAGAATTACTTGAGGGTGAGAGAGCAGGTGCTCGAATAGCGCTAGACTCATTGAAGGAGGCACATGATGAACGGCAAGCAACACTGCTAAGTCAAATTCTTATTGGCGAAGTAGAAAGTTGCAGACTCATAATAAACTGTATTAATTATCTTGGCGATCTACCCAGTCCGAATATCGGTGATTTTTACATCAAAGCGATGCGCATTGAAAACATTATTGATCGCATTAACTTTATCGATAAGGGCCAGAGATGGGTAATTAAAAAAATAAATCAACACCTTGAACTAACCTCTTCCGAATTCGTCAGAAAGGAGTTAGAAATGGTTTTAGATATACATATACTTAATAGCAACGCGATCAATTAAAATAAGCTGTGCTTCAATTTTGCTGTATTTGAGTCGTGGTGGATATCTGGTCTACAGCTTCCTCTGCATTACCATGCAGTCTATTGTGTGAGCGGGTCGTGCGGAATCACTCCACTCTGAGCGCTGTTGAGACAGCGCCACCGGTGCGATTAGCGTTCGTAATCAGGCCTCAACTGAAAATCTGGCCACCAATCGATTCAGGTCAACGGCAAGTAACGAAAGCTCTTGACTGGCCGCTGATGTTTGACTGGCAGTAGATGAACTTTGGATCGACAGGTCACGAATGCTGATCAGGCTCTCATCCACGGACCGGGCGACCTGCGCCTGTTCCTCAGACGCGGTAGCAATCATCAAATTGCGCTCATTGATATCAAAAATAGCAGCCGCAATCTGCTTGATCGCGACGCCGGCTTCATTCGCCATCAGCAGAGTAAAATCAGCTTCTTCGCTGCTTTGTTTCATCGACTTTACAGCTCTGGAGGAGTCTTTCTGGATGCTTTCAATCATCTGCTCGATCTCCTGAGTCGACGATTGGGTGCGATGCGCCAGCGCCCTGACTTCATCGACAACCACTGCGAACCCGCGACCTTGTTCACCCGCGCGCGCCGCTTCGATGGCCGCGTTCGAGGCCAATAAATTGGTTTGTTCAGTAATCGAGCGGATGACATCCAGAACCTTGACGATGTTTTGCGCCTGATTGGCCAGCCCTTCGACCTCCACACCGGTCGGTCCAAGGGTGGTGCTTAATTTCTGAAGTGACGCGATGGTCTGGCCGGCCCGCTCTAGGCCGGTCTGAGCCGAACGCTTTGAAGCTTCAGTGGATACAGAGGCAGAGACGGCGTTGCGTGGAACCTCCTCGACAGCAGCCGTCATTTGGTTGACCGCTGTAGCGGCCTGGTCAGTTTTTATGCTCTGACGTTGGATGCCAGCATTCGACTCTTTGGTAATCGAACTCATCTCTTCAGCAGCGGAGGCGAGTTGACCGGAGGAATCAGAGATATGTTGAATCGTATTTCTGAGACTTAAGGAAGGTCTGAAGTACCCACCGATTTTTGATGCGCTCACTACTTGAGGCTCAAAAAATCATAAGGCGGTCGAAAATCAGACCTTTCTTGTCCTTAATTCACGGTTCTTTCCTCTGATCGCGCTGTTTCAGGGCGATTAGCCCGCATTACAGGCGCACCTCGCCCATACCCATCAGCCGTTTTCGAACCATCCACAGGTTCGATAAAGCGAACAACGTTGTCTGCTGCGCGATGTTTTTCGCCAACCCACGAAAGCGCACTTTCGTATAGCCAAACTGGCGCTTGATCACACGAAACGGATGTTCAACCTTGGCCCGCACCTGCGCTTTCGCATACTCAATCTTGCGGCGCATACGACCGATCAGACTCTCTTTTCCGTGCTTTTTATAGCTGCTTGGCCGGGCGGCAATTGACCAGATCATCTTGCGATCCTGATGCTCGGGACGTTTGTCCACCCCGGTGTAACCAGCGTCGCCACACACGTAAGTTTCCTCGCCGTGCAGTAACTGATCGACCTGCGTCACGTCCGCCACATTGGCCGCCGTGCCCACCAGGCTATGCACCAGACCGGATTCGGCATCGACGCCGATGTGCGATTTCATTCCAAAATAGTATTGGTTTCCTTTCTTGGTTTGGTGCATTTCGGGGTCTCGTTTGCCGTCCTTATTCTTGGTCGAACTCGGCGCATGAATGATCGTCGCATCGACCACGGTGCCGTGACGCAACAGAAGGCCACGGTCACCCAGATAGCCATTGATGACCTGCAAAATCCCACCGGCCAACTCATGTTTTTCCAGCAGACGCCGGAAGTTGAGGATCGTGGTTTCATCGGGAATCCGATCCAGATTCAAGCCCGCGAACTGGCGCAGAATCGTCGTTTCATACAGCGATTATTCCATCGCCGGATCGCTGTAGCCGAACCAGTTTTGCATCAAATGAACGCGCAACATGGCCATCAACGGATACGCCGGACGACCCCCTTCGCCCTTTGGATAATGCGGCTCAATCAACGCAAGCAAACCCTTCCAGGGCACCACCTGATCCATCTCGATCAAGAAGCGCTCGCGGCGGGTCTGCTTACGTTTGCCGGCATATTCGGCGTCGGCGAAGGACATCTGTTTCATCGGGGCTCAACCGTTCAGTTTGTGCGAGGCGGGTATTTCACCAGATCTGGAAGTCTTTTTCAGAGTTTCCCTAGAGGCGCTTTTTCTCAGGGTCATGGGCCTTGCCGCTGCCAACATTGGTGGCAGGCTCAAGCCCCATACTCACAGCTCTCCTGACTCAGTCGAAGCTCATGCTCCGCAAGCTTGGTAGCGGTAGTGGGCCAGTTACAGTTCGCCGATATCGGCTTCCTCCAGCCGGTCGATGCGCAGTAACGGGAACGGTAGGCGCCTAACGCAAGGGGTTGAATCAATACGTAATATCATCGTAATCGACTTGAACGATCTCAATAGCTAAGTCGAGGATAATTTCGATACCATCAGGGCACTCCACCAACTCGACCTCGTCGATGCTTTGAGTATTGGAGCAGTACTCAGCCGTGACACGCCATACGACAGGTCCAGCCTGGGTAGACCCAGTGAACACGACCGTGGAGGTTTCACGATCCTCCTTGAAATCGGGTGCTTCTACCAGCTCAGATGAGGACTGAACTATCGAATCTGCCGACATGGTTACCTTCTTGCCTGAAAGCTCGTAAACCACATCCTGAGTCACTTTGATCTCTGTTGCCATGGTGCCACCCCCTAATAAAAGGGCACCAGTGTAGTGACTATTAGCCAGTTGGTGTCAGTCCCGATGCAAAACTGACCCACTTGGGCAAAATGCAGTTCTCGTGAGCTGAACGACCCCACTCATATTTCTGATCCAACGCTTAAGGCAATAGTTTCCAGTTCAAAATGATCTGACCCGAAATGGTGGACACCTTAGGCACGACTCAGTGGAGCAACCTCGTCGACCAACCTCAACGGCCTGCAAATCGCTGCATAGTTCAGGGCACTGATTGCAAACAGCCATAAGTTGGATAGGACGTTTGGGTGATAGGTTGACAAAGGAGAAAATCTGCACAAAAATGCCGGTTGACAGTATTTGTTTTTTGCACGTTTTTATGGAGAGATCGCATGCCCCGAGTCCAACACCCGAGTGAGCGGGAACCGAAGCTGAAGCAAGAGTACCTTGATCTGGTCTGCAATAACGTTCTGGAGGTGGCTTACCGCGCGTTGGAGGTTACCTCTACAGATGATGACACCAATTGGACGATGGGGACGCTGCCATATGGCCGTGTTCATGGCCGATTCAAACGTCTGCATAAAGATCCCACTCTACCTTGGCTGAAACTCACAAATAGCACCATGGATTACACGGTGAGTGTGAACGGAGTACTCATGCAGGTGGTGATGGACGACCCTAATGTCCGCAAAAAAGGTCATCGTCTGCTGTCTAATCGGGTCGAGGTTTACCAGGCGAGCCTGCTAGGGCCATCCATCGACAAGAACATCACCTGGCGTCTCTATGTCGATAACGACGGTAACTTTGATGGGCCGACCTTGACCGCATCGATTCTGGGTTTTGACACCAATCGGAACGTGGTCTGTCAGTGGGTTCATGATTACGTTCCTCTGATCGCCCCTCGTACAACAGAGATGCCGCCCGAGGTTGAGATCGAGGACCCATTTCCGACTCGCCGGGACAAAAATGCCGACCAAAACGCACCACGAGATGCTGATTTAATAGATGAATGACAGAACAGGCCTTTTGCCTCTAGGCGATGAGTTCTCGCCCGATAAGCTCCGCCTTGCTAGATGCGCGGCGGGGCGCTCGCTTGCCGAAATCGGTGAGCTGTTAGGCGTAACACGTCAATACGCTCACAAGCTTGAAGTAAATGCTGTTCCTTCCAGAATGCAGCTTGCCCAGTTGTGTGAAACTCTGGGTGTCCACGAGAGCTTTTTTTTCGCCCCTCGGCGCGGTTCAGTAGAGTTAGAGCAGTGTCATTTTCGAAGCGTAAGAGCTTCCTCACAGACCCTGAAGAAGACCATTGCTGCGCAGGTCGAAATGTTCGAGCTGCTAATTGATGAGCTGGACAAGGAGGTAGCCTTTCCTACAGTGAGCTTCAGCATGCTTGATGAGCCAGTATCTGGCATAGGCAAAATCGAACAGGTTGCTGAAAAGTTCAGACGCGAGCAGGGGCTGGGAATCGGTCCTCTTTCCAGTGTGACCAAGCTGGCCGAGAAGGTTGGTGCACTGGTGGTGAATCTGGCTGAAGCCGATGACAAAGTGGATGCGTTCTCGTTGTTCAACAAACGACCTTTGATTGTCAGGAATACCGCGAAGCTCAACCCATGCCGGCAACGCTTTGACCTTGCCCATGAGCTGGGCCATTTGATTATGCACCAGGGCATAGAGACGGGATGCCGTGACACCGAGGATCAGGCCAACCAGTTCGCAAGTGCTTTGCTGATGCCCCGCGCAAGCTTTGCCGCAGAGTTTCCTCCAATGCGGGGCAAATACCTCAATTGGTCCGCACTCAAAGAGCTGAAGCTTCGTTGGAAGGTGAGCTTCAAGGCGCTCATCTATAGGGCTCAAAGCCTTGACCTACTCACGGCAGAGCAGGCCAAATCTGGCTTTACGTACCTCAACCGTAAAGGCTTCACGAAGCACGAGGAGTTTGATGAGCTGATTCCAATGGAGTCGCCCATGCTCGTTCAACGAGCGCTCAATCTGCTGGATTACGGTTCATGGAAGCGAGTTCTGACAGCTTCAGGTTTAGCCTCGGATACGGTGAGCATGCAGTACATGCTTCAGGTGCCTGCCTCTCCGCTCAGGCTCGTCCAGTGAGTGCGCCAAAACTGAACGAGGACGTCGCGAGTTGCACGACCCGGATCTTTGCAGTCCCACCCTTCAATCAATGATCGGATGCGGGCTGCCCAGCCTGGTGGCTTTCACATCGGTGCGACCACAAAAGCTTTAAAGGGCTTGGGATCAGGAAGCTGAGTTGGCCGGACGGTTACGTCTGAATAACGAACTCTAGGTAGAGACATAGGGATTTTATACAGGGCCTTATGCCTCTACATTGCCCCTAGCTGACCAGGCGAGCAGTTTGTGGATCGTAGATCACTTCGGTAATAGATCCATTTCGGATGCGCTCAACCGCTTCGTCAATCACATGGAGCGGTACTAGGAACCACTCTCTTGGTTTGACCGGATTTCCAAAGCGGTCTTCGATGGTCAGATCAAGCTGCACTGTGCCAAATAAGCGGTGGAAAATATTCTCTAGCCTAGTCCTATTCAGGTTGTGCAGCGTGTAGGCCGCGACCACCTCCACGCCGGCCAGCATATAGGTGGCGTCTTTTTCCGCGCCTGCGATGCGGGCTTCCACCTTGCCGCCAGTCACGCCGATCTTGTGGATCAGCTCGCGGTGCTCGGCTACGAATGGATGGCTAGATAAGCTCCGCAGTACATAGATAGTTCCGCTCTCAATGTCGTCAGGCTCTGGAGCATCGCCAAACAACGGCCCCATGTCAGGATCGGTAAGTCGGCGACCGGTGTCATCCTTGTAAAGCGCCCGTTGTAGCGAGCGACGCAACAAGTTACTTTCCGTGCCGTTGGCGTAGATGACGCGTAAACGTGCATCGCTTTCCCCATTAGGAGCCTTGATGGTTTCTCCTATTTCGGCCACATACGCTAGCTGTCCACCTACGATGAAGTAGTTTCCGGTTTCAACGCTGGTATCGCGTCCAAAACGCAGGGTTTTTCGAACGCCCGATTTCAGATCCCTCTCAGCCAGCTCGAATAGCGGTTGGAACTTGTCAAAATCCGCGCATGGAGCACGGTCGGCAATCTCCTCAGCTGCACGCTTTTCAGTGCTCGAACGTACGTGGCGCAGCACCGTGATGTCGTCCTGGTCGGCGGACTCACCGCCAATACCCAGCTCGGCAAGCAATGCGTCTTCATCCAGCTCATCCACATCCACCGAAGCCACTAAGGCACCAGAAAGCAGGCCGGGGCCATCCAACTCAGCCAGCAGGGTTTGCGCTTCCGGCAACTTGCGTAGCTGATCCAGGCGCACGGCATACAAACGCTCGAATATGTCGCGGTCTTCACTATGCAGTGGTGTGCGGCCGTGGATCTGATAAAAGCGCAGGATGTCCTCGAAGGCAGCGATGATACGCTCTTCACGCGGGGTTCGGTTTGCTGCCTTGAGTGGAGTAATTTCTACACCAAGCGCGTCCAGCAGTTCATCATCGTTCATATCAGCCATTGTCGGATTCTCTCAGAGCCTGTGCTGCCTTAGCCTGCGCACGGTAACGCGCTAGCACAGCCACTCCTTCGGCCATACGCTTTTCCCACGAATCGGCGGAATTGATGTCTGGCAGGCGACCACGTTCATTCTTGAACTGCAAAGCGCGCCTTGCCAGCTGGCGGGCTTCGTCTTCGGGTATACTCAACTTCTTGGCGGCAATGCTGGCCTGCACCTGGCGTAGTGATTTCTTATCCATCGCTTTCGCCAGCACCGCATAGGCTGCATCGAATGGGTTGATGCGGTCGATCAGGTCAATGTCCAGTTCGCGTACGTTAACGAACTTGCGCACTCCATCCAGCAGCGCTGTACTTCCTTGCACGGTGTCACCACCATTTGCATCGGCCTGCCCCAAGACCAACTTGGCCTGTTGGGTAATGTTCATGGCCGCGATGGCGTGCTGGCGGATGGCTTCCTGATCAACTTCGCTCAAGTCTGGGTAACGTTCGCGCACGATCTTACCCATGCGCAGCTGGGTCAGCTCCTCGGGCAGGGTGTTTTCCTTGTCGAACAAGCCGCGCTCTAACACAGTTCTGTCTTGCAAGAAGCTGGTCACCACTTCATTCAAGTCTTCTTTGCAAATGCGCGTAGCTTCTGTGCTTTGCGGCGTGGCCAGACCGTTGATCTCGACATGGAATTGACCTGTGGTTTCATTTACGCCCAGGTTAGTGCCGCCTAGCTGATAACCATCGACCCCATAATTGAAGCCCTCTTTCGGCCCTGTATCTTTAGGAGTGAACTCATATCGGGGAGCCAGCACCTGCTCCATCAGCAAGCTGGCGGAAATAGCCTTGAGCATATCGTTCACCGCCTCAGCAACAGCGGCTTGATCGGCTGAGGGCTCGGCGATTAGATTGGTGAAGCGTGAGCGCTCCTTGCCCTCGGCATCACGTGTTGCGCGGCCAATGATCTGCACAATCTCCGTCAAGCTCGAACGGTAGCCAATGGTCAGCGCATGTTCGCACCAGATCCAGTCAAAGCCTTCCTTCGCCATGCCCAGCGCAATGATCACATCTACGTTGTCTCGATTGTTCTTCTGCACAGGGTCTTTCAGCGCGGCAAGCACTTTGGAGCGTCTAGCCGCATCGCTGTCATCTACCAGATCGGCCAATTTCAGGGTACGACCATCCTTGGACTTAATGATATGGAAGCCGGTGGCCGGATCGACACCCTGCCAATCCCCCAGCGAATTCATTATTTCGTTGACCTCGCGCTCTTTGTCTTTGAGGCTTTCGCGGGCATTCACATTGGGGATATGGATGATAGTTTTCAACGCTGGGTCCAGCACCTTGGCGACGGCATCCACATACTTACCGGTGTAGAAAAAGTAGCCAATGTCCAGTGACTTGAGCCAACGGTAGCCGTTGAGCTGCTCGTAGTAGGTATAAGTGACCGTCTCAAACTTAGCTTCTTCCGCTGGGGCCAGCACTGCCTCGCTGTCGCCACGGAAATAAGAGCCGGTCATGGCTACTAGATGCACTTTATCGCGACTGATAAAGGCGCTCAGTTGGCCGCCTAGCTTGTTGTCTGGGTTCGCGGAAACGTGGTGGAATTCGTCGATGGCAATCAGACGGTTGTCGAAGGCTTCGATGCCCAACTCCTCCACAGCGAAACGGAAGGTGGCATGGGTACAAACCAGCACCTTATCAGCACTTTCCAAAAACTTGCCTACCGCGCCCACCTTGGACTTGGCTACACGTGGCTCGTCGATGCCAGGGGCATTGCACAGGTTCCACTGCGGAGATACCTGCCAATCCCAGTAGAAGCCAAACTTGCTCAGAGGCTCATCCGCAAAACTGCCCCCAATGGAGCGTTCTGGTACCACGACTATGGCCTGCTGCAAACTTTGGTTGTGGAGCTTGTCCAACGCTATAAACATCAGTGCACGGGATTTACCCGACGCCGGCGGTGATTTGATCAGCAGGTACTGCTCGCCACGTTTGGCATAGGCGCGTTCCTGCATGGCGCGCATACCCAGCTCGTTGGCTTTGCTAGATGCCCCCGTGCGCGCTGTGCTGATGGACACCGACGGCACGGTGTAGGTGTTAGTTGGATTGCCGGCTAGTTCCGTCACGCTTTCGCTTCCCTTTTTGCTTTGGGTGCGGCTTTGGCTGCACCTGCCGTCATCTTGCTGTAGAGGTCAAACAGTTTTTCCAGACGCTCGGTATCGTTCTTAAAGCGACGGCCGATGTAGATGCGTTCGAGCACTTCGTCGTTACGCTCGTGGGCACGACGGAGGTTGTCCGGCATCTTGTCAGGGTCGTACAGGTCGGCGATGGTGGCGGGAAAATGGACCTCACGGGCCAACAAGATGTCCTCGGCGCAGGCGGTCAGATCAGCCCTGTTTTGCTCGGTAAGCAGCGGCACGGGAAAGGTGTTCCAACCGAGGGTGTTCGAGTATCGGAAATCTGTTTTTAGCTTGCCGCAAACCGTTCCCACCCAGACTAGGTGCAGCCGCGAGACGATTAACGCAATGCTCCAAATGGAAGCGTTGTAGATCACAGAAGCAAGATTTGAGACAACTGTGGAGTAATCCGTGATCTCGCAAGGCAAATATTGCCTCCGTTCCGAGGACGCATTTGGGACCGCAACCGCGCCGTGGTCGTTATGGGGGGCAAATACGAAGCGATGAGGTGTATTGGCGTTGTCATTGGCCTGCGTCCCATCACTACTCAGCCGCAGCTGCCGCACCCTCTCAAAGCGAACTCGAAACTCATGAATTTTCCTGGCTTCTTCAAGTTCAGAGTCTTCGACCCAAATACACCAGCGACCGCCGCCATTGATTAGCTCTCGTGAACCAACGTAGCGTTTGATGAAGCCTGCAGCAGCTGGGTTTCCAGCTACGATCTGATTTTTCTCCTCGGTGGAGAGCACCAGTACTCCACCATCAGTGGGCTTATTCCCTGACTGCATGTGCCCAATGTCTGATAGCGCGCGCGATCTCTTCGTGACGATCACAGTATCAGTCGCGACAAGATAGGGGCTGATATTCGGCACGCTCCGGACGCTTTCTTGGTCAAACAGCTTTCTATCGCCCCTTGGCTTCGTGGAAAGGCCAAGAATGACGCAAGTGACCGCAGCTTTATTGCTCGCGAGATTGCTCCAAAGAAACGATGTGTGAGCAAAATTGATGAAGTTTGCCTCTTGAAAAATGAGCGGCCACAGCATCCCAACCTGCTCACCTTGAGTAACCGAATTAGTTGTCACAAACGCACTCGAAGCGCCCGTTTGCCTATTGAACTGAGCGGCCTTGAGAACGAAGGCAGCAACGTAGTCTAAATCCTTGTAGCGTTTGAGGTGGAGCGCGAATATTCTGGCCATATCCTCTTTTTGTTCCGCTGTCTGGTTTACGCTCCCTTGATATGGCGGGTTGGCACAGAGGTAGGTCTCACCACCTTCGTTCTGGAAGTTGATTTCCGTCTGATCGAGCGGTGTGCCAAACAAATCATCCGCCACTAGCTTCACGCCCGTTCCCGTGGGAGGGCAGATGCTCAACCAATCCAGCCGTAGCGCATTGCCGCAAATGATCCAGTTCTGCGCATCCAGCGGCAGAAACTCTGCTAGCGCGTCCTTCTGGCCGCGATACAGCACGTCGCACTGGTACTCGGCAATGATGAGCGCAAGCCTAGCAATCTCCGCCGGAAAATCGCGCAGCTCGATGCCCCGGAAATTGGTAAGCGGAATCTCGCTGCCCAGATGGGGTTCTCCCCGCCGGCGATTGATTTCCGCCTCGATCTCGCGCATTTGTTTGTAGGCGATTACCAGGAAGTTACCGGAGCCGCATGCCGGATCGAACACGCGGATGCGCGCCATACGCTTGCGCAGGTTCAGCAGCTTGCGCTCGTTGTGACCGGCCTCGGCCAATTGCGCGCGCAGGTCGTCCAAAAAGAGAGGGTTCAACACCTTCAGTATGTTGGGCACGCTGGTGTAGTGCATGCCCAATGCGCCACGCTCTTCATCATCGGCCACGGCCTGGATCATGCTGCCGAAGATATCCGGATTGATCTTTTTCCAGTTCAGGTTACCGGCGTGCAGCAGGTAAGTGCGCGCCATGCGCGTGAAACGCGGCACTTCGGTACTGCCGGAGAACAGGCCGCCATTCACATAGGGGAAGCCGTTGGCCCAGTTTGGCAAGCGGGGCTGGGCATTGGCGCGCTCGGTAGCTTTGATGTTCATTGCGCGGAAGATTTCGGACAGCACCTGATGGGTGTTGGAACCATCGCGCTCGCTGTACTGGTCTACAGTCCGGGTGAACAGGCCCTCTCCATTGAAAATGTCGGTGTCTTCCGCAAAGAAGCAGAACACCAGCCGTGCCATGTAGTGGTTCATGTCGGCGCGGCGATCGTCCTTGGCCCAGTCCGGGTTTTCACCCAGCAGCTCGATGTACAGTTTGTTCAGCCTGCTGGTGGCTCGCACATCGATGGGATTGTCCTTGATCTCCTTGATGGTGGAGATGCCGGCCAACGGCAGCAGGAAGCCGAAATGGTTAGGGAAGTCCGGGTAGTCGCATGTGATGGTTTCACCCGTGATCAGCTCTTCGGCCTCAAGGGTTTGGCCATCGGTGGCGAGAATGAACTTAGCTTTGCCTTTTGTGGTAGCCGGGCTGGCGAGTAACACCTTAAGAGTTTCGCCTACGGTACCAGCTTCGCATACGGCGATATGAATGTTACTGCGCAGCAGCACTCCACCGGACACATCCGATGCGTTGTTGTTGCCTGCACGCAGACGCTTGAGGGCCGTGTCTTTGCTACCGAATGCGGCCAGGAAGGCAAACGGGAACTCCGTCGCGTCGAAAGGCTGGAGAGCCAACTCCGATATTGCGGACTCGATTTCTACTGCGTTCATGGTTTACCACTGTCCAGATCGCTCAAAAGCGAATGCGGCCACTTTAGCCGCTGATTTTGATGGTTATTGCGTGGCCTCAGAGGGTGCTTGCTTTCATGCCGACAATTCTCCCGACAGCCTCTAGCGAGATGGCATCGCGCGTGCCACACGCAATCAGGGAATTGACGAGGCGGAGACATTCCACCCGAGTCAAAACGCATCGACTCAAAACAGGCTCGTAAGGAGCAGTGAAAAAAACTTAAATCAGTATCCAGAATCAATTTTTCAACCACTCCACGGTGCCGTGGATTGTAAAGGAAGGTTCTTCCTTATGGTAAACAACCGTAGTCTACTCGCAGTACGGAGCGGTCGGAGACTGCCGAGGCAGGGAGGTGATGGGAAAAGGACGAGAAGCGTCCGCCCCTCTTCCCGGCCCAACCCTACTCTGATATCGCTGCGATTCATTTGGCTTTTGTGCGTATCCGAGCTAATGGTAGAACTCCTAGCCAATAGCCATCCTAGGGCACTGGCGAACGAATGGTGATTAGCCCCCACACCTCGATTTTTCAGGTGAGGGCTGAATCAAATATCTGGAGTATCAGTCAGTGGCCTTCAACGCTTAGGACTCACTCGCACTCAGAGTGGGGGGACAAATGGGGGGGCAGAAATTTAAACCCTCACACAACCCAGTAAAACTTGGCTAGAGCTCAACAATAACGCCGCCCACAAGCCGGCTTTTTAATGTCTGCTTGTCCCGTCCTGAATAAGGTTTACACCTTCTGACCTATCCTCAGGAGGACGTAATGGATTCAGGAAAAAGGCGCAGTCAGCGCGATTACACACTGGCTTTTAAATTGTCGGTTGTTGACCAAGTCGAAAAAGGCGAGTTGAGTTATAAAGATGCTCAACGGCGCTATGGCATCCAAGGCCGGTCGACGGTGTTGGTTTGGTTACGTAAGCATGGTCGGCAGGATTGGAGCCAAGGCGCGTCTATTCGCGTGCTGAGGGTCAAGCCCATGACCGAGCCAAACCTACCGCTGACACCCGAGCAGCGGATCAAAGAACTTGAAGAACAACTCGTACTGAGTAATCAAAAGGCGCAGTTTTTCGAAGCCGTCGTGAATGTTTTGAAAAACGACTACGGCGTCTCTATCGTAAAAAAGCGACCCGGCAAGTCCTCTCGCAAGGGCAAATCCAAGACCTGAGCATCGCCAGGGCTTGCCTGTTCATGGGCATTTCGCGTCAGGCGTATTACAAGCGCAACCGAACGTATGATGCGCGTGTTAATAGTGACCAAAAAGTAGTGGATTTCGTTTTGGAAAAACGCCGCCGCCAGCCAAGGCTCGGTACGCGCAAGCTGCACTATTTACTGCATACCGAAGCAGAAGCAGCGCTGCAGGTGGGGCGAGACCGCTTGTTTAACATCTTGCGTGACGCTAGAGAACTTGTGCTCCCCAAACGCGCTTATCACAAGACGACACACTGCCATCACCGCTTCCGTCGCCATCCCAACCTGCTCAAGGCAGGTCCTGATCAGATCGTCGCCAGCGGCCCTGAGCAAGTTTGGGTTGCAGATATAACGTACTTGCCCACGCAAGAAGGCGTGGCGTATTTGAGCCTGATAACAGACGCTTACTCACGCAAGATAGTGGGTCATCACGTGCATGAGAGTCTGCATACGGAATCAGTGATCAAGGCATTCAAGAACGCAATTGAAGAGCGAAAAACCACACAGGCGCTGGTTCATCATTCTGACCGCGGCGCCCAGTACTGCTCTGATCTGTATCAGCGCACGCATATCAAATACGGGATCACCTGCTCGATGACAGATGGCTATGACTGCTATCAAAACGCTCTGGCCGAACGAGTAAACGGGATTTTAAAGACTGCATTCCTGCTACACCGTCCGAAGAATTTGGAAGAAGCCGTAAAAATGGTGGATGAATCGGTACGGATCTACAACGCTGAGCGCCCGCATCTGGCCCTAAAATACAAAACGCCCGATGCAGTGCACCGAGCGTTTTAAGACTGAGATAGGTGAAACCTATTTCAGGACTAGACAGTTAACAACCTGTTCGTCGTTTGAAACTCGTTTTTGTCGAAAAAAGTATTTGATTGCGCACCTAGAGCCCCGGGAATGCAGACCCCCGACAAATCAAACTTAACCACGCAACCATCGCGAAACACTTCCTCCGGTTTGTGCCCCCGTTGATGGCGCCTTCACGGTGAGCTTCACGCGATTGGTTTTTTCGTAATCAGGAGCGATGGCGTGCATTGTATTCATGAAGCCACTTGAGCTGAGCAGCTTCAGCGGCGCTGGGGCAGTTTTTGGTGCATCGGCGGCGTGACTCACGCAAGGAATCAACAGGGCACAGGACAGTAACAAGGGTTTAAATAATCGGCTCACGGCAGGTAATTCCTCGTCTGGAAAGGCCGTCACGCTAGCTCAGGCCTCTTCTCCCACCGCGTGAACCCGGGTTAAGAAAAATTTAGTTTACCTGCCCAACGTACCCGCCCAAGGTTTCCTGCCTTAGAATAAATGCCGCTTTTCGCCTGGAGATTCGAATGAATCGTGCATTGGTCATCGAGGATGACGAAGTCACGGCACAGGCCATTATTGCTGAGCTTGCGGCTCACGGTTTCACTACGCAGTGGGCCGACAACGGCCGCGAAGGCCTTGCGATGGCTATTGCCGGTGGCCACGAAGTCATTACGCTGGACCGCATGCTGCCAGACTTCGATGGGCTGACCATCGTCAGCACGTTGCGCCAGTTGGCAATCCAAACGCCCGTTCTGATGATAAGTGCTCTGTCGGACGTCGACGAGCGCGTGCGCGGTCTGCGCTCCGGTGGTGATGACTATCTAACCAAACCGTTTTCAATGGTGGAAATGATCGCGCGTCTGGAAGTTTTGTTACGTGATCCTGCCCCAGGCAACGCTGATCGCTGCCTGAGTTTTGGCTGTTTGCAGGTCGATTTGATTGAACAGTCAGCGACGCTCAACGGCGATGCAATCACTCTCCTCCCCACCGAGTTCAAGCTCCTGAGATACCTGATGCGCAACGCTGGGCAGCTGGTGACCCGTACCATGTTGTTTCAGGAAGTATGGGGGTATCACTTCGATCCCGGCACCAACATCATCGACGTCCACATCGGTCGGTTGCGTAAGAAAATAGAAGGCGCGACTGCACCGGCCATTCAGACGATTCGCGGGTCAGGTTATGTTCTGGTCGAAAAAAACTGATCGCTGGCGCTCCAGCAATAGCCGTCTGATCGGACTGTATGCAGTGTTTTTTGTCGCCTGGGGCGCGGTATTTACCGGCGTGCTGTATTGGGAAATTTCCCGCTACTTGGGCACCGTGGCCGAGCGCACCCTGATGCAGCGCGCGCATTACTATCAAAGGGTGGACGACGCCATGCTGGAGGCTGAACTGGCTGGGAGCGAGGTGTACTCCGTACCAGGAATCGACGCTTATGGCCTGTTTAAAGCCGATGGCAAGCACCTGACCGGGGATCTGCTCAAGCTACGTTTGAATCTCCCGGACGACGGCCAAGTGCATTATCTGGAACGTGGTTTGAGCATTGCGTTGCCCAGCGAGGAAACTCGCAGCAGTTACGCGCTCAGGCTGAACAGGCCCGATGGCAGAATCCTGATTCTGGCCCGTGATGGGGGCTCTATTTCCGCAGTGGGCGGCATCATTGGACAGGCGCTGTTTTGGGGATTGTCATTGACGCTGATTCCCGGCTTGGTTGGCTGGCGCCTGTTGCGCAGGCGGCCCATTCGCCGAGTGGAACGGCTACAGCGCAGTACCGAAAGTATCGTCTCAGGCAACCTGCGCGAGCGTCTGCCACTGTCTGCTCGCCGCGACGAACTCGACATGCTCGCTAACGCGGTGAACACCATGCTCGAACACATCGAGCAACTGATGCTGGAGGTCAAAAGCGTGTGCGACGGTATCGCTCATGACCTTCGAACCCCGCTGACCCGCCTTCGCGCGCGACTGTACCAACTGCAAAAGTTGCCGTTGCAACAGGCTCACGCCGATACGCTTAGCCTGGCGCTGGAAGAAAGCGAGTCAATCATGTTGCGGTTTCAGGGTCTGCTGCGAATCTCAGAACTGGAGGACACCCGGCGACGTTCGGCCTTCGAGTCGTTCCAGCCCGAAGCATTGCTGCAGCAGGCGCACGAGTTCTATGAACCGCTGGCTCAAGAAAAGGGTCAACGACTGATCCTGCACATGAGCGGTCACTATCCGACGCTACGCGGTGATGTATCGCTCCTGTTCGAGGCGCTGGTGAATCTCATGGATAACGCGATCAAGTTCACTCAGCCTGGGGGCGAAATACACCTGAGCTGCCTGCAAAAAGAGCACAGCCTGAGTATTGAAGTGCTCGATAACGGCCCCGGTATCCCGGCCGCCGAACGCAACAGTGTCACCCGGCGCCTCTATCGCGGCGACGCAACGCGACAGCAACCCGGCAACGGACTAGGCCTGTCGCTGGTCGCCGCCATTGCGCGCCTGCATGGGTTTGGCTTGCACATCGAAGAAGGCAATCAGGGTCGCGGCACTCGAATTATCCTTGACTGCCCATTACGTGGCGCTCAATACGAGGATTCTTAAATAATTCTTAACCCTGCTTAATTTGAGCGGGTCAGACAGCTCGCCTAGGTTGATGGACCTTCCGTCGACCCAAGGCTATATGTTCGTGAAACGCCCGATACTGCAGCTCGTTCTGACACTTGTTTGCGCTCACTGGATGCCGGCGTCTGCCGCACCTGTTCCCTCAGGACCAATGACCCCTTCACCGCCCCAGTTGAACGCCAAGTCCTGGGTACTCATGGATGCCGCCAGCGGTAACATCATTACCAGCCACGACCCGCAAGAACGCTTGCCGCCTGCCAGCCTGACCAAACTGATGACGGTGTACGTAGCCACCAACGAGATTCAGGCGAGCCGTCTGAAAGACGATGATGTAGTAACCATCAGCGAGAACGCCTGGCGCACCGGTGGTTCACGCATGTTCCTTGACCCGCGCAGCAAAGTGCCGGTACACGATCTGCTGCGCGGCATTGTGATTGACTCTGGCAACGACGCCAGCGTTGCCCTGTCGGAACATATCGCGGGAAGTGAAGAAAGCTTTGCCGGTTTAATGAATGCCACGGCCCAACGCCTGGGGCTGGAAGATACCCACTTCATGAATCCTACTGGCCTGCCTGTACCCGATCATTACTCGTCCGCCCTAGACATGGCGAAACTCGCGCGGGCGATCATCACTGACGAGTCGGCCTACTACTCGCTGTACAAAAACAAATACTTCACCTGGAACGGCATCCGCCAGCCCAATCGAAACCTGTTGTTGTGGCGCGATAGCTCAGTTGATGGCCTGAAGACCGGCCACACCGAGGCTGCTGGTTATTGCATGGTCACCTCTGCGGTGCGAGACGGTCGTCGCTTGATCACCGCAGTTTTCGGCTCTAGCTCCATGCGCAATCGTGCCAATGACGCCGAAAAATTGCTGACCTATGGATTCCGATTCTTCGATACCCAAACCTACGCGAAAGCCGCTGAAGTGCTGGCAAACCCAATGGTCTGGAAGGGTGAAAACCGCACACTGGCGGTGGGCTTACTGGACGATATTTCGCTGACCCTGCCGAAGACTCGGGATCGCAAAATCGAAACTCGTTTGAACATCGATAAACGTCTTGTGGCACCCGTTGCAATGGGCGCGGTGGTCGGCAGTCTTGAGCTTTACGACGGCGAGCAGAAACTGGCAACCCGCCCCTTGATTGCTCTCCAAGCCGAAGCACCAGGGCCTTGGTGGACCCGCGCATGGGATACGGTGCGGCTGTTTATTCTCGACCTGCTGGGTATCGTGGTTCCGACGGAGTGAGGGCGACACACCCGTCCAGAACCAACGTCGAAGCCCTCCCTGCGCTGCTCAGCGAGGATAACTTCGACCGTGCGTTGATGGCGCCGGGTCAGGCCGTTTCCAAGTCGTACTCCGCGGCCCCGGTAAACGAATAAAAAAACTTAAGCCCGCAACGCTTTTTCCCCAAACCGATACGTCGCCAAGCAACACACCAACAAACCGCTCACCGCAATCAATCCACCCACCAAGCCGATATTCGCAATACCCAGTTGGCTGATCACCATGCTGCCCAACAACGCACCGCCGCCGATGCCGATGTTGTAGATAGCCGAGTGCAGGGACATTGCCACGTCGGTTGCGTCTGGCGCCATGGCCAAGACTTTGGCTTGCATGACCAAGCCGAAGCACATGATTGCCATGCCCCAGACCACGCTCATGGTCGCGAGCCAAGAGGCTTTGCCGGAGAGCGGCAATAACAACATCAAGCACAGGGCCAGGGCGCCGATGGCGGTGATTAACATGCCTTTCGGGAAGCGGTTGTTGTAGCGGCTGAACACCACGGAGCCGAGGATACCGGCGCCGCCGAACAGCAACAACAGGATGGTGGTCATCTCGCCGCTCATGTGGGCGACGACTTCCGCGAAGGGCTCAATGTAGCTGTAGGCGGTGAATTGCGCGGTGATCACCAGCGCGGTCAGGACGTACAACGACACCAGTGCCGGGCGTTTGAAGAGAATCGGCAGACTTCTTAGGGAGCCGGAATTCTGACTGGGCAGTAGCGGTAACGATTTGATCAAGCACAACACCGTCACGCCGGCGGCGACGGCAATTGCCAGAAACGTGGTGCGCCAGCCTAGCGCTTCGCCTAACACGCGACCCAGCGGTATTCCGAGCACCATGGCCAACGACGTGCCGGTTGCCAGCAATCCCAGCGCCTGCACGTGTTTACCCGGCGGAGCAACGCGCACGGCCAAGGACGCGGTGATCGACCAGAACACCGCGTGGGCAAAGGCGATTCCGATGCGGCTGATCAGCAGCATGCTGAAGCTGGTCGCCATGCTGGAGAAGATGTGGCTGGCGATGAACAGCATGAAGACGAAGACCAGCAATTTACGCCGCTCAATGTTGCGGGTGAGCAGCATCATCGGCAGCGACGTCAAGGCCACCACCCACGCGTAAACCGTCAGCATCAGGCCGACCTGGGCCGTGGTCATGTTGAAGCTGTGGCCAATGGCGCTCAGCAGCCCGACCGGAACGAATTCGGTGGTATTGAAAATAAAAGCTGCTAGAGCCAGCGCGATCACGCTAAGCCAACTGCCGGTGCGAGCGTCCAGGATGCTGTTCATTGGATGCCGTGCAAACCTCAAATTAAAATCGATTAAAGCGGCCGCTCTTCAACACTCAAAAATCTTGCGTACAAAAACGCTACCCGAGGCTGGTTGCCGGGGCAGTGCATAGAGTAAGCAAAATATTATGAGTATGAGGGGTGCTGCGGGATGCCGAGAATTCTACGCGACTGCAAACGTTGTCACAACACGACACACTCAGGCTCAGGCCACAGAATGACGACTGGCACATGAACGCAAAATCGAAACGGGCCAAGCCCTGGACCTTCGACGTAAACAAAAGCCGGTTATGAGCTTCGCCAGGCTGTGCACAATCGCGCCGCCAGATCCGCTAAACGCGCCTCGAATTAGCGGGGATATTAAAATTTGGGCCGGAATCGCGCGCCAATAATCCAAGTGACTGAATCGACTGTCACACGACGTACACATCATAAGGCCACTATCCCAGTTCTCATTCAGTGTGATGGTTGGGTATGGACACTACTTTTTCGCCGTTCCGTCGTCCCGAAGTGCCGGGCGATCATCGGTGCGCCGGCGATTTGTGTCAGAACATGCCGACCATCGACGTAGCCGGTGCCAACTCACAAGTGATGGAAATGTTCTCCTCCCATCGTGACCTGGCCAGTTTGGCGGTGTTGGAAGATGACAAACCTATCGGTTTGATCAACCGCACCATTTTCCTGTCGCAGATGAGTAAACCGTTTCATCGCGAGTTGTATGACAAAAAAAGCTGCATCGCATTCATGGACAAAGAACCGCTGATTGTCGATGCCGCCATGAGCATCGAAGCGCTGACGTTCAAGACTGTGGAGTTCGGCGAAAAAACCTTGGCTGATGGTTTCATCATCACCCGCGAAGGGCGCTTCCTCGGGTTGGGCAGTGGGCTGCAATTGATGGGCGTGGTCGCCGCGTTGCAGGCGGAAAAAAATCGTCAGATCATGCAGAGCATCGAATACGCCAGCGTGATTCAGCGGGCCATGCTCCGCGCGTCTCGTGAAACCCTGGCTTTGACCCTGCGTGACGCGGCCTTGGTCTGGGAACCTCGGGACGTGGTGGGTGGCGATTTTTATCATTTCGCCACTCACGCCGATGGCTGGTTCGGCGCGGTCGCCGATTGCACCGGCCACGGTGTGCCGGGGGCGTTCATGACCTTGATCGCTTCATCATCGCTGTCCAAAGCCCTCGAACACCTCGGTCCACGCAACCCCGCAGCGTTGCTGGCGGCGGTGAATCGCAGCGTCAAAGGCCTGCTGGGGCAGGTCAATGGCGTCGACGAGACCCCCGAATCAGACGACGGCTTGGATGCCGCGTTTTTCTGGTTCGACACTGGACGTTCCGAGCTGACCTTTGCCGGGGCCAGAATTGCCCTACATATCCTCAGGCCCGACGCCGACCAGTTCGACACCCTCGCAGGTCAGCGCATGGGCGTTGGATACGTAGACAGCCACGCCGACTACGAATGGACTCAAAGCACCGTTGCCGTGCCGCCCGCAAGCGTCTTATTCATCGCCACCGACGGCCTGATCGACCAAATCGGCGGGCCGCGTAACATTGCATTCGGCAAGCGTCAAACCTGCGACGTAATCCTTGAGCACCGTGGCGAACCGGCGAGCGTGATCTGCGAGCAGTTACGGCAAAACCTCGGAACATGGCAGGCGACTCAAACCCGTCGCGACGACCTGACCCTATTTTGTGCCCGCATTCAGGACAACCTATGAGTGATTTGTCTTCGTCCGATCTGGACTGCGCGTTTTTCGACCTCGCCCAGCAGCGCAATGTGATTTTTTATCACATGGGTTATTTCTCCCACAGCATCGTCGCGGCCATGGCCGAGGTGGTGAAGCTACAACTGGAAGTTTCAGGGGTCAGTGGTCCGACACGGCGCAAGTTGTTTTCATCGTTTGTCGAACTGTCGCAAAACATCATTCACTACTCCTCGGACGCGCTGCCTCCAGGCCCAGATAACGGCGCACTACGGCAAGGCGCGGTGTGTATCACCGCGAACCCAGGTGGCCATTTGATGCTGTGCGCCAACCCCATCGCCACTGCGGACGTCGTTGCATTGCGTGCCAAGTTAGAGCCGTTACGTGACATGACGCTTGAGCAGATCAAGGTGGCCTACAAGGCAACACTACGTGCCGAAACTCCAGTGGACAGCAAAGGCGCGGGGCTAGGTTTTCTAACCATGGCGCGCGACGCCAGCGCGCCGCTGGAATTCGACTTTCACCCGCGCGCGGACGACCCCGAAACCACCTTGTTTTGTCTGAAAGCCATCATCTGAATAACAAGAGCGACAAGAGCCATGGATAACCTGCATATCGCTGCAACGGCTACTTCACCTGAAGTCGATTTTCGTTTCGATCAGCACCTGTTGTCTCTCAAGGGGGAGTCGTACCCAGAAAACGCGGCGGCGTTCTATGCCCCGATCATCCAACAGTTGCGCGCCTACCTGGAGACCTGCGAAAGCGTAGTGATTACCGCCAACGTCGCACTGGCCTACTTCAACAGTTCCAGCACCAAGATGCTTTTCAGCATCTTTGACGCCCTGGACCGATCGGCGCAGTCCGGTAACCGCGTGCAAATGAATTGGTATCACGACGAAGAAGACGAAACAATTCTGGAATTCGGCGAGGAGTTGCAAGCAGACTTCAAGGCCATCGACTTCACCGATCATCCGGTTTCAACTCAGTGAGGACACCATGCCCGCTCTAGCTTCTTCTCAGGACATGCCGATGGACGATCTCCCGGACTTGTTCAAAAGCGAGAACACGGCCCTCGACAGCGCCCGTGCAGCGTATGCCGCGTCTAACGCGGAGTCCCACGTGCATCGCCAATCGTTGGGTGAATTGATCACCCACTTCGAACGCTTGATGCGCGAGACCCGCCGCCTGATTGGCCGTAGCGACCGCGCCGAGCGAGAAATGAATGCGCTAAACGTGCAACTGAAGATGCTGGCTCAGCAACTCGAACACCGGGCGACCCATGATGCGCTGACAGGCGTACTGAACCGTGGCGCCGTGATTGAGCTGGCGGGGCAAGCATTGCGCGACGGCAGCGTGGTGATGATCGTGCTAGACATTGATTATTTCAAGCGCGTCAACGACGACTTCGGCCATCCCACCGGCGATGCGGTAATTCAAGGCATCGTCACCTGCCTGCGACGGATCGTGGCTGACCACGGAGTCATCGGCCGCGTCGGCGGTGAAGAATTCACCGTACTGCTTTCTACGCGAAACCTTGAGGAAGGCGCGCGTCTTGCCGAAGCCATGCGCGATGCCATCGCCAGCCACGTATTCGCAGCGCCGGTCAATCGCACTATAACGGCCAGTTTTGGCGTGAGCATCAGCCCCGGCGGCACCGACTTTGACACCGCGTACAGCATCGCCGACGCTGCGCTCTACGACGCAAAACGCAGCGGGCGTAATCGGGTGGAAGTGGCGGTTTAGCACACCCACTTCTTATAGGCCTACTGTCTATAGCGCGGTTCACGCCTACAATGGCAGCGAGTGCCGAACGGCCGTGCGCGGGCCCCAACCCTGCTGCATACCTGCTGCGGCCAGCAAAATCGCAATCACGCCCAGCCACTGCATAACGTTCAAGCGATGGCCGAACGCAAACCAGTCGACGAAAATCGCCGCAATCGGGTAGATAAACGACAGTGCACCGGTGTGGACCACGCCAAGGGTCAGAATCGATTTTCGCCGCCTGTCATTTGCCCCAAAGCCCTCGCTCTGCTAGTGTCGCGCCGGTTTAATGCCCATCGAGATCGCCACCCATGGCCCGCAAAAAAGCTGCATTGGATTTCGAACAGTCCCTCGCTGATCTGCAAACGCTGGTCGAACGTCTCGAAAACGGCGAACTGTCGTTGGAAGATTCATTGACCGCTTTCGAGCAAGGTATCCGCCTGACCCGTGACTGCCAAGGCGCATTGGCCCAAGCCGAGCAGAAGGTGCAAGTCCTCCTTGAACGCGACGGCGAATTGGCTGAAGAGCCTTTCGATGCGGACCAGCCGGAATGATTGCCGTCTATCAGGCCCTTATTCAGGCCCGCGTCAACGCGGCCCTTGATGGCCTGTTTCTGGCACCCAGCCCTGAATTGAATCGCCTCTACGCCGCCATGCGCTATAGCGTAATGAACGGTGGCAAACGTGTCCGCCCATTGCTCGCCTATGCTGCCTGCGAAGCGCTAGGATCGCCTTTGGCGCTGGCCGACGGCGTAGCGTGCGCAGTTGAGCTGATTCACGCTTATTCGCTGGTGCATGACGATTTACCGGCGATGGACGATGACGATCTACGTCGCGGCCAGCCCACTACTCACAAAGCTTTCGATGAAGCCTGCGCGATTCTCGCCGGTGATGGCCTGCAAAGTATGGCTTTCAGCGTGCTACTCGATTCAACCCTGACGCCACAGGATGCCGACACGCGACTCAACATGGTCCGCGTGTTGACTCATGCGGCAGGCCCGGCCGGCATGGTCGGCGGACAGGCGATTGATTTGGGGTCAGTGGGGCTCAAGCTTGATCAAGCCGCCTTGGCGTTTATGCATCGGCACAAGACTGGCGCACTGATCGAAGCCAGTGTCACGCTTGGTGCACTTGCCAGTGGTCGCGCAGCAACGTCTGAACTCAACGCTCTGCAGACCTATGCTCAAGTCGTCGGCCTCGCGTTTCAGGTGCAAGACGACATTCTTGACGTTGAAAGCGATACCGCCACCCTCGGCAAACGCCAAGGTGCCGATATTGCCCGCGATAAACCGACTTATCCTGCGCTGCTTGGCCTCGATGCAGCCAAAATCTATGCCCTGGAGCTACGCGATCAGGCGCTGCATGCACTGCGACCTTTCGACGCGGCTGCCAAGCCGTTACGCGAACTTGCGCGCTATATCGTTGATCGCCGCAGTTGAAATGCGCCATTCACCGAACTGACTGACATCAGTCGGGTCTAGAACCTAGGTGTATACCACCATTGTCTGATCATCCTCTGCCCTGCTTCGTGGGCAGCTCGCGATGCATCAGGTAAACTGCCGCCTCTTTTTACTTATATCGATTCGCCTGATGCCCACGACGTTCAAAGAGATCCCCCGCGAGCGCCCAACGACGCCCCTGCTCGACCGTGCGAATACGCCGGACGGCTTGCGCAGATTGGGCGAGGCTGAGCTGGAAACCCTGGCGGACGAACTGCGCCTGGAGCTGCTCTATACCGTAGGCCAGACAGGCGGGCACTTTGGTGCCGGCCTGGGCGTCATTGAGCTGACCATCGCCCTGCATTACGTGTTCGACACCCCGGACGACCGTTTGGTCTGGGATGTGGGCCATCAGGCCTATCCGCACAAGATCCTCACCGGGCGTCGCCAGCAAATGGGCAGCCTGCGGCAGAAGGACGGCGTCGCCGCTTTTCCGCGTCGCAGTGAAAGTGAGTACGATACTTTTGGCGTCGGCCACTCCAGCACTTCGATCAGCGCAGCACTGGGCATGGCCCTCGGCGCCCGCCTGCAAAAAAGCTCACGCAAGGCCATCGCTGTTATTGGTGACGGCGCGCTGACTGCAGGCATGGCTTTCGAAGCGTTGAACCACGCGCCGGAAGTCGCCGCCGACATGCTGGTTATACTCAACGACAACGATATGTCGATCTCGCGCAACGTTGGCGGGCTGTCGAATTATCTGGCGAAGATCCTCTCCAGCCGCACCTACGCCAGCATGCGCGAGGGCAGCAAAAAAGTGCTATCACGCCTGCCTGGTGCCTGGGAAATTGCCCGGCGCACCGAAGAGTACGCAAAGGGCATGCTGGTTCCCGGCACGCTTTTCGAAGAGCTCGGCTGGAACTACATCGGCCCTATCGACGGCCATGACTTACCCACCCTGATCGCAACCTTGCGCAACATGCGTGACCTCAAAGGCCCGCAGTTCTTGCACGTGGTAACCAAAAAAGGCAAAGGCTTCGCTCCGGCGGAAGCTGACCCGATTGGCTACCACGCGATTACCAAACTCGAACCGTTGAACGCCCCTGCCGCCGCGCCGAAAAAACCCAGCGGACCGAAGTATTCCGGGGTGTTCGGGCAATGGATCTGCGACATGGCCGAGGCTGACCCGCGTCTGGTCGGCATTACCCCTGCGATGAAAGAAGGCTCGGACCTGGTTGAATTCAGCGAGCATTATCCAGAGCGTTATTTCGACGTCGCCATCGCCGAGCAGCATGCCGTTACGCTGGCAGCGGGCATGGCGTGCGAAGGCGCCAAGCCGGTGGTAGCGATCTACTCCACGTTCTTGCAGCGCGGTTACGATCAACTGATCCATGACGTCGCCGTGCAAAATCTTGATGTGTTGTTTGCAATCGACCGTGCCGGTCTGGTGGGCGAAGACGGCCCGACCCATGCCGGCAGCTTCGACTTGTCATATTTGCGCTGCATCCCCGGCATCCTGGTGATGACGCCCAGCGATGAAAACGAATTACGCAAAATGCTCAGTACCGGGTATTTGTACGCCGGCCCCGCAGCCGTTCGTTATCCGCGTGGCACTGGCCCGAATGCTTTGATCGACAGCGGTCTTGAGCCTTTGGAAATCGGCAAGGGTGTTGTCCGTCGAACCGGGCAAAAGGTCGCCATTTTAGTGTTTGGCGTGCAAATGGCTGAAGCGCTGAAAGTAGCCGCAACCCTGGACGCCACCGTGGTCGACATGCGTTTCGTCAAGCCACTGGATGAAGCGCTGGTTCGAAAAATGGCCACTGAGCATGACCTGCTGGTGACCCTCGAAGAGAACGCCATCATGGGCGGCGCCGGCGCGGCGGTCAGTGAGTTCCTGGCCAGGGAAAACATCCTCAAGTCCGTGCTGCACCTTGGCTTGCCCGACAGCTACGTTGAACACGCCAAACCCGCGCAAATGCTGGCCGAGTGCGGGCTGGACGAAGCCGGGATCGAAGCGTCTGTAAGACAGCGTTTGGGATTGATGGCACGCTAAAAGCCGAGCGTTGAAGTGAGTTATACCTGATGCGCCGCATTAAGCAGCTCGCCACCAGTTGCCTCCCACAGGGGCGCAGATTTGGGGCTTAGCCCAACTGTCGTGGAATGCGGTAGAGGTAAAGCAGCACGGCGCTGGAGAACGCCAGAAGAAATAACGGCACCGCCTCCAGCCCGACAAAAACCGCTAACGCACCAACCCAAGCAGGTAAGCCAGCGGCCAGAAAGGCGATACGTCGACGCGCTGCCAACTCAATCCAGGCGGCGGGCTCTTCGGGAGTGTCCAAGGCTTTTTCAGTAGCGATCAACGCATGCTTGTAAGGGCCGAAGTATTTCAAACTAACGAACATCGTCGCCAAGCCGGCGACAAACATTGGCATCGCCAGAATCGGCACAAGCGCCTCGCTGGTGCCAAAAATCCCGTTGACCACCAGCAGCGGCGCCAAGGTCAAAAACAACTGCCACCACCACGCCAGAGCCAATCGGCGGCGTACGTTATTTCGGGTCACGCGCGGCCAGCCTCAGTCAGATGTTCGTTGCCCATCATATGGCCGAGTTTTCCGGCTTTGGTCGCCAAGTACTGTTTATTGTGCGGGTTATGCCCTGTGTGCAGCGGCACTCGCTCAGCGATGGTGATGCCCATGTCGGTCAGTGCCTTGACCTTGCGTGGGTTATTCGTCATCAAACGCAAGGATTTGACACCCATATGCTCAAGCATTGGCAAGCAGATGGCGTAATCACGCTGGTCGGCGGCGAAACCCAGACGTTCGTTCGCTTCAACGGTGTCAGCACCGCCATCTTGAAGCTCATAAGCGCGGATTTTGTTCAGCAGACCAATACCCCGGCCTTCCTGTCGCAGGTACAACAACACGCCACGGCCTTCTGCGGCGATGGCGCGCAATGCCGCTTCGAGCTGGGAGCCACAGTCGCAGCGCTGACTGAACAACGCATCGCCAGTCAGGCATTCGGAATGCACACGGCCCAGTACTGGCGCGCCATCAGCCACGTCACCGAGACTGAGAACGATGTGCTCGCGCCCAGTGGCCTTCTCAAGAAAGCCGTGCATGGTGAATTGCGCAAAGGGTGTTGGCAGCTTGGAAGCAGCGACGAAGACGACGGGCACCTTTGTGCTCCTGATCATGATTGGGACTTAGATTTCGCAAGGACAGTATTGTAACAGCAGGTTCTCAGGGACGCTTCGGCTGAATTATTGCCTATAAATATCGAGTTGATCGATAACACCCTATGAGCATCAATGAATTAGAAGACAAGGCGCTCATTAGAACGAGGCGGAAAGCCACACCAGCGCCTGCATCCCCAACCAGGCAAATACCCCCGCCAGCACGTCGTCCAGCATGATCCCGACGCCGCCGTGTACGTGCTTATCGATCCAGCTAATTGGCCACGGCTTGAGAATGTCGAAAAAGCGGAACATCAAAAATCCAGCCAGCAACCAATACCAGCCCTCGGGGACCAGCCACAGGGTAATCCACATCCCGACGAATTCGTCCCAGACGATGCCCTCATGGTCATGGACGCGAAGGTCATCGGCGACTTTGCCGCACAGCCAAAAACCAAACAGCATGGTGATGCCTAGCATCAGCCAATAACCCCAGTCCGGCAGCATTTGCCACAGCGGAACAAACGGCAGCGCGACCAGCGACCCCCAAGTACCTGGAGCTTTAGGCAGAGTGCCAGAGCCGAATCCGAAGGCTAGAAAATGCCACGGGTTGGTCCACACCGTCGGCGGCACCCGTTGTCCTGGCGTTTTTTTAGAATGATTTGTCACGGGTTCTCCTGAAAATGTTGATAGCCCCGCGCCAATGGCGTGACGTCTGCTCCGTCGCTGTCGATCAGGCGCACACCCTGCCCCGCCTCGACCCGACCGATCACATGCACGGGCAAGCCCGCGGCGAGCAACCCAGCCAAATTCGACGCGGGCAAGGTAAACGCGAGCACGTAATCGTCGCCGCCACTAAGCGCCGCCTCACGTGCAGCTTCCAGCCCAAGAAAACCTATCAGGGCCGCCGACATTGGCAGCGCATCGCGCTCAATCACCAGCCGCACAGCGGATGCCAAGGCGATGTGCCCGCAATCGGCCAATAACCCGTCAGAGATGTCCAACGCTGCCGTGGCCTTGCCGCGCAGAGCCAGGCCCAGCGTCAATTGCGGTTGCGGTGACCAATAGCGCGCCAACAACGCTTCAGCGATGGTCGACTCGGCAGCGCGCTGGTTGAGTACCAACGGTAATGCGCCGGCCCCGTCACCCAATTCGCCGCCAACGCACAATAGATCACCCACTTGGGCGCCACTACGAGTCAATGCCAAACCGGCCGGCACCCGGCCAAACACCGTCAACGTCAGGCTCAGCGGCCCGCGGGTGGTATCACCCCCCACCAGCCGTAGCGAGCACCGCTGAGCCATCAAGTCCAAACCCCGGGCGAACGCGTGCAGCCAGTCGGCGTGGACGTCGGGCAACGTCAGGGCGAGGGTAAAGGCTAGCGGGGTTGCACCCATGGCGGCCAAGTCGCTGGCAGCCACCGCAAGCGCACGCCGACCCAACAGAAAAGGGTCGCAGCGATCGGGGAAATGCACGCCAGATACCAGCGTGTCGGTAGAAATGGCTAACTGCTCGCCGGACGACACCGTCAGCAGGGCGCAATCGTCGCCGATCCCCAAGACAATGCCCTCGCCGACTTGCGCACAGGGCGCAGCGGCGAAGTAGTTACGGATCAGGGCGAATTCGTCCATGAGGATCAAGCGTTCAAGAACGCTTGTGAGCCTTTACCTCGGCTTCACGCAAGCGCGGAGCCAGTTTATCCAGCACACCGTTGACGAACTTGTGGCCGTCGGTAGAGCCATAGACTTTCGCCAGCTCGATACCTTCGTTTATTACCACGCGATACGGCACGTCGATGCGCTTGAGCAGCTCATACGTCGACAGACGCAAGATCGCCAGCTCAACCGGGTCGAGCTCGTCGATGGTAATGTCCAGGCAAGGCGCTAGAGCGGTGTCGATCTCGGTCTTGTTGGTCGGAACGCCGTGCAGCAATTCCTGGAAATAAGTAGCGTCGACGTTGCTGAAATCGTTATCGACGCGAAATTGCGCTTCGATTTCGTTTAGCGAATGTCCTGCCATGTGCCATTGATACAGCGCTTGTGTCGCGAGTTGACGCGCTTCACGACGCTTGGCGCTTTTGCCCTTGGCGATCTCAGGGTCTTTGGCATCGCGAGGGTTGAACTGGTCGCTTTCGTCGGAAATCATTGGGCCTCCAACTGTGCCAGCAAGCTGACCATTTCAATGGCGCAAAGGGCGGCTTCAGCGCCTTTGTTACCGGCTTTGGTGCCGGAACGTTCGATGGCTTGCTCAATGGAGTCGACAGTCAGCACACCGAAAGAAACCGGCACGCCGAACTCCATGGAAACCTGGGACAGGCCTTTGACGCATTCGCCAGCGACGTATTCGAAGTGCGGCGTGCCGCCACGAATAACAGCGCCCAAAGCGATGATGGCGGCGTATTCGCTGCGCTGAGCAACTTTTTGCACCACCAGCGGAATTTCGAAGGCACCCGGCGCACGGATGATGGTGATATTGCTTTCGCTCACACCATGGCGAACCAATGCATCAACAGCACCGCTCACCAGGCTTTCGACGACAAAGCTGTTGAAGCGGCCAACCACCAAGGCGTAACGGCCTTGGGGCGTGATGAAGGTACCTTCGATGGTCTTCAGGGTCATTAGGGTGCGTCTCATCTTAAAGAGCAAGCACGCCCAATCGGCGTGCTTTGAGGGATTTTAGGCCACCAACTGCAGACTGTCGGGCAGAACGCATGAAAATCATCGATTTTCAGCCGCTGCCTGACCGGTCGCTATTCGGAGGGCACGTATTCTACAACTTCCAGATCGAAACCGGATATCGCATTGAACTTCATTGGCGAACTCATGAGGCGCATTTTTCTTACGCCCAGGTCGCGAAGGATTTGCGAGCCAGCACCGACGATGCTGTAAGTGGTGGGCTTCTTCAGCGGTGTGCCCTCTGCGGTTTCACGAATATGTGCCAGCAACACGTCGCCATCCAGTGGGTGGCCCAGCAATAACACGACGCCACTGCCGGCCTCGGACACGGCGGTCATCGCGGCTCGAAGGCTCCAGCGACCAGGCTGCTTGACCATTAACAGGTCACGCAACGGGTCCATGTTGTGCACTCGCACCAAAGTCGGCTCGTCCGCGCAAATCTTGCCTAGGGTCAGGGCCAAGTGCACATCGCCTTCGACTGAGTCGCGGTAGGTCACCAGATTGAACTGGCCCAATTCGCTGTCCATTGGCTGCTCGGCAATCCGCTGAACGGTACGTTCGTGGATCATCCGATAATGGATCAAGTCGGCGATAGTGCCAATTTTAATGCCGTGTTCAGCCGCAAAGGTTTCCAGCTCAGGACGACGGGACATGGTGCCGTCGTCGTTCATTACTTCACAGATCACGCCGCTCGGTTCAAAACCGGCCATGCGCGCCAAGTCGCAGGCTGCTTCGGTATGGCCAGCGCGTGCAAGCGTGCCGCCGGCCTGGGCCATCAGCGGAAAAATATGGCCTGGGCTGACGATGTCTTCAGCCTTGGCGTCTTTGGACGCAGCCGCCTGCACGGTGCGGGCGCGGTCGGCAGCAGAAATACCGGTGGTGACGCCTTCCGCCGCTTCGATGGAAACCGTGAACTTGGTGCCGAAACCGGAGCCGTTGCGCGGCGCCATCAACGGCAACTTGAGGGTTTCGCAGCGCTCGCGGCTCATGGGCATGCAAATCAAGCCACGCGCATGCTTGGCCATGAAATTGATGTGTTCAGCCTGGACGCACTCGGCGGCCATGATCAGGTCGCCTTCGTTCTCACGGTCTTCGTCATCCATGAGGATGACCATTTTGCCTTGGCGGATATCTTCAACCAGTTCTTCAATGCTGTTGAGCGCCACACGGCACCCCCTATCGGTTCAGGATTTTAGGTAGCCATTGGCGGCTAGAAAACTTTCGGTAATGCCGCCTGCTGCAGCGTTCGGCTCTGCGGCCTTATCGCCCAATAACAGACGTTCCAGATAACGCGCCAGCAAGTCCACTTCCAGGTTGACCCGGCGTCCCGGCTTGTACTCGGCCATGATGGTTTCAGCCAGGGTATGCGGGACGATGGTCAGATCGAATTCAGCGCCATTGACAGCGTTCACGGTCAGGCTGGTGCCATCGACGGTGATTGAGCCTTTGTGCGAGATGTATTTGGCTAACTCACGCGGCGCTCGTATGCGGAACTGGATAGCGCGGGCATTTTCCTCCCGCGACAACACCTCACCCACTCCGTCGACATGCCCGCTGACCAGATGGCCGCCGAGGCGCGTGGTGGGGGTCAACGCTTTTTCCAAGTTTACCGGGCTGCCGGTCTTAAGATCGTCGAACGCCGTGCAATCGAGGGTTTCGCGGCTGACATCCGCCCAAAAACCATCACCCGGTAACTCGACGGCGGTCAGGCAGACGCCATTCACCGCAATGCTGTCGCCAAGCTTGACGTCGATGAGGTCGAGTTTGCCGGTGGCCACATGAACGCGAACATCGCCGCCTTTTGGGGTCAGCGCGCGGATACTGCCAATGGATTCAATAATGCCGGTAAACATGTGGTCCCCCTGGAGAACAAAGCCAGCGCGGAGCAGTGGCTAAAAATAATAGGCGCCTATCAGGCGGGTACGGCGATGACTCGCCAATCGTCACCGACAGCACGCATTTCAATGATTTTGAGTTCCAGCGCTTCGCTCATTTTTGCCAACGGCAAATCAAGCAGCGGCCGCGCCGAGGAGCCCAAGAACTTGCCTGCGACAAAAATCTGAAATTCATCGACCAGCCCGAGCCGAGTAAACGCACCTGCCAGTCCTGGGCCGGTTTCGATCAGCACGTCATTAACGCCGCGTGCCGCCAGCTCGACCATCAATTTATGCAGATCAACTTGACCTGCGCTGTTCGCCAACGCCAGCATTTCATGGCCTTCGGCGAGATAGCGTTCACGGGCAGATGCAGCAGCGCAGGTCACCACCAGGGTGCTACCTGCCTTAAAGAAAGGTGCATCAAGCGGTACTCGCAAGCGACCATCCACCAGAACGCGCAAAGGCGGCCGAGTGAGGGCCAGCGCGGTCAATTCAGCATCAAGGCCCAATTCGTCTGGGCGCACCGTCAGGCGTGCGCCGTCGGCCAATACCGTGTCGGCACCGGTCAATACCACGCTTGATTGCGCACGAAGCCGCTGTACTGCAGAACGCGCCGCAGGGCCGGTTATCCATTTGCTTTCGCCACTGGCCATGGCGGTGCGCCCATCAAGGCTCATGGCCAACTTGACCCTCACGTACGGAAGGCCGTGCTCCATGCGCTTCAAAAAGCCTTTGTTCAGTGCTCGCGAGTCACTTTCCAGCACGCCGCTTTGCACCGCGATACCCGCTGTCATCAAGCGCAACAAGCCTTTGCCCGCGACCTCCGGATTGGGGTCTTGCATCGCTGTCACAACCCGTGCGACACCGGCAGTGACCAAGGCGTCGGCGCACGGCGGGGTACGGCCATGGTGACTGCAAGGTTCAAGGGTGACGTAAACGGTGGCGCCATTGGCCTTGTCACCAGCCTGACGCAGTGCGTACACCTCAGCGTGCGGCTCACCGGCGCGGACATGCCAGCCTTCGCCGACCACCTGCCCGTCGCGGACGATGACGCAACCGACCCGTGGGTTCGGGTGCGCGGTATAAATACCCTTGCGCGCTAGTTCCAACGCACGGGACATGTAATGGCGGTCAAGGGCGCCCTGTTCAGTCGACAGTGAGTTCATTCTTTCACCGGTTCGCGGGCAAGACGGTCTATCTCTTCCCGAAATTCATTGAGGTCTTGAAAACGCCGATAAACCGAAGCGAAACGGATGTAGGCCACTTCGTCGAGCTTTTGCAGCTCGCCCATCACCAATTCGCCCACCACCAGCGATTTGACTTCGCGCTCGCCGGTCGCGCGCAGCTTGTGCTTAATGCGCGCCAGCGACGCCTCAAGAAGCTCAACACTAACGGGACGTTTTTCCAATGCGCGCTGCATGCCGGCACGGAGCTTATCGTCGTCAAAGGGCTGGCGACTGCCGTCTTGCTTGATCAGGCGCGGGAGTACCAGTTCGGCGGTTTCAAACGTCGTGAAACGCTCGCCACAGGCTAGGCATTCGCGACGGCGACGGACCTGCTCGCCTTCGGCGACGAGGCGTGAATCAATGACCTTGGTGTCATTGGCACCGCAGAAAGGACAGTGCATGGTGGCAGGCAACAAAAAAAGGGAGGCTCATGGTAGGGCGAGTTTTCATTTATTTCCAGCGCGGCAAACATAAGGCGCACGCCAGGACATATTACCGGCGAGACAAGACCAGAGGTTTACGGTATATAGACGCGCTGCGCGCAGTGTGAAATTCATCCGCTGGGCAATACTGCGCGCCCCTGTCGCGCCTCCCCCAGATTTTGTTTTGTTGGAGTTGTTCATGTCGCTACGACACTTTGTTTTGCTAAGCCTTGTTGGCCTTTTGGCCGCGTGCAGCAGCGAAGCGCCGAAAAAACCTGCCGAGGCCAAACCAGCAGTGCAGCAGCCTGCCGCCGTTAAAGTTCAGGAAGGCTTGGGTCCATTACCCGCCCATCAACGCGAATTAAGCGGCCAGTTACTCGGCGCGCCACCAGGCGCGCAAGTGGAACTGGCGCTGTTGGTCATTGATGACCGTGGCCGCCCCCAGCGTTTGTTAGCCAACACTACGCTGACCGGCACTAATCAGCCTCTACCGTTTCAACTGCGCTTCAACCCGGAATCGTTCCCGGTGGGTGCCCGCGTCGAATTGCGCGGCCGGGCGAGCCAGTCCGGTCAATTGATCCTGCACCTGCCGTCGCTGCGTATCGAACAAGGTAATACTCAGGCGCTGGGTGCGTTGCAGTTGGTTGTGGCGCCGTAAAGCGATGCCCCGAATCAATCGAAAAACCTCTGGGGCCGTATTTATTCGCGAAGGCCGCGCCGCCCGCGTCCCGAATAAGTTCGCTCGCACAGATCTCGATAAGCGCAGTAACTGAATCGAGGCCAAACGCGGTGATATAGTTGCGCCATTGAACGCACTTTTCGAGACTAGCGATGAGCCAGGACACCCCGTACATCTTCGACGCAACCACCGCGACCTTCGACCAACTGGTTATTGAGGCGTCGTTTCATCGGCCTGTGCTAGTGGACTTCTGGGCTGAATGGTGTGCGCCCTGCAAGGTGCTGATGCCGCTGCTGAAGAAAATCGCCGATGAGTACCAAGGTGAATTGCTGCTGGCGAAGGTCGATTGCGACGCCGAGCAAGACATCGTGGCGCGCTTTGGCATTCGCAGCCTGCCAACCGTAGTGCTGTTTAAGGACGGTCAACCGGTGGACGGGTTTACCGGCGCACAACCTGAGTCTGCCATTCGAACGATTCTCGAACCGCACGTCCAGTTACCTCTGCCTGCCGCCGCCGACCCATTGGAGCAAGCACAGTTACTGTTTGCCGAAGGCAGCATCGCGGATGCCGAAGCGGTGTTGAAGCATCTGCTCGGCGAAGACAACACCAACACCGCTGCGCTGATTCTGTACGCACGTTGCCTGGCTGAACGCGGTGAGCTGGTCGAAGCTGGCGCAGTGCTCGACGCGGTGAAGGGTGATGAACACAAGGCCGCTCTGGCTGGCGCAAAAGCGCAACTGACGTTCTTGGTTGAAGCGGCGAGCTTGCCGGACGTTGCCGACCTTAAAACCCGTTTGGCGAAAAATCCGCAGGACGATGAGGCCGCTCATCAATTAGCGATTCAGCAACTGTCCCGTCAACAATACGAGGCCGCGCTGGAAGGATTATTGAAGCTGTTCATCCGCAATCGCAGCTATGCCGAAGGTCTCGCGCACAAAACCTTGCTGCAAGTGTTTGACCTGCTGGGCAACGACCACCCGTTGGTCACCACGTATCGCCGCAAATTATTTGCCGCGCTTTACTAACTGACCCAGCTATAAAGCGGCGCGTCGGCACCGTTCACCACCTTGACATCGGCACTGTGGCGTAAACGCACTAACAAGCGTTTGCCTGCTGCAGTGCTACCGGTCATGGCCTCAAGTTGACCCAGCAGCTCCGGGCCATTCATTTGCCCTGCTTTGCGCAACAGATCTTTGGCAATCAGCCAGATGGCGTCATCCCGGCTGACAGGCGTCTGTGTTGGTGCCGGGCTTGCCGGTTTCGTCGCCTGTACTTGCGCGCCGAGTTGCGCCCAATCGCTTTCATCCAATTCGAGCGTCAGGTCCACCGGCCAATCGCCGATGGTTCCGCGAATTCGTAACATGTCTATTTCCCTATTAAGAATGACCGCCGCAGGGGCCTTCCCGAATGAATTTGGTTCCACAGGGTGATCGAATAGTATCAGTGGGACCGAACTCATTCGGGAAGCGGTCGCATGGCGCTAATTAATTGTTATAAGATCACATAACGAATTAATCCCCTCTGTCTCCGGAGTTACCATGCGTCATTTGCTGCTCGCCTTGCCTTTCGCTCTGCTTCCACTAGCCATGGTGCATGCCGCCGAAGTCGAGCATGCCAGTCTCGGCGCCCATGAGCACGGTGTTGCGCGCCTGGACATAGCGCTAGACGGTAAGTCGCTGGAATTCGAGCTAGACAGCCCGTCGATGAATATCGTCGGTTTCGAACACGAAGCGAGTACGGACACCGACAAAGCTAAACTCGCTAACGCCCGCGAATTGCTGCTGAAGTCCCAAGCGCTGTTCAATCTGCCGTTGGCCGCTAAATGCGCGGTGACCACGCAAAAACTCCAGAGTCCGCTGTTCGGCGACAAGCCTGATGCAGCCGATGATCACAACGACGATAACGACACGCATGCCCAGGCTGAAGCCGGCGAAACGGATCACCATAGCGAAATCCATGCGCATTACGTCTTTGTCTGCGATGCCCCTTCCGCATTGAAAAGTTTTGATCTTTCACAAATTTTCAAGACGTTCCCCAACACCCATAGAATTCAGGTACAACTGATCGCGCCGAGTGGCCAGCAAGGCACCGAAGCGACGCCTGATAACGCCACCCTGAAGTTCTGACAACCCTGTTTTGATCACCCTGTGAACTTGCCCCTCATGACCCAAGCACTTATCGAGCTATCCGATCTTGGCTTTAGCTGGCCGGGCCATGCGCCGCTGCTGGATATTCCGGTGTTTCGCCTGGAGCCAGGTGAAACCCTTTTCCTGAAAGGCCCTAGTGGCAGCGGAAAAACCACGCTGCTCGGGCTGCTGGGCGGCGTGCAGACTCCAGACCGAGGAAGTATCCGCCTGCTGGGCCAAGAGCTGACGCAAATGTCGGCCGGCGCCAAGGACCATTTCCGAGTGGACCATACCGGTTATATCTTTCAGCAGTTCAACTTGCTGCCGTTTTTGTCAGTGCGGGAAAACGTAGAGCTGCCTTGTCATTTTTCCAAACTCCGCGCCGCTCGGGCGGCCCAACGCCATGGCAGTGTCGATCAGGCTGCCGCAACGTTGCTCGCGCACTTGGGGTTGAAGGACCCGGCGTTGTTGAGTCGGCGCGCGGATTCATTGTCCATAGGCCAGCAACAACGAGTTGCCGCCGCCCGCGCACTGATCGGCCAACCCGAGCTGGTAATCGCTGACGAACCTACGTCTGCGTTGGATGCCGATGCCCGTGAAGCATTTATCCGCCTGCTGTTTGCGGAATGTCAGGAAGCCGGGGCCAGCCTGCTGTTTGTCAGCCACGACCAAAGCCTTGCGCCACTGTTCGACCGTAACCTGTCGTTGTCCGAACTCAATCGCGCCGCCGTCGCCGCAGAGGTCTGAGATGTATTTGTTTCGTCTAGCCATGGCTAGTCTGGCTAATCGCCGCTTCACCGCGTTTCTGACCGCATTCGCTATCGCTTTGTCGGTCTGCTTGCTATTGGCCGTCGAGCGCGTTCGCACCGAGGCGCGAGCCAGCTTCGCCAGCACTATTAGCGGCACCGACTTGATCGTCGGCGCGCGGTCCGGCTCGATTAACTTGCTGCTGTATTCGGTATTCCGCATCGGCAACGCCACCAACAATATTCGTTGGGACAGCTTTGAACATTTCGCCAACGATCCTCACGTGAAATGGGCCATCCCGATTTCCTTGGGTGACTCACACCGTGGCTATCGGGTCATGGGCACCAACGAAGCCTACTTCGAGCACTATCAGTACGGCCGTCAACAGCACCTGGAATTAGCCAGCGGTCGAGCATTTGCCACCGACCCGTTTGAAGTGGTGTTGGGAGCGGAAGTAGCCGATGCGTTGAAGTATAAGTTGGGCGACAAACTGGTACTGGCTCACGGCGTGGCGGTGGTCAGCCTGGTCAAGCACGACGACAAGCCGTTCACCGTGGTCGGGATTTTGAAACGTACCGGCACGCCTGTTGACCGCACGCTGCATATCAGCCTCGGCGGCATGGAAGCGATCCATATCGATTGGCATAACGGCGTTCCCGCCCGAGGCGCCGGCAGAATCAGCGCTGATCAAGCACGCAACATGGACCTGACACCCACCGCGATTACCGCCTTCATGCTCGGTTTGAACAACAAGATCGCGACCTTCGCCGTACAGCGCGACATCAACGAGTTCCGAGGCGAACCCATGCTGGCGATCCTGCCCGGCGTCGCCCTGCAAGAGCTCTGGAGCCTAATGAGCACCGCAGAACGAGCGCTGTTTATTATTTCGTTGTTCGTGGTGGTGACCGGCTTAATAGGAATGCTCACCGCAATTTTGACCAGTCTCAACGAGCGACGTCGTGAAATGGCGATCCTGCGTTCGGTGGGCGCGCGACCTTGGCACATTGCCAGCCTGTTAATTCTCGAAGCCTTCGCGTTGGCTTTGGGGGGCGTGGTCAGTGGCGTGGTTTTACTGTACGTCGGCATCGCATCGGCGCAGGGCTATGTGCAATCGAGTTACGGATTGTTCTTGCCACTGTCACTGCCCAGCACATATGAATGGACCCTGCTCGGCGGTATTCTGGCCGCTGCTCTGCTGATTGGCACCGTGCCCGCCTGGCGCGCCTACCGCCAATCTTTGGCTGACGGTCTGTCGATTCGCTTATGAGGGTTTTCATCATGTCGCGCACACTGTTCGCGCTGTTGCTGCTGATGGCGCCATTACTGGCCGCGACGGCCGCGGACGCGGCCGATGCCCAGCCGCGTGATTTGGCGTGGGAACAAATGATTCCCCCCGATGCGCCAAAACTCAAGCCACAACCCGCACCGATTCATAACCTGTCAGGTATGTCCGATGCGCTGTCAGCTGAGTCCGCTCCCGCAGCGAAACAGCAGTCGCCGTCTGCCCCTGTGGTCAAATCGCTCAACGGCCAACACATTCGTTTGCCAGGCTATATCGTGCCACTGGAAGTAACCGAAGAGGGCCGCGTGACCGAATTTCTGCTGGTGCCCTACTTCGGCGCCTGCATCCACGTGCCGCCTCCGCCTTCGAATCAAATTGTCTACGTCACCAGTAAAGTCGGGGTAAAACTCGATGAGCTGTATCAACCGTACTGGATCGAAGGCTCGATGAAAGTCGAATCATCCACCAGCGAATTGGCCGACGCAGGCTACAAAATGGCCGCGGAGAAAATCTACGCCTATGAACTACCCGATTCCTGAATCCAGCTTTCTCGCGTTGCAAACTCGGGACACAGACGCCCCGATATTGAGTGTGTCAGGTGCGAGACGGCACCGTTGCCCGGTTAGTTCCCTATAGTTCAATTTCATTGAGCTGGGTCAAAAGGGTCGCTGCATTGCCGCCATACCATTAGACATCGCCACAATTAATGTCTAACGGAGCCTTCATGCACAAATCACTGCTCGGCGCGTCTCTTTTTGCGCTGGCGCTCAGCGCCTCCCTCGTTGCCCAAGCCCACGAAGCTGGCGACATCATCGTTCGTGCGGGTGCGGCGGTCGTAGCCCCCAATGAAGATAGCGGTAACCTGAAGTTTGACGGGGTGAAAGCCGCCGGCACGAAAGCGACGTTGGACAGCGACACACAGCTCGGCCTAGCGGTAGCTTACATGCTGACCAACCACGTCGGCATTGAGCTGCTAGCGGCAACCCCGTTCAATCACACTGTTGGTGTCAAAGGCCTTAGCCCGGCACTGGATGGCAAGCTGGGTACCATCAAACAGCTGCCACCTACCTTGTCGTTGCAGTACTACCCGCTTGACACTGCGTCGAAGTTTCAACCCTATGTCGGTGTTGGCTTGAACTACACCGCATTTTTCAGCGGCGACTTGACCGGCGAGCGCAAAAACGAAGGCTTCAGCAACCTTAAGGTCAAGGACTCAGTAGGGATAGCCGGGCAACTGGGTGCCGACTACATGTTGACTGACCGAGTGATGCTTAACGCCTCTGTCTGGTACATCGACATGAGCACCAAAGCGACAGTGAACGGCCCATCCGCACTCGGCATCGGCCAGACCAAAGTTAGCCTTGAAGTTGATCCTTGGGTCTACATGGTTGGCCTGGGCTACAAGTTCTAACTGAGCGTTTTTTAGTTCGACATCTCGCGAATAAAGGCGCCCTCATCTAATGAGAGGCGACTTCATTCGCGAAGTGCTGTCTAGCGTCCCAGCAACCGTGCCAACCCCACACTTAAGGGCGTCGGTTCAGGGAACTTAAATCGCTCCAGCAAGCGCCCGTTATTGGCACGCGAGTGGCGAATATCCCCAGAGCGCGCCGGCAGGTAAGTAACCTCGGGCAATGCCCCAACCACTTGCGATAACGCTGCCAGCAACTGGTTCAACGTGGTGGCCTGATTAAGCCCGACGTTGATCGCGCCCGCCGCGACTTCCGGTAACTCCAATGCTTGCACCAACACCCCAGCCAGATCGCCCACGTAAACGAAATCACGGGTTTGCTCGCCATCGCCAAAGATAGCGATAGGCAGGCCGCTTTCGGCGCGCTTGCAGAAAATGCTGATCACACCCGAATAGGGCGACGATGGGTCTTGGCGTGGACCGAAGATATTAAAGAAGCGAAAAATTACCGGTTCCAGCCCATGTTGGCGGCGGTAGAAATCCAAATAATACTCGCTCGACAGTTTGTCTGAGGCATAAGGGGTTAGTGGTGACTTGGGCGTATCTTCGTCGATGGACTCCCCTTCACCGTTGTTGCCATAAACCGCCGCGCTCGACGCAAACAATACCCTTTTGATCCCGGCTTGGCGCATGGCTTCGCAGACGTTCAGGGTGCCGATGAAATTGCTTTGATGAGTGCGCACCGGATCGTCCACGGACGCTTGAACCGAAGCCACCGCCGCAAGGTGCGCCACCGCACTACAGCCCAACGCAGAACGAGCAACTAACATTGCATCGGCGACATCGCCTTCAATCAATTCGAGACGCGGGTTGTCCATCGGTAAATTACTGCGTTTACCGGTAGAAAGGTCGTCCAGTACGCGCACAGCGTAGCCTTTGGCGAGCAATGCATCGACCAAGTGCGAACCAATAAAGCCGGCGCCGCCGGTAATTAAAACAGGTGCATCAAGCATGGCGATAATAACGGTCCAGTAAGCTTGGCAAACCGGCACGCCAGGCGCGGGGCTTGATACCAAAGGTATGGAGGATTTTTTTGCAGGCAAGCACACCGTGTTGCGGCTCGTCAGCAGCGTCTGCGCGGGCGGCATGGGCCTGCGCGGTAGGGGCTTCGATCGCCAGCGGATGCAACAGACGAGCTTCGGTCAAAATTGCCTGACCCAACGCCAGTGGCGTAGTCGCTTCGTGTCCCGCGTAGTGATAAGTACCCCACAACGGCGCTGCACAATCGAGTTGCTTGAGTACGGAAATGATCACCCGTGCCGCATCGTCCACAGGCGTCGGGTTGCCGCGACGGTCATCGGCCATCAACAATTCTTCAGGTTGCTCAGCGCGTTTGAGCAAACGGCCAAGCACACCATCGCTGCTGTCATCAAGCAGCCAGCCAAAGCGTAACAGCACATGCTGCGGACAGATTGCTCGCACGCTTTGCTCAATTCGCCATAGCGCCTGGCCACGCAGGCCCAGCGGCACCGGCTCGTCTTTTTCACTGTACGCCGTTGCCCGCGAACCATCGAATACCCGGTAGCTGGACGGTTGCAGCAAACTGATATTGTGGTGCTGGCACAGTTCGGCAAGACGCTCCACGGAGCGTTCCTGTCCGGCCAGACGGGTTTCGCTCACGGTCTCCGCCTGAAACCAGTCGAAGTAGTAAGCGAGGTTGATCAAGGCATCAGGACGGGTGTCATCAAGCAGTTGCGTCAGGCTCGCGGCATCCCAACCGTCTTGCGGTGGGCGCGGTGCGAGGAAACCAACATTTTCCTCGGCACCAAGTCGAATCAGCGCCTGCCCAAGGGCATTCCCGCCGCCCAACAGCATAAGGCGCATTCGCATAGAGTCAGCAGGCTCGGTATCAGAATCGGTTCAAAAAAAAATTAATAAAAACGGCTGCAAACATAACACGTTGACTCCTTTCACCCAAGAGGCGCCCGGCCGGTATGGGTTTGCGTCTTTTTTTGGTGCCGATGAAACGCGTTCGGAGTGAGCGTCGAAACGGTATCTAAAGGGACGCTTGTTTGACGAGAGGCGCTTGCATCTTTACGGCCCCGCCCGCATAAAAAGCGGATGAATCTTCTAACCCTTCCCGACCCGGTGCTGAGCCCGTTTCATCCGGCGGTCAGCGCTTGGTTTAGCAATACATTCCCGGCGGTCACTCCCGCTCAGGCGCAAGCATGGCCGTTGATCAAGGCACGGCGCTCGACCTTGATTGCAGCGCCCACCGGCTCAGGCAAAACCCTGACCGCGTTTCTGGCAGTGCTTGACGATTTGGTCCATGAAGGTTTGGCGAACGGCGGTGAGTTGCCAGAGCAGACCTTCGTAGTCTACGTGTCCCCGCTTAAAGCGCTGTCCAACGACATTGAGATCAACCTGCAAAACCCGCTGACCGGGATCACCGAGCAGTTGGCGCGGATGGGCCTGCCCGAGTTGCGCATCACCACCGCGGTGCGCACCGGCGATACCCCGCAAAAAGCCCGCACAGCAATGCGCAAGACGGCGCCGCATATTCTGGTAACCACCCCCGAATCGCTTTACGTACTACTGAGCTCGGACTCGGGACGACGCATGCTGTCCAGCACCCGCACGGTAATTGTCGATGAAATCCATGCCATTGCATCGAGCAAACGCGGTAGCCACTTGGCGCTGAGTCTGGAGCGTTTACAAGCCCTGTGCGACAAACATGGGGGTAGCAATGGTGAGCAACTGCTGCGCATCGGTTTGTCCGCCACGCAAAAACCCATCGAACAGGTGTCCAGATTTCTGGTGGGCAGCGATCCGCTAAAACGACCCTGTGCCATCGTCGACATCGGCCACGCCCGACCACGGGATCTGGCGATTGAAGTACCGCCCGTGCCGTTGGGTGCAGTGATGGCCAACGACGTGTGGGAGTTGGTGTATGACCGGCTCGCGCAGTTGGCCCGAGAACATCGAACCACGCTGATTTTCGTCAACACCCGGCGCCTGGCCGAGCGTTTGGCCCGACATTTAAGTGATCGACTGAGCAAAGACGCGGTCGCCGCACACCACGGCAGCTTGGCGAAAGAACAACGTCTGGACGCCGAACAACGGCTCAAACGCGGCGAACTACAGGTGTTGATTGCCACGGCCTCGCTGGAACTGGGGATTGATATTGGCGACGTCGATTTGGTCTGTCAGATTGCCTCGCCGCGTTCCATTGCTGCATTCCTGCAAAGAGTCGGTCGTTCTGGGCATCAGGTCGGGGGCACCCCCAAAGGTCGGTTATTCGCCACTTCACGCGATGACTTGATCGAATGCACCGCGCTGCTCGATTGCGTGCGCCGTGGCGAACTGGACACGCTGCTGATACCCAAAGCACCGCTGGACGTGGTGGCGCAACAAATCATCGCCGAGGTCAGTTGCGAGGAATGGCAAGAACAGGCGTTGCTGGACATGATTCGTCAGGCATCACCCTATGCAGACTTCGATGACGCGCACTTTCAAGCGCTGCTGCGAATGCTCGCCGAAGGCTACAGCGGTCGCCAGGGCGTGCGCGGCGCTTACCTGCATCGCGACGCACTGACCCGCAGCTTGCGCGGGCGCCGGGGCAGCAAACTGACGGCCGTCACTAGCGGCGGCACGATTCCGGATAACGCCGATTACAGCGTCATTCTTGAACCACAGGCATTGAATATCGGCACGGTGAACGAAGACTTTGCCGTGGAGAGTATTGCAGGCGACGTGTTCCAACTGGGCAATACGTCGTATCGAATTCTGCGAGTGGAGACTGGCCGGGTACGGGTTGAGGATGCCCACGGTCAATCGCCGACCATTCCCTTTTGGCTCGGTGAGGCGCCGGGCCGTAGCGCAGAGTTGTCCTCGGCGGTGGCGCGTCTGCAAGCCCACATTGATGAACTGCTCGGCGCCAGCCTCGGCGATTTACAACCCTGTATCGACTGGTTGATGGACACCTTGGGACTGGACTTGGCCAGCGCTGAACAACTGGTGGATTATCTGGCGCGGACACGGCTGGCGCTTGGCGCGCTGCCGTCCCAGGACACCTTGTTGATGGAACGCTTTTTCGACGAGTCGGGCGGCACGCAACTGATCATCCACACCCCGTTCGGTAGCCGGATCAACCGTGCCTGGGGCCTGGCGTTGCGCAAACGCTTTTGCCGCACCTTCAATTTCGAGCTGCAAGCGGCGGCCAGTGAAGACGCCATCGTGCTGTCGTTATCCACCAGCCACAGTTTCGAGCTCGACGACGTCTGGCGTTACATCAAGGCCCACAGCGGCGAACATTTGCTGATTCAAGCGCTGCTGGATGCGCCATTGTTTGGTGTGCGTTGGCGCTGGAATGCCGGTACAGCGCTGGCTCTGCCCCGTTTCAGCGGCGGGCGAAAGGTGGCGCCACAGCTGCAACGGATGAAAAGCGAAGACTTGATTGCCACGGTGTTTCCCGATCAGATTGCCTGCCTGGAAAACGTAGTCGGCGAGCGTGACATTCCCGACCATCCGCTGATTGAGCAAACCCTCGACGATTGCCTGCACGAAGCCATGGATTGCGAAGGCTGGCTAACGCTGCTGCGGCGCATGGAAAGCGGCGATGTGCGCTTGATCAGTCGGGATTTGCCCGCGCCCTCACCATTGGCGGCGGAAATCCTCAATGCACGGCCGTTTGCATTTCTCGACGACGCGCCGCTGGAAGAGCGCCGCACCCAAGCAGTGCTCAACCGGCGCTGGAGTGATCCGAGTTCCACCGACGATCTCAGCGCACTGGACGCCGACGCGATTACCGCCGTTGGCGCAGAAGCCTGGCCACAACCGCACACTCTGGATGAAATGCACGAAGCGCTGATGACCCTCAGTTGCGTCAGCGGCGCCGAACTTCGTGAGCACCCGCATTGGTTAGTGTGGCTGGAAGCGTTGGCCAAGAGTGGCCGCGCCACCCGCTTGCAGGTCAGCCCGGATAACGCGTTGTGGTTCGCTATTGAACGCCTGACGTGTTTGCGCGCTGTTTATCCAGAGGCGCAAATGCACCCGTCATTAGAGCCATTAGCCGGCTTTGATGATCCATGGGACGCAGACGAGGCCACGGTAGAAATCGTCCGCGCGCGCCTCGCCGGTTTTGGACCGTTGTCGCTGGCGGCGATTGCCGAGCCGCTGGCCTTGTCCGCCGCCCGAGTGAGTCAGGCACTGGCGCGACTCGAAACCAACGGCTATGTGCTGCGCGGTCGCTTCAGCCCCGGCGCAGTCGGCGATCAATGGTGCGAGCGGCATTTGTTGGCGCGCATTCATCGCTACACGGTGAAACGCCTGCGACGGGAAATCGAGCCAGTTTCATTGCAGGATTACATGCGGTTTTTATTTGATTGGCAGCATCTGTCCAGCGTCACCCGCAGCCAAGGTAAAGCCGCACTGCCGGAGGTGGTCGGACAGCTCGAAGGTTATTCGGCGGCGGCCGGGGCCTGGGACAGCGATATTCTCCCGGCGCGGCTCAAGGACTATTCACTGTTGTGGCTCGATGAGCTGTGTCGGTCGGGCAAAACAGTGTGGACACGTTTGGCCCCGCGCAACAAAACCGCTGCCTCAGCGCTGCGCAGTACGCCCATCGTGTTATTGCCCCGGCGCCATGTGAACCTGTGGAGCGAGCTGACTGAACAGCCATCGCCTTGGCAGTTGTCATTGCGCGCGCAAAAAGTCCACGCGGCGTTGGTCAGCCACGGTGCGCTGTTTTTCGATGAGCTGGTTCACGAAGCCCATTTGTTGCGCAGCGAATTGGAGACTACGCTGCAGGAATTGGTCGGCGCCGGACTGGTAAACGCCGACAGCTTTGCCGGGCTGCGGGCGCTGATCACACCGGCCAGTAAACGCTCGGCCCACACCAGCCGACGCAACCGTGGCGCTTTTATCGGTGGTATGGACGATGCCGGGCGCTGGGCGTTGCTGCGTCGTGTACCGGCTTCGGTGGACAGCGAAACCCTAAAGCAAAAACAAACAGCAGCGGCGACGCTGGAACATGTAGCCATGACCCTGCTGCGACGTTACGGCGTGGTGTTCTGGCGGATGCTGGAACGTGAAGCGGATTGGTTACCCAACTGGCGAGAATTACTGCGCACCTTCCACCGATTAGAAGCCCGGGGTGAAATTCGTGGCGGTCGGTTTATCAGCGGGTTAGCGGGCGAGCAATTTGCGCTGCCGGAAGCCATCCCGCTACTGCGAGAGATTCGCCGGCGGCCGCTGGATGGAAGCTTGATCCGACTCTGCGGCGCGGACCCGCTCAACCTGGTGGGCACCCTACTCCCCGGCCAAAAAGTCCCGGCGTTGGCGGGCAATCGATTGGTCTACCGCGACGGCATTCCGGCAGCCGCGATCATCGCCGGGAAACCGCAGTATTGGCTGGAGCTGGAACCACAAGCTGCGGCGCTGCTTAGGGATCGGTTGCTGCATTGAAGCCTCACCGCGCCCTTCGCGAATGAATTCGCTCCCACCAAAACCGTGGTGCAGCCACTGTTCCCTACAGACTCTTGCGAAGGCGGTTTATACGGTCGGCGCCGGGCTCTCCGATCCGTCGCCATTGGTCACCGTAGGTTTGGCGAGCGCCGGTTGTTCTTCAACGCCAGGCTCACGTTGGGGGCTCATGACCATCTGTGGATAAGTTTGGGCAAAATGCACATTCGGGGTTTTATCCACAAGCTTTTTCAACCGCTCGTTGAACGCACGGCTCACGCCATATTGCCCGCCCGAAACGGTGCGGAATTGCGCAGTCAATACGACGCCATTGAGGTCCATGCGGTCCAGACCGAACACTTCCAACGGCCCTTGCAGATTGCTGCTGAGCAACAAGTCATCACTGATGGAGCTACCCGCCTCGCGAATCAACGCCATGGCCGAATCGATGTCGGTGTCATACGTGAACTGCACGGCAAAAAACGCGTAGGCGAATTGCCTGGATTGGTTGGTCACCGCCTTAATCTGTCCAAACGGCACCGAATGCACAAACCCTTTGCCGTCGCGCAAGCGCAGGGTGCGAATGGTCAAGCTTTCAACGGTTCCGGAGTGCCCGGAATCCAGGACTACCCAATCGCCGATGGAAATGGTGTCTTCGATGATAATGAACAATCCGGTGATCACGTCTTGAACCAGTTGCTGCGAACCAAAACCGATGGCTAAGCCGACTACACCGGCACCGGCCAGAAGGGGCGCGACGTTAATTCCGAGATTGGCCATGGTGGTGATCGCACATATCACCAGCAGAATGATTTTTATCGCGTTGCGCAACAGCGGCAAAATGGTTTTTATCCGGGTGCTGGGCTGATGCGAAGAGCGTTTGTTCATCGGCGGCTTTAGGGCTTCCTGAATCGCCGTATCGAGGATTACCCACAGCAACCAGGTGACCAGGAAGATCAGACCAATCCGACTCAGAGAATCACTGATAGCTCGGCCAACGGTATTGCCTTGAGCAAACTCCAGCAGCGAAAAACCCCAAATACGCGCCAACACTTCAATAAACGTCACCGCCAATGCGATGCGCAGCACTGCATGCAGCAGGCTTAGTAAACGAGTTTTATACACATGATCGTTGCGATCATTTGTCTGCAACGGTTTGAACAGGTGCTGAAACACCGTGCTCAAAAACACGGTGGAAATCAATAGGACGGTGGTCAGTAATGCACAGCGCAGAGCCTTTTGGCTGTCTTGGCCAGCGCCAATCAGGTGGATCGCCGAGACCAGAATCATCAACAGAATCGGCAGGTACCATACGCTGGAAAATATGTTCAGAGACTCTTGCAGCGCAGGTTGCCGCAAGCGGCCCGCCAACGAACGATCGCGAATCAAGTGCGCAACCGGGCGCCGTAATTTGATTACCAGCATGCAAAACACTACCGACGCAAACAGCCCGGTGAACACCGCGATGCTACTGGTGATATTGCTGCCCAACTGACGAGAGATCTGCGGGCTGGTCAGCGCATCGCTCAGCGCCGCGAGAAAGCCAATCAAGAATAGGGGTCGTGGACTGTATTGGCGGATGATGCGCACCGCAACGCGCTTGTGTCCGGCGTTGAACATCACGATGACGCACAGGATCACTGACGTCGAGACGATGCCGCTGCTGGTGGCATAGGCGAAGCACAGCGCCAAAGCCCGACCTACTGAAGCTTGCAGAAAATGGCTGACGTATAACGTCAACGGCAGGCTGATCACCGCAGGTAATGTGTACGCCAGCAAGTAGCTCAGCAGTGCTTGCGGACGGTATCGCGTGGCAAGGAATCGGTGCTGGTTGAGGCGCGCGGTAAAGAAGCGTCCTGTCAGCAAAAGCATCACAAACGCGCCCATCCACACCGCCGAGAGCACCAGAAAGTCACCGGCGATGCTGACCTTCGAGCGCGAGGTACGCTGATTCACCAGAACATCTATTTCATCGGCGGCGCGATCTGCTCGCAAGCGCCAAGCGTCAATCAGGTTGTTGTCCAGATCAATATTATTTTGGACGTTATCGATGCTGGAGCTTATGGCCCCCAACAAACCACCCTGCACCAGGATCTCAGGTTTGGCGGGAATCGCTACGGGAGCGACAGGTACGGGTATAGCCGCAGCAGGAGTAGCCGGGGCGGTCTTTGGTGCGGCGGGTGCTGCCGGTGCAGTGGTGGCTGCATCAGCTGCCGTGGCGGGCGTTGCAATCCCCACAGCATCAAGTACAAACCCCGGAAGTTCAGCAGCCTGCACGTTGAAAATACCCGCGCAGAACAGAATGCACATCAGCGAAATGGTCTTGAACTTCAACAAAACTCTGGCCCCTCCAACGTTTGATACACCCGTGAATGTGAAGCACTTTGGAACTGATCGATATTAGCTCGCCAAGTTCGGTTCACATTGCTTATGGTCATGCAGCTTTCGAAAAAACAGGCTCTATCGCCGTCCGTAAGCAGCTGCGAACCTTTTGCCGCGTCGGCTCGTCGTAGCTTGATAACGCTGAAGTTGTAACAGCATTACGGTCTGGTCGAGGTGACATTCAATGCTTATTCATCCCAAAGCACGTTATAAGCCCTACGAATCATCGTCTGGGGGCTGGGGCTCAGCAAAATCGGTGATGGAAATTCTTTGGCGTGAGCAAGCACTCGCCAAGGCGCCCAGCGCACTGTTTAAACAAAACAAGCCCGGCGGATTTGCGTGCGTCAGTTGTGCGTGGGCCAAACCCGGGAAACCGCATCATCTGGAGTTTTGTGAAAACGGTGCTAAAGCCACCGCTTGGGAGTTGACCTCGCTCAAAACCAGCCCCGAGTTTTTTAAGCGGCATACGGTCAGCGAACTGCTGCAATGGGCCGATTACGACCTCGAACAGCACGGACGTCTGACTCATCCGCTACGTTATGACCGCACCAGTGATAAATACTTGGAAACCACTTGGGAAGAAGCCTATCGCGAGATCGGCGCGCAACTGCGGGCCATGGACCCTGAAAGCGTAGTGTTTTATGCCTCGGGCCGCGCCTCGCTGGAAACATCGTTCATGTATCAGCTGTATGCCCGGGCTTATGGCAGCAACAACCTGCCCGACAGCTCAAACATGTGCCACGAAAGCACTTCAGTAGGTTTGCAAGAAAGTATTGGAGTCCCGGTCGGGACGGTAACGCTGGCGGATTTCGAGTTAACGGACTGCATCTTTTTCTTCGGCCAAAACGTTGGCAGCAATAGCCCGCGCATGCTTCACCCGTTACAGGAGGCGCGCAAGCGGGACGTGCCAATTATCACCTTCAACCCCCTACGCGAGCGTGGACTGGAGCGCTTCGTCAATCCGCAATCGCCCATTGAAATGCTCGGTCCTGAATCCACCGTCATTAGCACCCAATACCATCAGGTAGCCATTGGCGGCGACACCGCCGCCGTGATGGGTATCGCCAAAGCGTTGTTTGAGATGGACAAAGCGGCGCTGATCAAGGGCGAACCGGGGGTCATTGATCAAGCGTTTATCGCCGAGCACACCGAAGGTTTTAACGAGTTTGCCGTCGCCGCTCGCGGCTGCGATTGGAGCGCCCTGGAAGCCCGTGCCGGGCTTTCGCGCTCGGCGATGGAGGCGGCGGCCACGGTGTACGCCCGCAGCCAACGCACGATGTTCGTGTATGGAATGGGCCTGACTCAGCATCGCCACGGCGTGGAAAACGTGCAGATGCTGGTCAACCTCCTGCTGCTGCGCGGCAACATTGGCAAACCCGGTGCCGGCATTTGCCCAGTGCGTGGGCATTCGAACGTGCAAGGTCAGCGCACGGTTGGCATCACCGAGGATCCGAAAAAAGTCCCTGTGGATAAGATCGAAGCGCTGTTCGGTTTCCACGTACCGGAGAAAAAGGGCCTGTGCACGGTGGATGCCTGCGAGGGCATTCTCGACGGCAGCGTGCGTGGCTTCATCGGTCTGGGCGGTAATTTCCTGCGCGCGGTTCCCGATACCTCGCGCATGGAACCCGCTTGGGGAAACTTGCAGTTAAATGTACAAATTGCGACCAAGCTCAATCGCACTCACTTGGTGACCGGCAAACAGAATTGGCTGCTGCCGTGTTTGGGCCGAATCGAAATCGATCGGCAAAACGGCAAGGCCCAGGCTTACAGCACAGAAGACAGTACCGGGTGTATCCACGGCTGGTGGGGCAATAGCGAGCCAGCGAGCGAACACCTTCGATCAGAAACAGCGATCATTGCCGGATTGGCTGTCGCAACGTTGTATGGCATTGAACGTGTCGACTGGGACGCGTGGCGCGGCGACTACGCGAAGATCCGCTTAGCTATTGCTGAAATTTATCCAGAAATATTTCACGACATGGAAACCCGAATGTGGGAACCCGGTGGCTTTCACCGGCCTATTGCGGCAGCCGAGCGAAAGTGGAAAACCCCCAGCGAATGCGCGCAGTTCATTGTCCCGAAGAGCTTGGACGAAAATACCGACGTCAGTCCCGGACTCCAGCGGCGCGACGTTCTGCAACTGATGACGCTGCGCAGCAATGATCAATTCAACACCACAATTTATGGCTATGAAGACCGCTTCCGAGGAATAAGTGGCACTCGCAAAGTGATCTTCATGAACCGAAACGACATCGTACGTTTAGGGTTCGTCGTCGGGGACTGGGTCATGCTCACCACGGCTGTCGAGCTGGAAGTAATTCGGGAAGCAGGACCGATGCAAATTGTCGCCTATGACATTCCCGAAGGCTGCAGCGCGGGCTATTACCCGGAATGTAATCCACTGGTTCCACTCTGGCACCATGCCGAGCGAAGCAAAGTGCCGGCTGCGAAATCAGTGCCTATTACCTTGCGCAAAACCAAACCGGAGCCTGAAGACCTTGAACATGCGGTGCCGGACAAGGACCAGATTCATTGAGATTCCTACGGACATTGTAGTTCTACCACTTGACCAAGGAGAACGATCGTTCTACCATCCCCAACATGAACACACAGCCCCATTCAGATATCCGCGACACCGTTCTTAAAACAGCAGAACAACTTATTTACCAACATGGAATTCACGCCACCGGCATGGACCTGCTGGTGAGAACCTCGGGGGTCTCGCGCAAAAGTATTTATCGGTACTTCGGCACCAAAGATGACATCGCGGCTCACGCGTTAATGGCCCGAGATATTCGCTGGATGGCGTGGTTCAGGACTGAAGTCGATAAAGCCCCCACTCCCGAGGCCCGTATTCTCAATCTGTTTACAGTGCTTAAAGGCTGGTTTCTCAGCGATGGCTTTCGTGGCTGCGCCTTCATCAATACCGCAGGTGAAGTCGGTGACCCTACCGACCCTGTTCGTTTGATTGCCAAAGAACACAAACAGAAGTTGCTGGATTACACGCTGGAACTATGTGGAGCGCTGGCGGTGGTTGCCCCTATAACTTTGGCCAAACAACTGCTGATATTGATGGATGGCGCAATTACCGTGGCGCGTGTCATGGGCGATCCGACCTCGGCAGATAACGCGCGTGACATTGCTCGACGTCTGCTGGATACCTGATGCCAAACAGAATTTGGAGGCCTCCTCCAATTTGCTAAACCGGCATGCGTTTTTAACTGGAGACCTAGTAATGCCTAACGCCGAAACTCGTCCACCGTTACCTCCGTTTACCCGCGAGTCTGCCACGTTGAAAGTTCGCTTGGCTGAAGATGGCTGGAACGGCCGCGACCCGGAAAAAGTCTCGCTGGCTTACACCCTTGATACCAAATGGCGTAATCGAGCGGAGTTCGCCGTTAACCGCGAAGAAGCCAAGGGGTTTTTGACTCGCAAATGGGCTAAGGAGCTGGATTATCGCTTGATCAAGGAACTGTGGGCCTTCACTGATAATCGTATTGCGGTGAGGTACGCCTACGAATGGCATGACGACTCAGGTAATTGGTTTCGCTCATACGGTAACGAAAACTGGGAGTTTGCTGAGAACGGTTTGATGGCTAATCGATTTGCGTGCGTCAACGACATGCCGATTAAAGAGTCCGAACGCAAATTCCATTGGCCGCTGGGCCGCCGTCCAGACGATTACCCAAGCCTCTCCGACCTCGGCCTATAGCGCGCAGCATCGGCTGTAGCCAACACGGAGGCTGGTCGATAGATGCCATCTATCATGTCTTCATCAATAGCTATTTGATAAATACCTTTCAGCCGCTTAGGCTCGCACGGTCAAGACCGTCTGACGGTTAACTCACATTAGCGCGCTCAGTTTTGAGCGAACGAGGTGTCATTGCACGATCAGATCTTGATGGACAGCTACTCTCGCAAGGTTGATTACTTGCGAATGTCGGTGACTGATCGTTGCGATTTTCGCTGCGTCTATTGCATGGCCGAAGACATGGAGTTTTTGCCGCGCCAACGCATCCTGACCCTGGAAGAAATTTTTCAGCTGGCCGAACGCTTCGTTGCCCTAGGCACCCGCAAAATTCGCCTGACCGGTGGTGAGCCGCTGGTTCGTCCTGGCGTGGTCGAGCTGTGTCGGCAAATCGCCGCACTACCCGGCTTGCGCGAGCTGTGCATGACCACTAACGGATCGCAATTGGGCAAATTGGCTGGGCCACTATTCGATGCCGGCCTCAAGCGCCTAAACGTCAGCCTCGACAGCCTCAACCCTGAGCGCTTTCGTGAATTGACCCGCACCGGCGACCTGAACAAAGTGATTGCCGGTATCGATGCCGCCAACGCCGCCGGGTTTACCCATACCAAGCTCAACTGCGTGGTGATGAAGGGCCGCAACGATCACGAAGTCAAAGATCTGGTCAGCTTCGCCATCGATCGAAAACTCGACATCACGTTCATCGAGGAAATGCCGTTGGGCATCATCAGTGAGCACAGCCGCGCCGATTCTTTTTTCTCCAGCGCTCAAGTACGAGAACTTATCGCCCAACGCTACACCTTGATTGAATCCGCAGAATCAACCCAGGGCCCCTCGCGTTATTGGCGCTTGGCCGAGGCGCCAGAGATTCGGATCGGCTTCATTTCGCCCCACAGTCATAACTTCTGCGCCACCTGCAACAGGGTGCGCTTAACTGTGGAAGGCCGTTTGTTGTTGTGTTTGGGTAATGAGCATTCGGTGGACCTGAAAACCGTATTGCGCAGCCATCCGGGTCAGCCGCAGAAACTGGAAAAAGCCATCATCGACGCCATGCAACTCAAGCCCTACAGCCATAACTTCGAAATCAACGATGATGTTCAGGTCGTGCGATTCATGAACATGACGGGCGGCTAGTGCCGCTGTCTTGAACCGCTTTTGCTGCACAGCCAGGCGCCACCATGATCATTTCTCCACGTGACAACCCGTGTTCGATCCTGTTACTGGCCGGTGGCCGAGGGCAGCGTATGGGCGGCCAGGACAAGGGGCTGATGCTGTGGAATGGACAGCCATTGATTACGTATGTGCACGAGGTTGTCAGGCCGCTGACAACCCATGTGATTATTTCCTGCAACCGGAATCAGTCGAGCTATGCGGCGTTTGCGGATCAGCTAGTGGGCGATGAACAACAGGATTTTCCGGGACCGCTGGCGGGTGTTCTGGCGGGACTCGGGGTTGCTCGTCATCCATGGATGTTGGTGCTGGCGTGTGACGCGCCGAGAATTGACCGCGCTTTGATTGAACAACTGTTGCAAGGTGCTAGCTCCATGTCCTCCCCATTAATGGTGCGGCAGGCGGGGCAGTGGCAGCCGATGTTTAGCTTGATTCCGACCGCGTTATTACCGGTGTTACGCGAATGCTGGGAGGCAGGCGAACGCAGCCTGTTGCGAGCGTTGCTGAGTCAGGATTTAAGGGCAATGGAATGCGCGCCTGATGATCCCCGACTGACCAACTTCAACACACCGGATTTGTTGGAAACGTAAATCCGTGTCGCCTGCATTCGCGAAGCAGGCGACACGGTTGCCCAAGTCACTGCGTTGGTTCCTTCTTAGGCAAGCCTGCTCTCACCGGGCATCCCCCTGGCCAGATTCTAAGCCGTGCCCCGATCAGCGCAACTGCGCCAAACACCCTTCAAGAATATCCAGCCCTTCGTTGAGCACATGCAGCTCGGTGGTCAGCGGCGGCAGCAAGCGGATGATGTGTCGCGCTTTGCCACTGGGCATCAACAGCAGGCCTTTGTTCCTGGCCGCTTCTAGCAGCGCGGCCAATTGGGCGGTGGCGGGCTCGCCTTCTAGGGTCATCAGTTCGATTCCGCGCATCGCGCCGACACCGGTCAAACGCCCGAGAAATGGCGAGCGCGCGGTGTCGATCCAATGTTGATAACGGGTGGCTATGGCTTGGCTCTGGGTCTCACTCCACGCAGACAAGTTAGCGTCGGTCAATTGCTCCAGCGTCGCCAAACCTGCTGCGCAGGCGATGGGGTTGCCCGAATAGGTCCCGCCCAATCCGCCTTTAGGCAGCACGTCCATCAGCGCTTTTTTGCCGACTACCGCGCCAAGGGGCATTCCGCCCGCGATACTTTTACCGAGTAGAAGCAGATCCGGTTCGATCCCCAATCGCGAAAAAGCGAAGCGCTCACCCGAGCGACCGAAGCCGGATTGAATTTCGTCGATGATCAGCAAGATACCTTTTTCATCGCAGAAAGCCCGCAGGGTTTGCGCGAACTCAATGTCCATCGCGAGAAATCCGGCTTCGCCCTGAATCGGTTCAAGAATGAAGCAGGCGATGTCGTTCACGTCGATTTCAACACTGAACAAACGATCCATGGCCTTCAAGGCTTCGGCGGCGGTAACGCCGTTATCTTTGCTCGGGTAAGGCAAGTGGTAGACCGGACCGGGCAGTACGCCGACTTTTTGTTTGTAAGGCGTCACTTTGCCGTTGAGGTTCAGGGTGGCGAGGGTTCGGCCGTGAAAGGCGCCGTCGAAGGCGATCACGGCCGTGCGACCGGTATAGCCACGGACGATTTTCAGCGCGTTTTCCGCCGCCTCGGCCCCACTGTTGGTGAGCATGCCACTGACCGGGTAACTCACCGGAATGAACGCTGCGAGCTGGGCCATGAATTGTTTATACGGGCTGTGGGGCACGGCGTTGAAGCAGTAATGGGTCAGTTTGGTGGCTTGTTCGCGAATGGCGTCGACGATACGCGGGTTGCAATGCCCAAGGTTCAAAACACCAATGCCGCCGACGAAGTCGATGTAGCGTTTGCCGTCTTCATCCCAGACTTCGGCGTTCTTGCCGTGGTCCAGGGTGATGGGGTGGACCCTGGAAATCGAACCGCTGATCGATGAATCGCTCATGCTTGGCTGCTCATACAAAAGACTTCGTCAAAAAAGACAGTGGGTTATATAAGCGAGGAATACACACCGGTCACAAGCGAAATAAACTCGCGGGGTTATTCCTGAAATTCGTGAATGCCTACTTCGATCAATGCGGGGACTCAGAGGCAAAGCTTCCCGAATGAATTCGGTCCTACAGAGATCAGGTTTATCTGTGGGACCGAATTTATTCGGGAAGGGAACGACCCGGTGTTTCAGGCACATTGCGAAGCCTGCGATTTAACTTCTTCCCCCAAAAATCTGCGAAGGCCGGCGCAGGGTGGGGTCGAAAGGGTTGATCTTCGGGCCGATTGCCGCCGCTTCGCGTTTGAGCAACTCAACCACGGTTGGCAGTCGATCTGGCCCCAGGCGATCAGTGATGGTCGCAACGCTGAGCGCCGCGACGGCATGCCCATTGCGGTTGAGAATCGGCACGGCGAGGCCAGCCATTCCCGGCAGCGCGCCGGTATTGCGCGCCGCGTACCCGAGTCGCCGAACGTTCTCCACCTCCGAACGCAGAAACACTTCGTCGTACAGGTGAAAGTCCTTGAGCCGTGGCAGGTTGTAACAGATTACGGTCTCGCGTTCTTCCTCAGGCAAGAATGCCAGAATTGCCAAGCTGCCCTGCCCCACGCCCAACGCCACGCGCCCGCCGATGTCGCCGGTGAAGGTCCGAATCGGGTATGGCCCCTCGCTGCGGTCCAGGCAGATGGCATCGAAACCGCTGCGGGCCAACAGAAATAATGAATCCCCCAACGAGGCGCTTAGTCTCAACATGCTTGGCCGGACCAGATCCCGCAGGTTGCCGGTATTCCCCGCCAGCGCCGCCAATGCAAAAAATTCCAAGCTCAGGCGGTAGCGCTTGCTGCGCTCATCCTGCTCGACCATGCCTTCGTCCATCAGGCTACGCAGCAAACGATGGGTGGTCGGTTGCGACAAACCGACCTGCTGCGCCAACTGGGTCACTCGGGCGCCACCGTCGGGCGCAGTGCCGAGGCTGCGCAGCACGGCAAACATTCGAGAGACGCTGCCAACGCCGACTTCCTTCAACTCACCATTCCGTTCAGCGGAAGACATAAGGTTATTTCCTTCTTATAAATTTGCTGAGCGAATGAAAATGAAAAAAACAGTTCTTTCAGTGAAATTCGCTCTTTCGCCCATCCTAGGCTTCGTCCTAATGTGAGTCCACAGGGGCGAATCGAACAACACATGGCAGCCGACTTAGAGCGAGCGCCGACGCACCCAGCGGTATCCCTTCGCATCTGCCCATTACAAAAGAGCGTGTTTCGACGCGCCCAATAAACAAGGTGGACCGCGCACATGGCATTTCTCCAACTCGAAGGCCTCAGCAAGCGCTATGGCGCCATCGACGCCGTTGTCGCCACAGATCTGGCGGTTGAAAAAGGCGAATTCGTTTCTCTGCTCGGCCCGTCCGGTTGCGGTAAAACCACCACCCTGCAAATGATCGCGGGCTTTGTCGACGCCACGGCAGGGCGCATCGCGCTAGATGGTCGTGACATCACCCACGCCAAACCAAGCAGTCGTGGTCTCGGCGTTGTGTTCCAGAGCTATGCGTTGTTTCCCCACATGACCGTGGGCGACAACGTCGCCTTTGGTCTGCGTATGCGTAAGGTGCCATCGGCCGACATGGCGCGGCGCGTGGCGACGGTGCTGGACTTGGTGCGCCTGGCACCGCATGCCGAGCGCTACCCGCGAGAACTGTCCGGCGGCCAACGCCAGCGTGTGGCTCTGGCACGGGCGCTGGTGATTGAACCACCGGTGCTGTTGCTCGACGAACCGCTGTCTAACCTCGACGCCAATTTGCGCGAAGAAATGCAATTCGAGATTCGCCGCATCCAATGCGAAGTCGGAATCACGACCTTGATGGTGACTCACGATCAAGCCGAAGCGCTGTCGATCAGTGACCGGGTGGTGGTGATGCAGGCGGGCCGCGTGACCCAGATCGACGAGCCCTACAAACTCTACGAACACCCACGCACGCCGTTCATTTCCGGCTTCGTCGGCAAGGCCAACATGCTTGCTGGCGATCTCGACGCCGATGGTTGCCCGCAGGTACGCCACACCCCTGGCCATGGCGCGCTAACCCTCAGTTTGCGCCCGGAAAAAATCGACCTGCTCGACGCCGGCAACGGTCGGTTGCAGGGGCGTATTTCAGTCCGCTATTTCCTCGGCAGCCAATGGCTGTACCGCATCGACACGGCGTTGGGCGAACTAACCGTGGTCCGCCGCAACGACGGCAGCGCGCCGCTGACTGAAGGCACGGCGGTGGGCCTCGACTGGCAAGCTGATTTATTGCGCGTGCTGGCCGCCGACGAGGTGCATGCATGAATGCGCTCGCCTTTTTGCGCAACGGCGGACGTGGTTATCTGCTGTCACTGCCGGCCATTATTCTGTTCAGTTGCCTGTTGATACTGCCGCTGGTGCTGACGCTGGTGTTGTCGTTCAACGTGTTCGACTACCAGCTTGGGGTCAAAAACGGCGAATTCACCTTCGCCCATTACATCGGCCTATTCAGTGATTCGTACTATTACGAGATCTTTTTTCGCACCCTGTGGATCAGCGCCGTGGTCACGTTGTTGTGCATGGTGATCGGCGTTCCCGAGGCCTATATCCTCAGCCGTATGGGCACACCGTGGCGCTCAATTTTCCTGATTTTGATTTTGACCCCGCTGCTGATTTCCGTGGTGGTGCGGGCCTTTGGCTGGAGCCTGCTGCTCGGTTCCGATGGCTTGATCAATCAAGCGATTCAGGCGCTGGGTGGGCATCCGGTGAAGCTGCTCTATACCTCGTTCGCGATAATCATCGCGCTGGTCCACGTGATGCTGCCGTTCATGATCATCCCGGTCTGGACCTCGCTGCAAAAGCTCGACCCCTCGGCTGAACAAGCCGCACTGTCTCTAGGCGCGAGTCAGGCCAAGGTCATGCGGCTGGTGGTGTTGCCCCAAGTCATGCCCGGCGTGCTCTCGGGGACATTGATTGTCTTCGGGCTGTCTGCCAGCTCCTTCGCGATTCCCGGCCTGTTAGGTGGACGACGTTTGAAAATGGTCGCCACCGTGGTGTACGACCAATACCTCTCGGAACTGAATTGGCCCATGGGCGCGACTATTGCGGTGGTGCTGCTGGTGATCAATCTACTGGTGATGCTGACGTGGAACCGGGTTGTCGAACGCCGCTATAAAAAGATCCTGGGGGAATAAGACATGTCCAAAAACGGTCCTTTGTCGCTGGGTTTTCATACCTTAGTGGTGGTGTTCATGCTGGCGCCGCTGGTGGTGGTATGCCTGGTGGCGTTCACCCCGGAAAATACCCTGAGCTTGCCAACGTCCGGGTTTTCCCTGCGATGGTTCAGGGCAGTGTTTGAACGCGCTGATTTCATTCATGCGTTCTACAACAGTCTGATTCTGGCGTTCGTGGCCGCCTCGCTGGCCACCCTGATTGCCGTGCCCGCCGCACTAGCGATCACCCGCTATACATTCCCTGGCCGCGACTTCCTGAACAGCCTGTTTCTGTCGCCGATCATCATGCCGCACTTGGTCTTGGGCGTGGCCATGCTGCGGCTGTTCGCGCTGATGGGGGTCAACGGCAGTTTCGCCTGGCTGATGCTTGCCCACGTGGTGATCATCACGCCGTACGTATTGCGGTTGGTGATCGCCGCCGCCATCGGCATCGACCGCAGCGCTGAACAAGCCGCTGAATCATTAGGCGCCAGTCGCTTTACCCTGTTTCGCCAAATCACCTTACCGATGATTTTGCCGGGGGTCGCCGGCGGCTGGCTGCTGGCGTTCATTAACAGTTTCGACGAGGTCACCCTGTCGATCTTCGTCAGCTCGCCATCGACCCAGACCCTGCCGGTGCGCATGTACGTGTACGCCACCGAATCCATCGACCCGATGATGGCGGCAGTGTCGGCATTGGTTATTGCGTTGACCGCTGCGGCCATGATCGTGCTCGACCGGGTCTATGGCCTGGACCGCGTTCTGGTTGGTAAACATTGAGGAAGGCACTGAAATGGCGTTGTTTAAACGACTGGTCGAGACAGATCGACCAGCGCTGGTGTTCACCCTCGACGGTCAACCGGCCACTGGCTTACAAGGTGACACCCTGCTGACCGCCGTGTTGACCTGCGGCGAGCACGTGCGTGGTAGTGATTTCAGCGCCGAACCGCGAGCGGGCTTTTGCATGATGGGCGCCTGCCAGGAGTGTTGGGTGCGCCTGGGTGACGGTCGCCGCGTGCGGGCCTGCTCGACGTTGCTGGAAGCCGGACAGATCATCAGCCGAGAACCGGGGCGCAGCCTATGAGCGTCGTAATTGTTGGTGCTGGCCCGGCCGGAATTCGGGCGGCACACACTTTGTTGGCCCACGGCGTTAAAGCCTGTTTGCTTGACGAATCGCCACGCGGCGGCGGTCAGGTCTATCGCCGCCAACCGGCCAACTTTCGGCGCACGGCTAAACAGATTTATGGCTTTGAGGCGTCGAAGGCCGAATCGGTGCATCGCGCCATCGACCATCTGTCGACCCAAATCGACTACCGTCCCGAGACGCTGGTGTGGAATGCCGAAGACGGGCGCCTGGACACCTTGAGCGATGGTCATGCTCGCGCAGTCAATTATTCGCAGATCATCGTCGCCACCGGCGCCACCGACCGCATTTTGCCGGTGCCGGGCTGGACGCTGCCCGGGGTCTACAGCTTGGGCGCGGCGCAGATTGCGTTGAAGTATCAGGGCTGCGCCATCGGTGAGCGCGTGGCGTTTTGTGGCAGCGGGCCACTGCTGTATCTGGTCGCTTATCAGTACGCCAAAGCCGGGGCCACGGTGGTCGCGGTACTCGACAGCGCACCGTTCAGTGCCCAATGTCGGGCGTTACCTGCGCTGCTTGGCCAGCCTGCGACCTTGGCCAAAGGTTTGTATTACCGCAGCTGGCTCACCGCCCATGGCATCCCGGTGCATCAGGGTGCAACCCTGGAGCGTATCGAGGGTGAGCACCGCGTCGGCGCGATCACTTGGCGTCAGGGTAAGCGCCATCAACGGTTGGAATGTGATGCGGTGGGGTTCGCCCACGCCCTGCGCAGTGAAACGCAATTGGCCGATTTGTTGAGCTGCGACTTTCACTGGAATGAATTGAACCGCGCCTGGTTGCCCACCCGTGACAGCGCTGGCCGCAGCTCGGTCCACGGTGTGTACCTGGCTGGCGATGGCGCTGGAATCATGGGCGCCGACGCCGCGGAAATGGCCGGTGAGCGCGCCGCGCTGGCCGTGCTTGAAGACAGCGGACGCGTCATCGACAGCGCCCGTCGCCGGTCTCTGGAACACAAGCTCGCAGGCATAGAACGCTTTCGCCACGGATTGGAAATCGCCTTCCCATTCCCGACTGACTGGGCGGCCAACGCGCCCGACGAATTGATGATTTGCCGCTGTGAGGAAGTCTCAGCCGCTGAAGTCCGTGCGGTGGTGGATGATGGTCACTGGGAACTCAATCGAGTCAAAGCCCATTGCCGAGTAGGCATGGGCCGCTGTCAGGGTCGGATGTGCGGGTCGGCGGCGGCAGAGATTGTCGCCCAACGCAGCGGCCGAGCACTGAACAGCATCGGTCGGTTGCGCGGTCAGGCGCCGATCAAACCCTTGCCGTTTGGCGTGGAGATTGAGTCATGAGCACGCTGATCGAAACCGATGCCGTGGTGCTCGGCGGCGGCATCGTCGGGGCTTCGGCGGCCTTGATGCTCGCGCGCAAAGACAAACGGGTGGTGCTGCTGGAGCGTGATTTTTGTGGCTCGCATTCCAGCGGGGTTAACTATGGAGGTGTTCGCCGGCAAGGTCGGCCACTGAGTCAGTTGCCCTTGTCCCAGCGCGCCCACGCGATGTGGGACAACCTGCTCGAACTGATCGGCACCGACGGCGAATACGTGAAATCAGGGCATTTGAAACTGGCCCGCAGTCACGCGGACATGGCTGCGCTTCAATCGTATGCCGACGCCACGCGGGGGTTTGGCTTGGGCTTGCGGTTGCTTGATCGCGCCGAATTGCGCGCGCGATACCCCTGGGTGGGTGACGTGGCGCAGGGAGCATCGTTGTGCCCGGAAGATGGTCACGCCAATCCGCGTTTGATTTCGCCTGCCTTCGCCCGCGCCGCGCAACGTGCTGGCGCCCAGGTGTTCGAGCAGGCCAACGTCATCGACATCGAACATGACGGGCAAGCATTCAACGTCCACTGCGCCAACGGGATCAAGGTTCGCGCGCCGTGGCTGCTCAATTGCGCTGGCGCCTGGGCCGGGAACGTCGCCGCCCAATTTGGCGAGTCGGTGCCGATGCGCACCGGGCACCCGGCGATGCTGGTCACCGAACCGTTGCCCATGGTGATGGACGTCAGCACCGGGGTAGAAGGCGGTGGGATTTATGCGCGCCAAGTGGCGCGAGGTAATTGCGTGTTGGGCGGCGGCCAAGGGTTTGCAATGACCCCGGAGCAGGCACGTCCAGGCCAAGCCGCCGTGCTTGAGATCCTGCGCAACGCCGCCGAGCTGTATCCGTTTCTTGCGCACGCTCAAGCGATTCGGACCTGGAGCGGCACCGAAGGTTATCTGCCAGATCGCGAACCCGTGATTGGCGTCAGCACCACCCAAGCGGGTTTGCTGCACGGTTTCGGTTTCGCCGGGTCCGGTTTCCAGATCGCCCCGGCGGTGGGTGAAGCCCTCGCCGAACTGGTGTGTTCAGGTTCCGCTACACAGCCGATTGAAGCGTTTTCAATCGCTCGTTTTCAAACCACTCAAACCGCGCAAGCGGGGACCGTCGTTCAATTGCCTAGAGGAAGATCGCGTTAATGAAGAACATCAATCGTATCGCCCTGTCTTGTCTACCCTTGGCCAGCTTGCTAATGACGGGCACGGCCCACGCCGATCCGACGCTGTACTTGGGCATGAACGGCGGCACCATGGAACGGGTTTACGCCGACAAGGTGTTGCCCGCGTTCGAGAAGGCCAACCACGTTAAAGTCGTGATCGTGCCTGGCACCTCGTCGGACATTTTGGCCAAAGTTCAAGCGAGCAAAGACAACCCACAGATGCACGTCATATTCCTCGACGACGGCATCATGTACCGCGCCATTTCCATGGGCTTGTGCGACAAGCTTCAGGACAGCCCGGTGCTGGCGGATATTCCGGCCAAAGCGAAGATCAAGGATCAGGCCGTGGCCGTGACCCTCGGCGTAACCGGCCTTGCCTACAACACGCGGATGTTCAAAGAAAAAGGCTGGAGCGCACCGACCTCGTGGATGGACCTGGCCGACCCGCGCTTCAAGGACAAAGTAGTGTTCCAGTCACTCGCGTCATCGACGTTCGGCCTGCACGGTTTCTTGATGTTCAACCGTATTCAGGGCGGCAGCGAAGCCAACGTTGAACCTGGCTTTAAAGCGTGGCCGAAAACCATTGGCCCTAACGTCCTGGAATACATCGCCAGCTCGGCGAAGATCTCGGAAATGGTACAGACCAATGAAGCGGCCATCTTTCCGCTGACCCCGACCGGCGTCAGCACCCTGCAACTGCTGGGCGTGCCGGTGGAATACGCGCAACCGAAAGAAGGCGCCGTGGTGCTCAACGTCGCCGAATGCGCCATCGCCCACAACGACCAACCGGAACTGGCGCAAAAACTGGCGGCGTTTCTGCTGAGCCCAGAAGCCCAAGGCCCGGCACTGGAAGAAGGCGATCAAATTCCTTCCAACCCAAAAACCCCAACCACCGACAAAACCCGCGCGCGAGTCGAGGCCATGAACAAATACCTGGAAACAGCGATTTCGATCGATTGGGATCAGGTGAATCAGCTACGACCCGAGTGGAATGCGCGCTGGAGCAAGACGATTGAGCGATAGGTGAGGCGGCTGTCAGCTTGAACTGCTCTGAGTATTTACTCATGAAAAAACCCCAAAAGTCAGGACGGGTGTCCAACTTTTGGGGTGCAGTTCAGAACCGGGCTTTTTGATTGATTTCTAGAACGGAATATCGTCATCAAAACTATCAAAATCCGGAGCCGGTTGCGGCGCTTGCTGCTGGGGAGCAGGGCGCGATTCGCGTTGTGGCTGGGATTGCTGCGGCTGCGATGACTGCTGCGGACGCTGCTGTTGAGGGCGTGGCGCAGAGTTGCTGTTGCCGCCTTGACCCTGTGGAGCACCGTCACCTTGTGGGCGACCGCCCAGCAGTTGCATGGTGCCTTGCATGTCGACGACGATTTCAGTGGTGTAGCGCTTGATGCCGTCTTTTTCCCACTCGCGGGTTTGCAGCTTGCCCTCGATGTAAACCTGCGAACCTTTGCGCAGGTATTCGCCGGCGATCTCAGCGACTTTGCCGAACATCGAAACACGGTGCCATTCAGTCTTTTCGACTTTCTGACCGGTTTGTTTGTCGGTCCATTGTTCGCTGGTCGCCAGACTCAGGTTGGTCACGGCGTTACCGTTAGGCAAGTAGCGAACTTCGGGATCCTGGCCGCATGTACCGACCAATATGACTTTGTTAACCCCACGGGCCATAACGCTCTCCTAGGCTTCGCATTCCGCTGGCTTCGGGTCGTTGACCAGGCGCTCAAGGGAGTTGCGATCCAATAATTCGGTATCTAGTTTGATATAAATGGCAGCTTCGTCACTGACGACCACTGCATCTGTTACCCCCGGGACGGCCATCAAACGCGCGATCAAGCCACCTTCGCGTTGTGCTTCAGGCGTCAACGGCACACGCAGGCTCGTCACATACGGTGGTTCGCGCATAGTTACAGCAAAGGCTAGCCAGATGGCACATAGAGCGGCACCGCCGAGGAACACAATACTGAGTCCTCCGTGCTGAAAAAGCCAGCCTCCAAGAATGCCTCCTGCTGCTGAACCGAGGAACTGACTGGTGGAATAAATCCCCATGGCCGTGCCTTTGGCGCCTGCCGGTGACACTTTACTGATCAGCGATGGCAACGAGGCTTCAAGCAGGTTGAACGCGGTGAAAAACACCACCGTACCAATCACCAAGGCCCGCAACGTATCGCCGAACGCCCAGAAGAATAGCTCAGTCATCAGCAACACGCTGACGGCGCCAAGCAGTACGCGTTTCATCTGGCGTTTTTTCTCGCCATAGATGATGAACGGAATCATCGCGAAGAACGAAATCAACAACGCGGTCAGGTACACCCACCAATGCTGTTCCTTGGGTAAACCGGCTTTTTCGACTAACGCCAAGGGCAGCGCAACGAAGCTGGACATGAGCATCGCGTGCAACACGAAGATACCTAAATCCAGTCGCAGCAGGTCGGGATGACGCAGCGTCACACCCAACTCCGCTCGTGCAACGCCCGATTCTCTATGGGTCAGAGGTCCAGTCGAATGCGGCACCATAAAAGCGACGACGAAAATGCCCAATAACGCTAGGCCGCCAGTGGCAAGAAACAACCCGGAGAGGCCGAAAGCCCTGGTCAACAACGGCCCGACAACCATGGCCACCGCGAACGAAAGACCAATGGTCATACCGATCATGGCCATGGCCTTGGTGCGATGCTGTTCACGGGTAAGGTCCGACAGCAACGCCATTACGGCCGCTGATATTGCGCCTGCACCTTGTAAGATTCGCCCGGCGATTACGCCCCAGATCGAATCTGCATTGGCGGCAAGCAGGCTGCCGAGGGCAAATATTATCAAGCCCAAATAAATGACCGGGCGTCGACCGATGCGGTCGGAAATTATCCCGAAAGGTATTTGCAGCACTGCCTGAGTCAGGCCGTAAGCGCCGATTGCCAGACCGATGAGCGCTGGAGACGCGCCCGCGAGGTCCATGCCGTAGGTGGCGAGGACCGGTAAAACCATAAACATGCCAAGCATTCGGAAGGCAAACACCAGCGCCAGGCCGCTTGCTGCGCGGGTTTCGCTGCCACTCATGCGTTCGCTAAGGGGATCGTGCATGGATAAACCTCATGTGAACCGGCAATGATTCTACCAGTCCCATCGATGAGCAGCACATACGTGACGCTTTGCCGCGTACTGGCATGGAGCCGTATACTCCCGTGTTTATGCCCGCCAAGCGAGGCCGCAGTGGACAAGATCGTGATACGTGGGGCCCGAACCCACAACTTGAAGAACATTGACTTAACCCTGCCACGCGACAAATTGATCGTGATTACCGGGCTTTCCGGCTCTGGCAAGTCGTCACTGGCCTTTGACACGCTGTACGCCGAAGGGCAGCGGCGCTATGTCGAATCGCTTTCGGCGTACGCGCGGCAATTTCTGTCGATGATGGAAAAGCCGGACGTCGATACGATAGAAGGGCTCTCGCCTGCAATTTCTATTGAGCAGAAGTCTACATCGCACAACCCGCGCTCGACCGTGGGTACGATTACTGAAATTTACGATTATTTGCGCCTGCTTTACGCTCGCGTCGGCCAACCGCGCTGTCCGGATCACGATATTCCGCTCGAAGCGCAGACGGTCAGCCAAATGGTTGATCTGGTGCTAGCTCAGCCAGAGGGCAGTAAGCTGATGCTGCTCGCACCCGTGATCCGGGAACGCAAGGGCGAGCACCTGGCGATCTTTGAGGAATTGCGCGCCCAAGGCTTCGTCCGCGCCCGAGTGAATGGCCGACTATGCGAGCTGGATGAGCTACCCAAGCTCGACAAGCAGAAGAAGCACTCCATTGATGTGGTAGTTGACCGATTCAAGGTTCGTGAGGACATGCAGCAGCGGCTCGCTGAATCGTTTGAGACTGCACTGAAGTTGGCCGACGGTATCGCTTGGGTAGCGCCGATGGACGACGAGCCCGGCGAAGAAATGATTTTCTCGGCGCGCTTTGCTTGCCCAATTTGCGGGCATGCAATCAGCGAACTAGAACCCAAGCTGTTTTCTTTCAACAACCCGGCTGGTGCGTGCCCAACCTGCGACGGTCTGGGCGTGAAGCAATTTTTCGATATCAAGCGGTTGGTCAATGGTGAACTGACACTGGCCGAAGGGGCGATTCGTGGCTGGGACCGGCGTAACGTTTATTACTTCCAGATGCTCGGCTCGCTGGCGAGTCACTATGGCTTCAGCCTGGAAGTACCGTTCAATGAGTTGCCGGCTGACCAGCAAAAGATTTTGTTGAATGGCAGCGGCACGCAAAACGTCGATTTCCGTTATCTCAATGATCGCGGCGACATCGTTAAGCGTGCGCACCCCTTCGAAGGCATCGTGCCAAACCTTGAGCGACGCTATCGCGAGACTGAGTCGGCGACGGTTCGTGAGGAGCTGGCCAAGTTTCTCAGCACTCAGCCTTGCCCAGACTGCCGTGGCACGCGTCTGCGTCGCGAAGCGCGTCACGTGTGGGTCGGCGAGAAAACCTTGCCTGCTGTCACCAGCCTGCCGATTGGCGACGCAACAGAATATTTTTCCACGCTAAAACTGACGGGCCGACGCGGCGAAATTGCCGACAAGATTCTCAAGGAAATCCGCGAGCGTTTACAGTTTCTGGTCAACGTCGGGCTCGATTACTTGTCCCTCGACCGTAGCGCCGACACGTTGTCTGGCGGTGAAGCTCAGCGTATCCGTCTGGCGAGTCAGATCGGCGCAGGTCTGGTGGGGGTTTTGTACATTCTCGACGAGCCGTCCATTGGTTTGCATCAGCGGGACAACGATCGCCTGCTGGGCACGCTGAAACACCTACGCGATATCGGCAATACGGTGATCGTGGTTGAGCATGACGAAGACGCTATTCGTTTGGCCGACTACGTAGTGGACATCGGCCCAGGCGCTGGTATTCACGGAGGGCACGTTGTCGCTGAGGGCACACCCGCTGAAGTCATGGCTCACCCTGATTCGCTGACCGGTAAATATTTGTCGGGGCGAGTCAAAATTGAAGTGCCGGCCAAACGTACGCCGCGCAACAAGAAGCTGTCGCTGACACTCAAAGGCGCTCGCGGCAACAACTTACGCAATGTCGATTTAGAAATCCCGATTGGCTTGCTGACCTGCGTGACCGGCGTTTCCGGCTCGGGGAAGTCAACGCTAATAAACAATACGCTGTTTCCCTTGAGCGCCACGGCCCTTAACGGTGCCACCACGCTTGAAGCGGCGGTGCATGACAGCATTGATGGCCTGCAACATTTGGATAAGGTGGTCGATATCGATCAGAGCCCTATCGGACGGACGCCGCGGTCTAACCCAGCGACCTACACCGGGCTGTTTACGCCAATTCGCGAATTGTTTTCCGGGGTGCCGGAGTCGCGGTCACGAGGTTACGGCCCTGGACGTTTCTCGTTCAACGTGAAGGGCGGACGCTGCGAAGCCTGTCAGGGCGACGGCTTAATCAAGGTCGAAATGCACTTTCTGCCGGATATCTACGTGCCGTGCGACGTGTGTAAGAGCAAGCGTTACAACCGAGAAACGTTGGAGATCAAATACAAGAGCAAGAGCATCCACGAAGTCTTGGAAATGACCATCGAAGAAGCGCGCGTGTTCTTCGATGCGGTGCCAGCGTTAGCACGCAAACTTCAGACGTTGATGGACGTGGGGCTTTCATACATCAAGCTAGGACAATCTGCGACCACGCTGTCCGGTGGTGAAGCGCAACGGGTCAAGCTGTCTCGTGAGCTGTCCAAGCGCGATACCGGCAAAACTCTTTATATCCTCGACGAGCCGACTACCGGCCTGCACTTCGCAGATATTCAGCAGTTGCTCGACGTACTGCATCGCTTGCGCGATCACGGCAATACCGTGGTGGTGATCGAGCACAACCTGGACGTGATCAAAACAGCCGACTGGCTCGTTGACCTTGGGCCTGAAGGCGGTTCCAAAGGCGGCCAAATCATCGCCTGTGGCACGCCGGAAGAAGTGGCTGAGATGGAACAGTCCTATACCGGTCACTACCTTAAGCCGCTACTGATACGGGATAAGGCCACAGCGATCTAGTTTGATAGTGCATAAAAAACGCCCCTGTCGCATCGCTGCGGCAGGGGCGTTTTATTGTGGCAGTGAATCAGAACTGCGATTGCAGGTAGTTCTCCAATCCGATTGATTTAATCAGACCTAACTGCTGCTCCAGCCAATAGGTGTGATCCTCTTCGGTATCGGCCAACTGAACACGAAGAATGTCGCGGGAAACGTAGTCCTTGTGCAGCTCACAGAGGGCGATACCTTGGCAAAGCGCGGCACGGACCTTGTATTCCAACCGTAAGTCGCTGGCGAGCATCTCAGGGACCGTGGTACCGATATCTAGATCATCGGCACGCATGCGCGGCGTACCTTCTAGCATCAGAATCCGGCGCATCAACGCATCGGCATGCTCCGTTTCTTCCTGCATTTCATGGCTCATACGTTCGTAGAGCTTACTGAGGCCCCAGTCTTCGTACATCCGGGAATGGATAAAATATTGATCACGGGCCGCCAGTTCGCCTGTAAGCAACGTTTTGAGGTAATCGATTACTACTGGGTGACCTTGCATCGCCCTAAATCTCCTGCTTAAAGCTGCCAGTTTGGACCAAGCTGAAGGTAAGGTCACTTCTGAAAACATGTTGAATTGGAAAAGCTGCGAAAGTGGAACACTGGATAGAAAAAACCGCCCTGACATGGGCGGTTCTTGTTATCACTTAGATTCAGCCGAGTTGTACACCTAACGCTTTGGCAAGTCCTTCGCCATACGCTGGATCAGCCTTGAAGAAATACTGCAGTTGACGCTGCACGACATCGCTGGTTACACCTGCCATTGATCCGGCAATGTTCTCAATCAATAGAGCCTTCTGCTCGGCACTCATCAAGTTGAAGAGTGCGCCTGCATGACTGTAGTAATCGGTGTCTTCCCGATGATCGTGACGCGCAGCAACACCGCTTAACGCCAGCGCCGGTTCAGCGTAGGCCGGCGCTTGTTTTGGAGCGTCCGCATAGCTGTTGGGCTCGTAGTTCGGTGTGCCGCTGCCATTGTTTCCAAACCGCATGGCGCCGTCACGCTGATAGCTATGAACCGGGCTTTTCGGCGCATTGATCGGCAGTTGTTGATGGTTAGTGCCAATGCGATAGCGATGCGCATCGGCGTAAGCGAAGACCCGGCCTTGCAGCATGCGGTCTGGTGAGAGACCAACGCCAGGAACCATGTTGCTTGGACCGAATGCTACTTGTTCAACCTCTGCGAAGTAGTTCGCCGGATTACGGTTCAGCTCCAGCTCGCCGACTTCAATCAGCGGATATTCTTTCTGCGACCACGTCTTGGTGACGTCGAAAGGATTCTCATGATGAGCGACTGCTTGAGCCTCGGTCATGATCTGTACGCAGACCTGCCACTTGGGGAAGTCGCCTCGCTCAATTGCAGAGAACAGATCACGCTGAGCGTAATCCGGATCCGTACCCGCCAAACGTGCGGCATCCTTCGGAGCAAGGTTTTTGATGCCCTGCATTGTCTTGTAGTGCCATTTGACCCAATGACGTTCACCGTTCGCTCTGACCAGACTGTAAGTGTGGCTGCCGAAGCCGTGCATGAAGCGATAGCCGTCTGGAATTCCGCGATCCGAGAACAGGATAGTGACCTGATGCAAAGCTTCAGGCGAATGCGACCAGAAGTCCCACACCATTTGACCGCTTTTCAGGTTGGTTTGGGGTTGGCGTTTTTGAGTGTGAATGAAATCAGGGAATTTGATCGGATCACGAATGAAGAACACCGGAGTGTTGTTACCAACGATGTCCCAGTTGCCTTCTTCTGTGTAGAACTTGACCGAAAAACCACGTGGGTCGCGCTCGGTGTCGGCCGATCCGCGTTCGCCGCCTACGGTAGAGAAGCGGATGAAGATTGGGGTTTGCTTACCTACGGTATCGAACAGTTTGGCGCTGGTGTATTGAGTGATGTCGCGACTTACCGTGAAGGTACCGTGGGCACCTGAACCCTTAGCGTGGACACGGCGCTCGGGAATGTTTTCGCGGTTGAAGTGGGCAAGCTTTTCGATCAGATGGAAGTCATCAAGCAACAGCGGGCCACGGGGGCCAGCGGATCGGGAATTCTGATTGTCGGCAACAGGGGCGCCGCTGGCGGTTGTAAGCGTTTTATTCTGACTCATGCAAAGTCTTCCTCTGGCGAACGTATCTTGCCGGCTAATCGGCATGGAACGAAGTATTCGACAAAAAGATTACACCAGCAAATTCATTAAATTGTGAGGATCGATAGAATTTTATAATTTATAGATAACAAAAAACCGGGCACTAGGCCCGGTTCTTTGATCAGACTAACGTCTTATTCAGCAGCTTCTACAACGCCACCAACAGGACGATCAACCAGTTCGACGTACGCCATAGGCGCGTTGTCGCCAGTGCGGAAGCCGCACTTGAGGATGCGCAAGTAGCCACCCTCACGGGTTGCATAGCGCTTGCCCAGATCGTTGAACAGCTTACCAACAATGGCTTTCGAACGAGTACGGTCGAATGCCAGACGGCGGTTAGCCAGACTGTCGATCTTAGCCAAGGTGATCAGCGGCTCAGCAACGCGACGCAGTTCCTTGGCTTTTGGCAGTGTAGTTTTGATCAGCTCGTGCTCGAACAGCGACACCGCCATGTTTTGAAACATGGCCTTACGGTGAGAGCTAGTACGGCTCAGATGACGTCCACTTTTACGATGACGCATGATTCATTCCTTACCAAACATGACGTTCGGTGATTACGACGATCAGGCAGTCGCCTTGTCGTCCTTCTTAAGACTTGCAGGCGGCCAGTTGTCGAGGCGCATGCCGAGGGACAGACCGCGGGAGGCCAGAACGTCCTTGATTTCCGTCAAGGATTTCTTGCCCAGGTTCGGAGTCTTCAACAGTTCTACTTCGGTGCGCTGAATCAGGTCACCAATGTAGTAAATGTTCTCCGCCTTAAGGCAGTTGGCCGAACGTACAGTCAGTTCCAGATCGTCAACCGGACGAAGCAGGATCGGATCGATCTCGTCTTCCTGTTCGATAACCACTGGCTCACTATCACCTTTGAGATCGACGAACGCAGCCAACTGCTGTTGCAGAATGGTTGCAGCGCGGCGAATAGCCTCTTCAGGATCCAACGTACCGTTGGTTTCCAGATCAATAACCAACTTGTCCAGGTTAGTACGCTGCTCGACACGGGCGTTTTCCACCACGTATGCGATACGGCGAACCGGGCTAAATGAAGAGTCAACTTGCAAGCGACCAATGCTGCGGCTTTCGTCTTCATCGCTCTGACGCGAATCAGCCGGTTCATAACCACGACCACGAGCTACGGTGAGCTTCATGTTCAAGGCGCCGTTAGACGCCAGGTTAGCGATTACGTGATCGGGATTAACGATCTCGACATCATGATCCAGCTGAATATCGGCAGCGGTAACCACCCCCGAACCCTTCTTCGACAAGGTCAGCGTAACTTCGTCACGACCGTGCAGCTTGATAGCCAGACCTTTAAGGTTTAACAGGATTTCAATGACATCTTCCTGTACACCTTCGATGGCGCTGTACTCATGGAGTACACCGTCAATCTCGGCCTCGACTACTGCACAGCCGGGCATTGAGGACAACAGGATGCGACGCAGCGCATTGCCCAGGGTATGGCCGAAACCACGCTCGAGAGGCTCGAGTGTGATTTTAGCGCGGGTTGGACTGACAACCTGCACGTCAATGTGACGGGGTGTCAGGAACTCATTTACCGAAATCTGCATGGATGCACCTATTTTCTAGCCCTTACTTGGAGTAGAGCTCGACGATCAGGCTTTCGTTGATGTCGGCGGACAGATCACTGCGAGCTGGAACGTTTTTGAAGACGCCAGATTTTTTCTCAGTGTCTACTTCTACCCATTCTACGCGGCCACGCTGGGCACACAGATCGAGAGCTTGGACAATACGCAGTTGGTTCTTTGCTTTCTCGCGAATAGCGACCACGTCACCAGGACGAACCTGGTATGACGGAACGTTAACGGTTTTGCCGTTAATGCTGACCGACTTGTGCGATACCAACTGACGAGATTCGGCACGAGTCGAACCAAAGCCCATACGGTATACAACGTTGTCCAAACGGCATTCGAGCAATTGCAGCAGATTCTCACCAGTAGCGCCTTTCTTGCCGGCTGCTTCTTTGTAATAACCGCTGAATTGACGTTCGAGAACGCCGTAAATACGACGGACCTTCTGCTTTTCACGCAGTTGGGTGCCGTAATCGGACTGGCGACCGCGGCGTTGGCCGTGGATACCAGGAGCTGCTTCGATGTTGCACTTGGATTCGATAGCGCGGACGCCGCTCTTCAAGAAGAGATCGGTGCCTTCACGACGTGCAAGCTTGCATTTTGGACCAATGTAACGAGCCATTTTTTACAGTCTCCTGGATTACACGCGGCGCTTCTTCGGCGGACGGCACCCGTTGTGCGGGATTGGCGTCACGTCGGTGATGCTGGCGATCTTATAGCCACAGCCGTTCAAAGCACGGACAGCAGACTCACGACCTGGACCTGGACCCTTGACGTTAACGTCGAGGTTCTTCAAGCCGTATTCCAGCGCAGCTTGGCCAGCACGTTCAGCAGCTACTTGAGCAGCGAACGGAGTGGACTTGCGTGAACCGCGGAAACCCGAGCCACCGGAGGTAGCCCAAGAAAGCGCATTACCTTGACGGTCGGTGATGGTGACGATTGTGTTGTTAAACGACGCGTGGATGTGGGCGATGCCATCAACCACTGTCTTTTTAACTTTTTTACGAGGACGAGCAGCAGGTTTTGCCATGACTAAATTCCTGTCGATTCGCTGGTGCGATTACTTGCGGATCGGCTTACGCGGACCTTTGCGAGTACGCGCGTTGGTCTTGGTACGCTGACCGCGCACTGGAAGACCACGACGATGGCGCAGACCGCGATAGCAGCCCAAATCCATCAAGCGCTTGATTTTCATGTTGATTTCGCGACGAAGGTCACCTTCAGTGGTGAACTTCGCCACTTCGCCACGCAGCTGTTCAATCTGCTCGTCGCTCAGATCTTTGATTTTTACCGCTGGGTTTACCCCAGTAGTTGCACAAATTTTCTGTGCAGTGGTGCGACCAACACCATAGATGTAGGTCAACGAGATAACAGTATGCTTGTTATCTGGAATGTTAACGCCTGCAATACGGGCCATTCAGTGGGACTCCAATTGACAGCTACCTACGCCCCGGAAGCCAAGAAATAGGGCGCGAGATAATATCGCTGTAATAACAAATAATCAACCCAGCAGCGCACTAGCTACTGGGCTTTTAGCACAAATCACAATCAGCCTTGGCGCTGCTTATGACGTGGTTCCGCGCTGCAAATTACTCGAACCACACCTTCGCGGCGAATAATCTTGCAGTTACGGCACAGCTTTTTAACCGATGCACGAACTTTCATGACCAACTCCTAAACCTTATGGGTGCTTCAGCGCAGCATGCCGCTACCGTAGCCCTTCAGGTTGGCTTTCTTCATCAGGGATTCGTACTGGTGCGAAACGAGGTGCGATTGTACTTGGGACATGAAGTCCATCACAACCACTACGACGATCAGCAACGAAGTCCCGCCAAGGTAGAACGGTACGTTTGCCGCCACCACCAAAAACTGGGGAAGCAGACACACGGCCGTCATATAAAGAGCACCGAACATGGTTAAGCGAGTCAAAACGCCGTCAATGTAGCGCGCCGACTGCTCACCTGGACGAATGCCCGGAATAAAGGCACCGGACTTCTTCAGGTTTTCCGCTACGTCTTTCGGATTGAACATCAACGCCGTATAGAAGAAGCAGAAGAAAATAATCCCTGCACTAAACAGCAGAATATTCAACGGCTGACCAGGAGCGATCGACTGCGAGATGTCCTGCAACCAGCCCATACCTTCGGACTGACCAAACCAGGCACCTAACGAAGCCGGGAACAGCAAAATGCTGCTCGCAAAAATGGCCGGAATTACACCAGCCATGTTCACTTTCAGCGGCAAGTGGCTCGTCTGCGCAGCAAAAACCTTGCGGCCCTGCTGACGCTTAGCGTAGTGAACAGCAATACGACGCTGACCACGCTCAATGAACACCACAAAACCGATGATCGCTACTGCCAGCAAACCGATGGCAACCAAGGCGAAGATATTGATATCGCCCTGACGCGCAGACTCGAAAGACTGCCCTATCGCTCTCGGAAGACCGGCGACGATACCCGAAAAAATCAACATCGAGATACCGTTACCAACACCGCGCTCAGTAATCTGCTCACCCAGCCACATCATGAACATTGCACCAGCCACAAACGTGGACACCGCAACGAAATGGAAGCCAAAGTCACCAGTAAACGCTACACCCTGCCCCGCCAAGCCAACGGACATACCGATTGCCTGAACAAGAGCGAGAACGACGGTGCCATAGCGGGTGTATTGACTGATCTTACGACGACCAGCCTCACCTTCCTTCTTCAACTGCTCCAACTGCGGACTGACGGCGGTCATCAACTGCATGATGATCGATGCCGAAATGTACGGCATGATCCCCAGCGCAAAGATGCTCATCCGTTCCAGCGCGCCGCCGGAAAACATGTTGAACAAGCTAAGAATGGTCCCCTCATTCTGTCGAAACAGGTCCGCCAACCGGTCCGGGTTGATACCAGGAACTGGGATGTGTGCGCCTATCCGATAGACGATAATCGCCAACAGAAGAAAACGCAGTCGAGCCCAGAGCTCGGATAACCCGCCTTTGCTGAGCGCTGAGAGAGCACCTTGCTTAGCCATTTATTCCTCGAACTTGCCGCCAGCTGCTTCGATAGCCGCACGCGCACCTTTGGTGGCTGCGATACCTTTGATGGTGACAGCGCGAGTAACTTCACCGGACAACATGATTTTCACACGCTGTACGTTTTGGTTAATCACGTTGGCATCCTTCAGGGACTGCACAGTGACGATGTCGCCTTCAACTTTAGACAGTTCGGACAAACGCACTTCTGCGCGGTCCATTGCCTTAAGGGAAACGAAACCGAACTTCGGCAGACGACGATGCAACGGTTGTTGGCCGCCTTCAAAGCCCGGAGCGATAGTGCCACCGGAGCGGGAGGATTGACCTTTGTGGCCGCGGCCACCCGTCTTACCCAAACCACTACCGATACCACGGCCCGGACGATGCTTTTCGCGACGGGAACCCGGCGCTGGACTCAGATCATTGAGTTTCATCGATTAACCCTCGACTCGCAGCATGTAGTAAGCCTTGTTGATCATCCCGCGATTCTCAGGAGTATCAAGCACTTCTACAGTGTGACCGATGCGACGCAGACCCAAACCCTTAATACACAATTTGTGGTTAGGGATGCGTCCGGTCATGCTTTTGATCAACGTTACTTTAACGGTAGCCATGATCAGAAGATCTCCTTGACACTTTTACCGCGCTTGGCAGCAATAGATTCAGGAGATTGCATAGCTTTCAACCCTTTGAACGTAGCGTGAACCACGTTTACCGGGTTAGTCGAGCCATAGCACTTGGCGAGCACGTTCTGAACACCAGCAACTTCCAACACTGCGCGCATAGCGCCGCCAGCGATGATGCCGGTACCTTCAGAAGCAGGCTGCATGTACACCTTCGAAGCGCCATGGGCAGACTTCATTGCGTACTGCAGAGTAGTGCCGTTCAGGTCTACTTGGATCATGTTACGGCGAGCAGCTTCCATTGCTTTCTGAATCGCAGCAGGCACTTCACGTGACTTGCCGCGACCGAAACCAACACGCCCTTTACCATCACCAACCACGGTCAACGCGGTAAATGTGAAGATACGGCCGCCTTTTACAGTCTTAGCAACGCGGTTCACTTGAACCAACTTCTCGATGTAGCCTTCGTCGCGCTTTTGGTCGTTATTTGACATAACTTAGAACTCCAGTCCGCCTTCACGAGCAGCATCAGCCAGCGCTTTCACGCGGCCGTGGTACTTGAAGCCAGAACGGTCGAAAGCCACTTGTGAAACGCCGACGGCTTTCGCACGCGCAGCGACCAGCTGGCCAACCTTAGTGGCCGCGTCGATGTTGCCAGTGGCTCCATCACGCAGGTCTTTGTCCAAAGTCGAGGCGCTCGCCAAGACTTTGCTGCCGTCGGCCGAAATGACCTGGGCATAAATGTGCTGCGAAGAGCGGTACACGCAGAGACGCACGACTTCTAATTCGTGCATTTTCAAGCGTGCTTTGCGAGCGCGACGCAGTCGGGTAACTTTTTTGACGGTCATTTGCTATGCCCTACTTCTTCTTGGCTTCTTTACGGCGGACGACTTCGTCCGCGTAACGCACACCTTTGCCTTTGTATGGCTCAGGACGGCGGAAGTCGCGGATCTCAGCGGCCACTTGACCAACCAACTGCTTGTCGATACCTCGGATGAAGATATCGGTCTGGTTGGGAGTCTCAGCGGTGATGCCGTTCGGCAGGTCGTATTCCACCGGGTGCGAAAAGCCAAGTGCCAGAGACAGCACTTTGTCTTTTGCTTGCGCTTTATAACCAACACCGACCAGCTGGAGCTTACGCTCGAAGCCTTGGCTTACGCCCTGGACCATGTTGTTAACCAGTGCACGAGTGGTGCCGGCCATTGCGCGAGTTTGTTGATCGCCATTGCGAGCAGCGAAACGCAGCTCACCAGCTTCTTCAACAATCTCAACGGACGAATGGATGTTCAGATCTAGAGTGCCCTTGGCACCCTTCACCGAAAGCTGCTGGCCGACGAGCTTAACTTCGACGCCTGCTGGCAACTTTACGGGGTTCTTAGCTACGCGTGACATGCTTATCCCCCCTTAGAACACTGTGCAAAGAACTTCGCCGCCGACACCGGCAGCGCGCGCAGCACGATCCGTCATCACACCTTTATTGGTGGAGACGATAGACACACCGAGACCGCCACGAACTTTAGGCAGATCATCGACGGACTTGTACTGACGCAGGCCTGGACGGCTAACGCGCTTCACTTCTTCGATGACTGGACGGCCTTCGAAGTATTTCAGCTCGATGGACAGCAACGGTTTGATTTCGCTGCTGATCTGATAACCCGCAATGTAACCTTCGTCCTTCAGGACTTTGGCAACAGCAACCTTCAACGTGGAAGATGGCATGCTTACGACGGGCTTTTCAGCCATCTGGGCATTACGGATACGAGTTAGCATGTCCGCTAACGGGTCCTGCATACTCATGGGCTAGACGCTCCTATTACATAAAAATAAGCCTTACGGCTACAGCTTGTCGCCGAGAAACTCCGGGCAATTGAACGCACGGGCTCAGGCGAGCCGATCATTCTAGACACACCCCGAAAATGAATCAAGCCCCAAAAGGGGCCTGATTCAAATTCTTGCTTCACGCGGGTCGATCTTATGCAAGATCGACCGACGCAAAACGAGATTAACGCTTTACCAGCTGGCTTTAACCAGACCCGGAACGTCACCACGCATAGCTGCTTCACGCAGCTTGTTACGGCCGAGACCGAACTTGCGATAGACGCCGTGTGGACGACCAGTGATGCGGCAGCGGTTACGCATGCGCGAAGCGCTTGCGTCACGGGGCTGCTTTTGCAGAGCTACTTGAGCTTCCCAGCGTGCTTCTGGACTTGCGTTCAGATCCACGATGATAACTTTCAACGCTGCACGCGCCTTGGCGTACTTGGCAACCGTGAGCTGACGCTTCAGCTCGCGGTTCTTCATGCTCATCTTGGCCATTGTCCTACTCCAATCAGTTGCGGAACGGGAACTTGAAAGCACGCAGCAATGCGCGACCTTCATCATCCGTCCGAGCAGTGGTGGTCAGGGTAATGTCCAGACCGCGAAGAGCATCGATCTTGTCGTAATCGATTTCCGGGAAAATAATCTGCTCTTTTACACCCATGCTGTAATTACCACGACCATCGAAGGACTTGGCATTCAGGCCGCGAAAGTCGCGAACCCGAGGCAGGGAGATCGACAGCAGACGATCCAGAAATTCATACATACGATCGCGACGCAAAGTGACTTTAACGCCGATCGGCCAGCCTTCACGAACCTTGAAGCCCGCGATGGATTTCCGAGCGTAAGTAACAACGCACTTCTGACCCGTGATCTTTTCAAGGTCTGCAACAGCGTGCTCGATGACTTTTTTGTCACCGACCGCCTCACCCAGACCCATGTTCAAGGTGATCTTTGTAACGCGCGGAACTTCCATCACGTTCGAAAGCTCAAGTTCTTCTTTGAGCTTCGGAGCGATTTCCTTCCGGTAAATCTCTTTTAGTCGTGCCATGGTCTTCTACCTAGCAGTGTTCAAGCATCAACCGCTTTTTGGGTCGACTTGAAGACACGAATTTTCTTGCCTTCTTCAACTTTGAAACCAACGCGATCTGCCTTGTTGGTTGCGCCGTTGAAAATGGCGACGTTAGAAGCGTGCAATGGCGCTTCTTTTTCGACGATACCGCCTTGTACGCCCGACGCAGGGTTTGGCTTGGTATGACGCTTTACCAGGTTGATCCCACCAACGACCAGACGGTCATCAACGAGAACCTTAAGCACCTTACCGCGCTTACCTTTGTCTTTGCCGGCGATCACGATGATCTCGTCGTCACGACGAATCTTTTGCATGTCGGATCTCCTTACAGCACTTCTGGGGCGAGGGAGACGATCTTCATGAACTTTTCAGTCCGAAGTTCGCGCGTCACTGGCCCAAAGATACGGGTGCCGATCGGCTCTTGCTTGTTGTTCAACAGAACAGCAGCGTTGCCATCAAAGCGGATAATGGAGCCGTCTGCGCGACGAACACCATGGCGAGTGCGGACTACTACAGCAGTCATCACTTGGCCTTTTTTCACTTTGCCGCGAGGAATTGCTTCCTTCACGGTTACTTTGATGATGTCACCGATGCCAGCATAACGACGGTGGGAGCCACCCAGAACCTTGATGCACATAACGCGGCGTGCGCCGCTGTTATCAGCCACATCGAGCATGGATTGAGTCTGAATCATATAATTTCTCCGACCCCTAGTCCTTAGACTTCCACAGCGCGTTCGAGAATCTCAACCAGCGCCCAAGACTTGGTCTTGGCAACTGGACGAGTTTCACGAATAGTGACTTTGTCACCGATGTGGCTCTGATTAGTTTCGTCATGCGCATGCAGCTTCGTCGAACGCTTAACGTATTTACCGTAGATCGGGTGCTTTACGCGACGCTCGATCAGAACGGTGATTGTCTTGTCCATTTTGTCGCTGACAACACGGCCAGTCAGCGTACGGACGGTCTTTTCGGCTTCAGCCATGATCACTTACCTGCCTGCTGGTTGAGCACAGTCTTCACGCGAGCAATGTCACGCTTAACTCGCGAGAGCAGATGAGACTGCCCCAACTGGCCAGTTGCTTTCTGCATACGCAGATTGAACTGGTCACGCAGCAGGCCGAGCAGTTGCTCGTTCAGCTGCTGTGCTGATTTTTCACGAAGTTCATTCGCTTTCATCACATCACCGTCCGTTTAACAAAGGAGGTGGCGAGTGGCAGCTTTGCAGCAGCCAGGGCGAAAGCCTCACGCGCCAGCTCTTCAGAAACACCCTCGATTTCATACAGGACTTTGCCTGGCTGAATCTGGGCAACCCAGTATTCCACGTTACCCTTACCTTTACCCATTCGAACTTCGAGTGGCTTTTTGGTGACGGGCTTGTCCGGGAATACACGGATCCAGATTTTGCCGCCACGTTTAACGTGACGGGTCAGTGCACGACGCGCTGACTCAATCTGACGGGCGGTAAGACGACCACGAGCAACAGACTTCAGCGCATATTCGCCGAAGCTGACTTTGCTACCGCGCTGTGCCAAGCCACGGTTGTGGCCTGTCATCTGCTTGCGGAACTTCGTACGCTTTGGTTGCAACATTTGGCGTACCCCTTACTTAGCAGCTTTTTTACGAGGCGCTGGTGCTTGTGGTTTCAGCTCTTCTTGGCGACCACCAATTACTTCGCCTTTAAAGATCCAAACCTTTACACCGATCACACCATAAGTGGTGTGAGCTTCGTAGTTGGCATAGTCGATATCGGCACGCAAGGTGTGCAATGGAACACGACCCTCGCGATACCATTCAGTACGTGCGATTTCAGCACCGCCGAGACGACCGCTCACTTGGATTTTGATGCCTTTGGCACCAATGCGCATGGCGTTCTGAACAGCGCGCTTCATAGCGCGGCGGAACATTACACGGCGCTCCAGCTGCTGAGCTACGCTCTGCGCAACCAACATACCGTCCAGTTCCGGCTTACGGATCTCTTCGATATTGATGTGCACAGGCACACCCATTTGCTTGGTCAGGTCCTGACGCAGTTTCTCAACATCTTCACCTTTCTTCCCGATCACAATGCCAGGACGAGCGGTGTGGATGGTGATACGTGCAGTCTGAGCCGGACGATGGATATCGATACGGCTTACGGACGCGCTTTTTAATTTGTCTTGGAGATACTCGCGCACCTTCAGATCAGCGAACAAATAGTCCGCATAAGTCCGACCGTCTGCGTACCAGACGGAGGTGTGCTCCTTGACGATTCCCAGGCGAATGCCAATGGGATGTACTTTCTGACCCATCTCTTCGACTCCGTTACTTGTCAGCAACCTTGACAGTGATATGGCAAGACCGCTTGACGATGCGATCAGCGCGGCCTTTGGCACGCGGCATGATGCGCTTCAGCGAACGCCCTTCGTTGACGAAAACGGTGGAAACCTTAAGGTCATCAACGTCTGCGCCTTCGTTATGCTCGGCGTTGGCTACAGCCGACTCCAGCACTTTTTTCAGGATCTCGGCGGCTTTCTTACTGCTGAAAGCCAACAGGTTGAGCGCTTCGCCCACCTTCTTCCCGCGGATCTGGTCGGCGACCAAGCGGGCTTTCTGGGCGGAGATTCGAGCGCCCGACAACTTAGCGGCTACTTCCATCGTTCCTTACCCCTTAACGCTTGGCTTTCTTGTCTGCCACGTGCCCACGATATGTGCGGGTACCGGCAAACTCGCCTAGTTTATGGCCGACCATGTCTTCGTTCACAAGAACTGGGACATGTTGACGACCGTTATGCACAGCAATGGTCAAACCGACCATTTGCGGCAGGATCATAGAACGGCGCGACCAGGTCTTAACTGGTTTGCGATCGTTCTTTTCCGCCGCCACTTCGATCTTCTTCAGTAGGTGAAGATCAATAAAAGGACCTTTTTTCAGAGAACGTGGCACTGTCGTATCCCTCTATTTACTTGCGACGACGGACGATCATTTTGTCGGTACGCTTATTACCACGAGTCTTCGCGCCCTTAGTCGGGAAGCCCCACGGCGATACCGGATGACGACCACCAGAGGTACGACCTTCACCACCACCATGTGGGTGGTCAACCGGGTTCATGGCAACACCACGAACGGTTGGGCGAACGCCACGCCAGCGTTTGGCACCAGCTTTACCTAATGAACGCAGGCTATGCTCGGAGTTCGAGACTTCGCCAAGCGTTGCACGGCATTCAGCCAATACTTTACGCATTTCACCAGAGCGAAGACGCAGGGTCACGTAGACACCATCACGCGCTACCAGCTGAGCCGAAGCACCAGCGGAACGTGCGATTTGCGCGCCTTTACCCGGCTTCAACTCGATGCCGTGTACGGTGCTACCAACTGGAATGTTACGCAGTTGAAGAGCGTTGCCCGGCTTGATCGGTGCCAAAGCACCTGCGATCAGCTGGTCGCCAGCACTAACGCCTTTAGGGGCGATGATGTAGCGGCGCTCGCCGTCTGCGTACAACAGCAGTGCGATGTGAGCAGTACGGTTTGGATCGTATTCAATTCGCTCAACAGTGGCACTGATGCCATCTTTGTCGTTGCGACGGAAATCGACCAGACGATAATGCTGCTTATGACCACCACCAATGTGACGCGTGGTAATACGGCCATTGTTGTTACGACCACCAGTCTTCGATTTCTTCTCGAGCAGCGGTGCGTGAGGAGCGCCTTTATGCAGCTCCTGATTGACCACCTTGACCACGAAACGGCGGCCAGGGGAAGTCGGTTTGCATTTAACGATTGCCATGATGCACCCCTTCCTTACTCAGCACTGCTGCTGAAATCGAGATCTTGGCCCGGTTGAAGGGAGATAACTGCCTTCTTCCAGTCATTACGCTTGCCCAGACCGCGAGCCGTGCGCTTGCTCTTACCCAGAACATTCAGGGTAGTAACGCGCTCCACTTTCACGCTGAACAGGCTTTCGACGGCCTTCTTGATTTCCAGCTTGGTTGCGTCAGTTGCAACCTTGAAAACAAACTGGCCTTTCTTGTCAGCCAGAACCGTGGCCTTCTCGGAAACGTGCGGGCCAAGTAGAACTTTAAATACGCGTTCCTGGTTCATCCCAGCAGCTCCTCGAATTTCTTCACGGCCGACACAGTGATCAACACTTTGTCGTATGCGATCAGACTAACTGGGTCGGAACCTTGGACGTCACGTACATCTACGTGCGGAAGGTTGCGAGCAGCCAGGTACAGATTCTGGTCAACAGCATCGGACACGATCAGAACATCGGTCAGACCCATGCCATTCAGCTTGTTCAGCAGATCCTTGGTTTTCGGTGCTTCAACAACGAAGTCCTGAACCACGACCAGACGGTCAGTACGAACCAGCTCGGCAAGGATGGAGCGCAATGCTGCGCGATACATCTTCTTGTTAAGCTTCTGAGAGTGGTCTTGTGGACGAGCTGCGAAAGTAGTACCACCGCCACGCCAGATTGGGCTACGAATAGTACCGGCACGAGCACGGCCAGTACCTTTCTGACGCCAAGGGCGCTTACCGCCACCAGAAACGTCGGAACGGGTCTTCTGCGCCTTGCTACCCTGACGGCCGCCGGCCATGTAGGCCACGACTGCTTGGTGTACCAGTGTTTCGTTGAACTCGCCGCCAAATGTCAGTTCGGAAACTTCGATCGCTTGAGCGTCATTTACATTTAATTGCATGTCAGCTTCCCCTTAACCGCGAGCCTTGGCTGCCGGACGTACAACCAGGTTGCCGCCAGTAGCGCCAGGAACAGCACCCTTGACCAACAACAGATTGCGTTCAGCGTCCACGCGCACCACCTCCAAGGACTGCACGGTCACGCGCTCAGCGCCCATATGACCGGACATTTTTTTGCCCTTGAATACACGACCAGGAGTCTGGCACTGGCCGATAGAGCCTGGGACGCGGTGGGATACGGAGTTGCCGTGAGTATTGTCTTGGCCACGGAAATTATGGCGTTTGATAGTACCCTGGAAACCTTTACCCTTGGACTGACCGGTCACATCGACCATCTGCCCAGCGGCGAAGATTTCTGCATTGATTACGTCGCCAGCCTGGTAGTCGCCTTCTTCAAGACGGAACTCCCAAACACCGCGACCAGCAGCAACGTTCGCTTTAGCGAAGTGACCTGCTTGAGCAGCAGTCACACGCGAAGCACGACGCACACCGACAGTAACTTGCACTGCACGATAGCCATCGGTTTCTTCGGTTTTAAACTGGGTGACGCGATTCGGCTCGATCTCAATGACCGTAACCGGAATGGAGACACCTTCTTCGGTGAAAATACGGGTCATACCGCATTTACGACCGACTACACCAATAGTCATGTTGTAAACCTCATGAGTGTACGGGGCTTTCACCCGCTATGGCCGCCCATTTCAGAGCGTTACACGACTAAGACCGAGTCTTAGCCGAGGCTGATCTGTACTTCCACACCGGCCGCAAGGTCTAGCTTCATAAGTGCGTCTACGGTTTTATCCGTAGGCTGGACGATGTCCAGAACGCGCTTGTGAGTGCGGATCTCATACTGGTCGCGCGCGTCTTTGTTGACGTGCGGAGAAACCAGAACAGTGAACCGCTCTTTACGGGTAGGGAGTGGAATCGGACCACGCACTTGTGCACCAGTACGTTTCGCGGTTTCCACGATTTCCTGGGTAGATTGGTCGATCAGACGATGGTCAAAAGCCTTCAACCTGATACGGATTTGCTGATTTTGCATTGGATTTCAGACTCCCAGCTGCTGTTCCCACCGAGCGCAATACGCCCGTTAAAAGGAGGCGCAATTCTATAGACGCTCCCACATAGTGTCAACCCAATAAAAAAGCCCCCGCAAGCGGGGGCTTTTTCGACAGATCATCGATTACGCGATGATCTTGGCTACGACGCCAGCGCCGACGGTACGACCGCCTTCACGGATAGCGAAACGCAGGCCATCTTCCATCGCAATGGTCTTGATCAGCGTAACAACCATTTTGATGTTGTCGCCAGGCATAACCATTTCAACGCCTTCTGGCAATTCGCAGTTACCGGTCACGTCAGTTGTACGGAAGTAGAACTGCGGACGGTAGCCTTTGAAGAAAGGAGTATGACGACCGCCTTCTTCTTTGCTCAGAATGTAAACTTCAGCTTCGAACGTAGTGTGCGGCTTAACCGAACCCGGCTTAACCAGAACCTGGCCACGCTCTACGTCGTCACGCTTGGTACCGCGCAACAGAACGCCGCAGTTTTCGCCTGCACGGCCTTCGTCGAGCAGCTTACGGAACATTTCAACGCCAGTGCAGGTGGTGACAACAGTGTCACGCAGACCAACAATTTCCAGCGAATCTTGAATCTTAACGATACCGCGCTCGATACGACCAGTCACAACAGTACCGCGACCAGAGATCGAGAATACGTCTTCGATCGGCATCAGGAACGGCTTGTCGATAACACGGATTGGATCTGGGATGTAAGTATCCAGAGTCTCAACCAATTTACGAACAGCAGTGGTGCCCATCTCGTTGTCATCTTGACCATTCAACGCCATCAGCGCCGAGCCAATGATGATCGGAGTGTCGTCGCCCGGGAAGTCGTAAGTGCTCAGCAGATCGCGCACTTCCATCTCAACCAGCTCTAACAGCTCAGCGTCATCGACCATGTCAGCCTTGTTCAGGAAGACAACGATGTACGGAACGCCAACCTGACGGGACAGCAGGATGTGCTCACGAGTTTGCGGCATCGGACCATCAGCAGCCGAACAAACCAGAATTGCGCCATCCATCTGCGCAGCACCGGTGATCATGTTCTTCACATAGTCAGCGTGACCTGGGCAGTCAACGTGAGCGTAGTGACGAATCTTTGAGTTGTACTCAACGTGTGCGGTATTGATGGTGATACCACGAGCCTTCTCTTCCGGAGCACTGTCGATTTTATCGAAAGCAACAACGGCGCTACCGAAGATTTCGGAGCAAACACGGGTCAGTGCAGCAGTCAACGTGGTTTTGCCATGGTCAACGTGACCGATGGTGCCAACGTTTACGTGCGGTAAATCACGTACAAATTTTTCTTTAGCCACGACAATTAACTCCTAGCCTAAAGGGGCTGAATCAGCCTTGTTTTTTAGTGACAGCTTCGACGATATGCGACGGAGCTACATCGTATTTTTTGAATTCCATAGAGTAGCTTGCGCGACCCTGGGACATCGAGCGAACGTCGGTCGCATAACCGAACATCTCACCCAACGGAACCTCGGCACGAATCACTTTGCCGGAAACCGTGTCTTCCATTCCCAAGATCATGCCGCGACGACGGTTCAGGTCACCCATCACGTCACCCATATAGTCTTCAGGCGTCACAACTTCTACTGCCATGACTGGCTCAAGCAGAACGCCACCGCCCTTGGAAGCCAATTGCTTGGTCGCCATGGAAGCAGCCACCCTGAACGCCATCTCGTTTGAGTCGACGTCATGGTAAGAACCATCGAACACAGTAGCCTTCAGGCCGATGAGCGGATAGCCGGCAACAACGCCGTTCTTCATCTGCTCTTCGATACCCTTCTGGATAGCCGGGATGAATTCCTTAGGAACCACACCACCCACTACTTCGTTCACAAATTGCAGACCTTCCTGACCTTCGTCAGCCGGTGCAAAACGGATCCAGCAGTGGCCGAACTGACCACGACCGCCAGACTGGCGCACGAACTTGCCTTCGATCTCACAGGCCTTCGTGATTTTCTCACGGTAGGAAACCTGAGGCTTACCGATGTTGGCTTCGACGTTGAACTCACGGCGCATCCGATCTACCAGAATGTCCAGGTGCAACTCGCCCATGCCAGAGATGATCGTTTGACCAGTCTCTTCATCAGTTTTGACGCGGAAAGATGGATCTTCCTGAGCAAGCTTGCCCAAAGCGATACCCATTTTTTCCTGGTCATCCTTGGTCTTCGGCTCAACGGCAACCGAAATAACCGGTTCCGGGAAGTCCATACGAACAAGAATGATCGGCTTATCAGCCGAACAAAGGGTGTCACCCGTGGTGACGTCCTTCATACCAATCAAGGCCGCGATGTCACCAGCGCGCACTTCCTTGATTTCTTCACGGGTGTTCGCATGCATTTGCACCATACGACCAACACGCTCTTTCTTGCCCTTGACCGAGTTGATCACGCCGTCGCCGGAGCTCAACACGCCCGAGTAAACGCGCACGAAAGTCAGAGTACCCACGAATGGGTCAGTAGCAATTTTGAAAGCCAGAGCCGAGAACGGTTCTGTATCGTCTGCATGACGCTCCATTGCGACTTCTTCATCATCAGGATCGGAACCCTTGATGGCTGGAATATCGGCTGGAGCCGGCAGGAAGTCGATAACAGCATCAAGAACCAAAGGAACACCCTTGTTCTTGAAAGAAGAGCCACAGACAGCAAGGACGATCTCGCCAGCGATAGTACGCTGACGCAGAGCAGCCTTGATCTCATCGATAGTCAGCTGCTCCTCATTGAGGTACTTGTCCATCAGCTCTTCAGAAGCTTCGGCAGCAGCCTGGACCATGTTGTCGCGCCATTCAGCAGCGAGTTCAAGCATGTCCGCAGGAATTGCTTCGCGACGAGGAGCGGCACCTTTGTCAGCATCATCCCAGTAAACCGCTTCCATGTTGATCAGATCAACCTGACCCTGGAAGTTGTCTTCTGCACCGATAGCCAACTGGATCGGCACCGGAGTGTGACCCAGGCGCTTTTTGATCTGCTCAACCACACGCAGGAAGTTCGCACCAGCACGGTCCATCTTGTTTACATAAACAAGACGTGGAACGCCGTACTTGTTGGCTTGACGCCATACGGTTTCCGACTGAGGCTCAACACCTGAGGTGCCACAGAACACAACTACCGCGCCATCAAGTACGCGAAGCGAACGCTCAACTTCAATGGTGAAGTCAACGTGGCCCGGGGTATCGATGATGTTAAAACGATACTTGTCGAACTGCTTGGCAGAGCCGGCCCAGAAGGCCGTGGTCGCAGCGGAGGTGATAGTAATACCACGCTCCTGCTCCTGCACCATCCAGTCCATGGTCGCGGCGCCGTCATGCACCTCGCCCATTTTATGGTTTACGCCGGTGTAAAAAAGGACGCGCTCAGTGGTGGTGGTTTTACCAGCATCCACGTGAGCAACGATACCAATGTTACGGTAGCGGTTAATCGGAGTAGTACGAGCCATAAAGCCCTCGCAAAATTAGTGACGCTAAAATTAGAAGCGGTAGTGCGAGAAAGCCTTGTTGGCTTCAGCCATACGGTGCACGTCTTCACGCTTCTTAACTGCAGCACCTTTACCTTCAGCAGCGTCCATCAATTCACCAGCCAAACGCAGTGCCATAGACTTTTCGCCACGCTTGCGCGCGAAGTCTACAAGCCAGCGCATTGCCAGAGCATTACGACGGGACGGGCGAACTTCAACAGGAACCTGGTAGGTAGCACCGCCTACACGGCGCGACTTCACTTCGACCAGCGGAGCGATGGCGTCGAGAGCTTTCTCGAAGATTTCCAGGGGATCGCTGTTCTTGCGTTCTTTAACTTTTTCCAGCGCGCCATAAACGATACGTTCGGCAACGGCTTTCTTGCCGCTTTCCATAACGTGGTTCATGAACTTGGCCAAGATCTGGCTGCCGTATTTTGGATCGTCAAGCACATCGCGCTTGGCTGCTACGCGTCTTCTTGGCATGGATAAGCCCTCAAACGGTCTTCAGGTTAGCTCGGGACTACTACTCTCTTGCGAGGCGCGCCCGACCTTACTCTTATCGACTCAGAAAAATAGAAATCTGCAATTTACTACTAAGCGTCAAATTACTTCTTCGGACGCTTGGTACCGTATTTCGAGCGACCTTGGTTACGACCTTTAACACCGGAAGTATCCAGGGAGCCACGAACGGTGTGGTAACGGACACCTGGCAAGTCTTTTACGCGACCGCCACGAATCAATACAACACTGTGTTCTTGAAGGTTGTGACCTTCACCACCGATATACGAGGAAACCTCGAAACCGTTGGTCAGGCGCACACGACATACTTTACGCAATGCCGAGTTAGGTTTTTTCGGCGTAGTGGTATACACGCGAGTGCATACGCCACGACGCTGCGGGCAGTTCTGCAGCGCAGGTACGTCGGATTTCTCGACGATACGCTTACGCGGCTGACGTACCAGCTGGTTAATCGTTGCCATCTTAAGCTCCACTGTTGTCTTTCGACGCTATTGCTTTACGAAAAAGCAAGATGGCAGGACATCAGTCCCGCCAAATTTAGGGGTACAAGAGTCTAAAGAGGATCTTGCCCCCAGTCAAGACAAAGCCCCAGCATCCCTGACCATCAAGACAGCAGAGATATCTCTGCAGCTTTAGGCCGAAAATGCCAGGGCTCTACTCTCAATTACCGCTGGAGTTCAACGCTTCGGTCAGTGCTGCTTCCACTTCACTCGCGCTAACACGCATCGGCTTGTCTGCTTCACGACGACGCTTACGCTCGCTGTGATAAGCCAGACCAGTACCGGCCGGAATCAAACGACCCACGACCACGTTCTCTTTCAGACCACGCAGGTAATCGCGCTTGCCAGTCACCGCCGCTTCGGTTAGCACGCGGGTTGTCTCCTGGAAGGAGGCCGCAGAGATAAACGACTCGGTGGACAGCGATGCCTTGGTAATACCCAGCAATACACGGGTGAACTTGGAAACGAATTTCTCGTCCGCGCTCAGACGCTCATTCTCTACCAGAACGTGCGTCAACTCCATCTGATCGCCTTTGATGAACGTGGAATCGCCAGACTCAGCGATCTCAACTTTACGCAACATCTGACGAAGAATCGTCTCGATGTGCTTATCGTTGATTTTCACGCCCTGCAGACGATAGACGTCCTGAATCTCGTTAACGATGTACTTAGCCAGCGCACTCACACCCAGCAAACGCAAGATGTCGTGTGGATCGCTAGGACCGTCGGAGATAACTTCGCCGCGGTTCACTTGCTCGCCTTCGAAGACGTTCAGGTGACGCCACTTTGGAATGAGCTCCTCATACGGATCGCTACCGTCATTCGGGGTAATAACCAAACGGCGCTTGCCTTTGGTCTCCTTACCGAATGCGATGGTGCCGCTGACTTCAGCCAAGATCGAGGCTTCTTTCGGACGACGAGCTTCAAACAAGTCAGCTACGCGGGGCAGACCACCCGTGATGTCGCGAGTTTTCGAGGTTTCTTGCGGGATACGAGCGATAACATCACCGATCGCAACCTGCACACCATCCGCTACACCGACTAAGGCGTTGGCTGGTAGGAAGTACTGAGCCGGTACGTCTGTACCCGGCAGCAGAAGGTCCTTGCCATCCACACCCACCATCTTAACGGCAGGACGGATATCTTTACCGGCTGCAGGACGGTCTTTGGCGTCGAGAACTTCGATGTTGGTCATACCGGTCAATTCGTCGGTCTGACGCTTGATCGTGATGCCTTCTTCCATGCCCACGTAGGTCACGGTACCTTTCATCTCGGTGACAATTGGGTGAGTGTGCGGATCCCACTTGGCCACGATAGCGCCAGCGTCGACCTTGTCACCCTCTTTAACCGAAATCACGGCACCGTAAGGCAGCTTGTAACGCTCGCGCTCACGACCGTAGTCATCAGCGATCGCCAGCTCACCCGAACGGGATACCGCAACCAGGCAACCATCTACCCGCTCAACGTGCTTCAGGTTATGCAGACGGACGGTACCGCCATTCTTAACCTGAACGCTGTCAGCAGCGGAGGTCCGGCTTGCCGCACCACCGATGTGGAACGTACGCATGGTCAGCTGCGTACCTGGCTCACCGATAGACTGAGCGGCAATAACGCCGACCGCTTCACCGATGTTGACCTGATGTCCGCGAGCCAAATCACGGCCGTAGCATTTGGCGCAAATACCGAAACGGGTTTCGCAGCTGATCGGCGAACGCACGATCACTTCATCGATGCTGTTCAGCTCGATGAACTCAACCCATTTCTCGTCAACCAATGTGCCAGCAGGAACGATGATGTCATCGGTACCCGGCTTGAATACGTCGCGGGCGATTACTCGACCCAATACGCGCTCACCCAATGGCTCAACAACGTCACCGCCTTCAATGTGAGGCGTCATCAGCAGACCATGTTCGGTACCGCAATCAACCTCGGTAACAACAAGATCCTGTGCGACGTCCACCAGACGACGAGTCAGATAACCGGAGTTCGCAGTTTTCAACGCGGTATCCGCCAAACCCTTGCGAGCACCGTGAGTAGAGATGAAGTACTGAAGTACGCTCAAACCTTCACGGAAGTTCGCGGTGATCGGCGTTTCAATGATCGAGCCGTCTGGCTTGGCCATCAAACCACGCATACCTGCAAGCTGACGAATCTGTGCAGCCGAACCCCGGGCGCCGGAGTCAGCCATCATGTACATCGAGTTGAACGACTCTTGGTCAACCTCGACGCCGTGACGGTCGATAACGCGCTCTTTCGAGAGGTTCGACATCATCGCCTTCGACACTTCGTCGTTAGCCTTGGACCAAAGGTCGATTACCTTGTTGTACTTCTCGCCCTGGGTTACCAGGCCTGATGCGTACTGGGCTTCGATTTCTTTAACTTCGTCGGTAGCAGCTTCGATGATGCGAGCTTTTTCATCAGGGATAACGAAGTCGTTAACGCCGATGGAGACACCCGAAATGGTCGAATAAGCAAAACCGGTGTACATCAATTGGTCAGCGAAAATTACGGTTTCTTTCAAACCAACCACGCGATAGCACTGGTTGATCAGTTTAGAGATCGCTTTTTTCTTCATCGGCTGGTTGACCACGTCATACGACAGGCCGGCCGGGACCACTTGGAACAACAGCGCACGGCCGACAGTGGTGTCGACGATACGGGTGTTCTTGACGCTACCGCCGTCACGATCGTTAACCGTTTCGTGGATGCGGACTTTGACTTTGGCATGCAGCGCAGCTTCGCCGGCGCGGAATACACGGTCAACTTCCTGCAGATCCGCGAACACTCGGCCCTCGCCCTTGGCGTTGATCGCTTCACGAGTCATGTAGTACAGACCCAATACAACGTCCTGCGACGGGACGATGATCGGCTCACCGTTGGCTGGCGACAGGATGTTGTTGGTCGACATCATCAGCGCACGCGCTTCGAGCTGAGCTTCCAGCGTCAACGGTACGTGAACGGCCATCTGGTCGCCGTCGAAGTCGGCGTTGTACGCAGCGCAGACCAACGGGTGAAGCTGGATAGCTTTACCCTCGATCAGAACCGGTTCAAACGCTTGGATACCCAGACGGTGAAGAGTTGGTGCACGGTTGAGCAACACCGGGTGTTCGCGAATGACTTCAGCGAGAACGTCCCAAACTTCTGGCAATTCACGCTCAACCATTTTCTTGGCGGCTTTAATGGTGGTGGCGAGACCACGCATTTCCAACTTGCCAAAAATGAACGGTTTAAACAGCTCAAGAGCCATTTTCTTAGGCAGACCGCACTGGTGCAGACGCAGGGTCGGGCCTACGGTAATTACCGAACGACCCGAGTAGTCAACACGCTTGCCGAGCAAGTTCTGACGGAAACGACCCTGCTTACCCTTGATCATGTCAGCCAAGGATTTCAGAGGACGCTTGTTGGAACCGGTAATCGCGCGACCGCGACGACCGTTGTCGAGCAGTGCATCGACCGCTTCCTGCAACATACGCTTTTCGTTACGCACGATGATGTCCGGAGCGGACAGATCAAGCAGACGCTTCAAGCGGTTGTTACGGTTGATTACTCGACGATACAGATCGTTAAGATCAGATGTAGCGAAACGACCGCCATCAAGCGGAACCAAAGGACGCAGATCTGGCGGCAGAACCGGCAGAACGGTCAGAACCATCCACTCAGGAAGGTTGCCGGAACCTTGGAAGGCTTCCATCAACTTCAGGCGCTTGGACAGCTTTTTGATTTTGGTTTCGGAGTTGGTTTGCGGAATTTCTTCGCGCAGACGGCCAATCTCGTGCTCCAGATCGATAGCGTGCAGCAGTTCACGGACAGCTTCAGCACCCATACGGGCATCGAAGTCATCGCCGAACTCTTCGAGCGCTTCAAAATACTGCTCGTCGTTGAGCAACTGCCCTTTTTCAAGGGTGGTCATGCCTGGATCGATAACGACATAGCTCTCGAAATAGAGAACGCGTTCGATATCACGCAGGGTCATGTCCATCAGCAAGCCGATACGGGACGGCAGCGATTTCAAGAACCAGATGTGTGCAACTGGCGAGGCCAGTTCGATGTGAGCCATACGCTCGCGACGAACTTTTGCCAGTGCGACTTCAACGCCACACTTCTCGCAGATTACACCGCGGTGCTTCAAGCGCTTGTACTTACCGCACAAGCACTCGTAATCCTTGACCGGGCCAAAGATCTTGGCGCAGAACAGGCCGTCACGCTCAGGCTTGAACGTACGGTAGTTGATGGTTTCCGGCTTTTTAACTTCACCGAACGACCACGAACGGATCATCTCAGGCGATGCCAATCCAATGCGGATGGCGTCGAACTCTTCGACTTGACCCTGGTTTTTCAGCAAATTCAATAGGTCTTTCAAGGCCTTTCCTCCTGGCGGAGCAGGGAGCAGGCAATACCGCCCTACCCCCAATTCGCGTCACGTGTTATTCGGTTTCCAGATCGATATCGATACCGAGCGAACGAATTTCTTTGATCAGTACGTTGAAAGACTCGGGCATGCCCGGCTCCATACGGTGATCGCCGTCCACGATGTTTTTGTACATCTTGGTCCGACCGTTCACATCGTCCGACTTCACTGTGAGCATTTCTTGCAGAGTGTAAGCCGCGCCGTATGCTTCCAGCGCCCACACTTCCATCTCCCCGAAACGCTGACCACCGAACTGAGCCTTACCACCCAGCGGCTGCTGGGTAACCAGGCTGTAAGAACCAGTGGAACGCGCGTGCATCTTGTCGTCCACCAAGTGGTTCAGCTTCAGCATGTACATGTAGCCAACAGTGACCGGACGCTCAAACTTGTTACCGGTACGACCGTCGAACAGCTGCATCTGGCCACTTTCTGGCATATCTGCCAGTTTCAGCATGGCCTTGATTTCGCTTTCCTTGGCACCGTCGAAGACCGGCGTAGCCATTGGAACGCCGCCACGAAGGTTCTTCGCGAGATCCAGAATTTCTTTATCGGACAGATCTTCCAGACTTTCTTGGCGACCGCCGATTTCGTTGTAGATCTCGTTCAAGAACTTACGCAGGTCTGCAACTTTACGCTGCTCTTCCAGCATGCGGTTGATCTTCTCGCCCAAACCTTTAGCTGCAAGGCCAAGGTGAGTCTCAAGGATCTGACCGACGTTCATACGCGAAGGTACGCCCAGCGGGTTGAGGACGATATCTACCGGGGTGCCATTGGCATCGTGCGGCATGTCTTCAACTGGCATGATTACGGAAACCACACCTTTGTTACCGTGGCGACCGGCCATCTTGTCGCCCGGCTGGATGCGGCGACGGATTGCCAAGTAAACCTTAACGATTTTCAGAACGCCAGGTGCCAGATCATCGCCTTGCTGCAGCTTGCGCTTCTTGTCTTCGAACTTGTCGTCCAGAAGGCGGCGACGATCAACGATATAAGCTTGGGCTTTTTCGAGTTGATCGTTCAGAGCATCCTCAACCATGCGCAGTTTGAACCACTGACCATGCTCAAGACCGTCGAGTGTTTCGTCGGTGATGTCCTGACCTTTCTTCAGACCTGCGCCGCCTTCAGCCTTACGGCCAACCAAAGCGGAACGCAGACGTTCAAAAGTTGCGCCTTCAACGATGCGGAACTCTTCGTTCAAGTCTTTGCGAATTTCATCGAGTTGGGTCTTCTCGATCGACAGGGCACGAGCATCACGCTCAACACCATCACGAGTAAACACTTGAACGTCGATAACAGTACCCTTGGTACCGGTAGGTACGCGCAGGGAAGTGTCCTTAACGTCGCTCGCTTTCTCGCCGAAGATTGCACGCAACAGTTTCTCTTCCGGGGTCAGCTGAGTCTCGCCTTTCGGAGTGACTTTACCAACCAGGATGTCGCCTGCGCCTACTTCAGCACCTACATAGACAATACCGGCTTCATCAAGCTTGTTCAGTGCAGCTTCACCCACGTTAGGGATGTCTGCAGTGATTTCCTCAGGCCCAAGCTTGGTGTCACGGGCCACACAGGTCAGTTCCTGAATGTGGATCGTGGTGAAACGGTCTTCTTGGACTACACGCTCCGAAAGGAGGATGGAGTCTTCGAAGTTGTAACCGTTCCATGCCATGAACGCGATGCGCATGTTCTGACCAAGTGCCAGCTCACCCATATCGGTGGATGGACCGTCAGCCATGATGTCGCTGCGCTCAACTCGATCACCCTTGCTCACCAGCGGGCGCTGGTTGATGCAGGTGTTCTGGTTGGAGCGGGTGTATTTGGTCAGGTTATAGATGTCTACGCCGGCTTCACCAGTTTCAACTTCATCATCAGCAACACGAACCACAATACGGCTAGCATCTACCGAATCGATCACGCCGCCGCGACGAGCAACAACACAAACGCCTGAGTCACGAGCAACGTTACGCTCCATCCCGGTGCCGACCAACGGCTTATCGGAACGCAGGGTCGGTACTGCTTGGCGCTGCATGTTCGAACCCATCAACGCACGGTTGGCGTCATCGTGTTCAAGGAACGGGATCAACGAGGCTGCAACCGAAACTACCTGCTTCGGCGAAACGTCCATCAGCGTGACGTCTTCCGGCGCCTTGACGGTGAATTCGTTGAGGTGACGTACCGCAACCAATTCATCAACCAGGTGACCGGTTTCGTTCATTGTCGCCGAAGCTTGAGCGATAACGTGATCCGCTTCTTCAATTGCCGACAGGAAAACGATCTCGTCAGTTACCAGCGCGTCTTTAACAACACGGTATGGGCTTTCGAGGAAGCCATACTTGTTGGTACGCGCATAGGCCGCCAATGAGTTGATCAGGCCGATGTTCGGACCTTCTGGCGTTTCAATCGGGCATACACGACCGTAGTGAGTAGGGTGTACGTCACGAACTTCAAAACCAGCACGCTCACGAGTCAAACCGCCGGGGCCGAGCGCTGAAACACGACGCTTGTGGGTGATCTCTGACAGCGGGTTGTTCTGGTCCATGAACTGCGAAAGCTGGCTGGAACCGAAGAACTCCTTCACCGCTGCCGCAACCGGCTTGGCGTTGATCAGGTCCTGCGGCATCAAGCCTTCGCTTTCCGCCATCGACAAGCGCTCTTTAACTGCACGCTCTACACGCACCAGACCTACACGGAACTGGTTTTCAGCCATTTCGCCAACGCAACGAACACGACGGTTACCCAAGTGGTCGATGTCGTCGACAATGCCTTTGCCGTTACGGATATCAACCAGAGTCTTGAGGACGGCGACGATATCTTCTTTGCACAACACGCCCGAACCTTCGATCTCGGTACGACCGATACGACGGTTGAACTTCATCCGGCCGACCGCAGACAGGTCGTAACGCTCAGGGCTGAAGAACAGGTTGTTGAATAGCGTTTCGGCTGCATCTTTTGTTGGTGGCTCGCCAGGACGCATCATCCGATAGATTTCGACCAGCGCTTCCAATTGGTTGCTGGTGGAGTCTATTTTCAGCGTATCCGAGACGAACGGTCCGCAGTCGATATCGTTGGTGTACAACGTTTCGATACGGACAACCTGAGATTTGGCGATTTTTGCAAGAATCTCAGTGTTCAGTTCAGTGTTGCATTCAGCGATGATTTCGCCAGTCGCAGGGTGCACGATGACCTTGGCGGTAGTACGACCCAAGACATAGTCCAGAGGCACTTCCAGCTCTTTGATCCCGGCTTTTTCCATCTGGTTAACATGGCGAGCGGTAATCCGTCGGCCTTGCTCGACAATGACCTTGCCTTTGTCATCCAGAATATCCAATACCGCAATTTCACCACGAAGGCGCTGAGGAATCAGCTCCAAATTCAGGTTTTCACCCTGCACGTGGAAGATGTTGGTGGTGTAGAACGCATCGAGCACTTGCTCAGTCGTGTAGCCGAGTGCGCGCAACAATACGGACGCAGGCAGCTTACGACGACGGTCGATACGAACAAACACGCAGTCTTTCGGATCGAACTCGAAGTCCAACCACGAACCACGGTAAGGAATAATACGCGCGGAATAGAGCAGTTTACCGGAGCTGTGCGTTTTGCCGCGGTCGTGATCGAAGAACACGCCCGGGGAACGGTGCAACTGGGAAACGATTACGCGCTCGGTACCGTTGATTACGAAGGTACCGTTTTCAGTCATCAGGGGGATTTCACCCATGTAGACTTCTTGCTCTTTGATGTCCTTGATCGCTTTGTTCGACGATTCTTTGTCGAAAATGATTAAACGAACCTTGACCCGCAAAGGCACAGCGTAAGTCACACCGCGCAGCACGCACTCTTTGACATCAAATGCCGGTTCGCCCAAGCGATAACCCACATACTCCAGCGCAGCATTGCCGGAGTAGCTGATGATCGGGAAAACGGATTTGAAGGCTGCATGCAGACCGACGTCGCGGAACCCATCTTTGGTTGCTCCCGCTTGCAAGAATTCGCGATACGAATCCAGCTGGATGGCCAATAGATACGGCACATCCATTACGTCCGGCAACTTGCTAAAGTCCTTGCGGATACGTTTTTTCTCAGTATATGAGTAAGCCATCAGCGTTCCCCAGCTTGGTCACCTGCTTGTTTGGCTCCTCCCGACGGGAGCAACCAGAAAATCGTGCAAACCCCTTGGTCTGCACCACCACATCGGGTGGGTCTTGCACGCTATAGATGCCGACCAGGCCGGCGATCTATAACGGAAAAAGGCCGGTGGCAAAAGCCACCAGCCATCAGCCTTTTGCTTTACGCTTGGGCTGGAGACACAAGTCGATGCTTACTTCAGCTCGACTTTAGCGCCTGCTTCTTCCAGTGCAGCTTTAGCTTTGTCAGCAGCGTCTTTCGATACTGCTTCCAGAACCAACGAGCCAGCACCAGCATCAACTACTGCTTTGGCTTCTTTCAGGCCAAGACCAGTCAATTCACGTACAGCCTTGATCACGTTGACTTTTTTGTCGCCAGTTTCAGTCAGGATCACGTTGAATTCAGTCTGCTCTTCTGCTACGGCAGCAACAGCAGCTGGACCAGCGGAACCGGCAGCAGCAGTAACGCCAAATTTTTCTTCGAAAGCTTTGATCAGCTCAACAACCTGCAGTACGGACATTTCGCCTACAGCGTTGAGGATATCGTCTTGAGAGATAGACATGACTCTAATTCCTAATTGGGGGACGGCCTACATGACCATCAAAATAAACAAAAAAGCGCGAGAGAAAGTGCTCAGCTTTAAGCTGCGGCCGCTTCTTTTTGCTCGCGAATAGCCGCCAGAGTACGAGCCAATTTGCTGGTAGCGCCTTGAATCACGCTCATCAGCTGAGAAATTGCTTCGTTACGGGTCGGCAGAGTTGCCAGTACGTCGATCTGATTAGCTGCGAGGTACTTGCCCTCAAACGCAGCTGCCTTGATCTCGAACTTATCCTGACCCTTCGCAAATTCTTTGAACAAACGAGCAGCAGCGCCCGGATGTTCGTTGGAGAATGCGATCAAGGTCGGGCCCGTGAACACGTCGTTGAGAACACTGTATTCAGTGTCAGCAACTGCGCGCTTAAGCAGCGTGTTACGTACTACTCGTACATAAACGCCGGCTTCACGAGCCTCTTTACGGAGTCCGGTCATAGCGCTAACTGTCACACCACGGGCATCAGCCACGACAGCAGACAGAGCAGCTTTGGCAGCCTTGTTGACTTCAGCGACGATGGCCTTCTTGTCTTCAAGTTTAATTGCCACGGGTTTAACTCCTGCTTGTTACCGTTTCATCCAACCGGAGCCGGATGTCGTTTTGGTGTCTGATTCGGTAAGGAACCGGGAGCACCATCTGCGTAGGCTTGAGGTTTAAGACTCGCGCCGCCTACGGTCTTGGATAGCCCCCGCCAGGCAGGGACCCCAATTTTCATGGATGCAGTGCAACACACCCATTGTGTCTTACGCGTCCAACGACCCTTGGTCGATGATCAAACCTGGGCCCATAGTAGTGCTCAGGGTAACGCGCTTGACGTAAATACCTTTCGAAGAAGCTGGCTTGATACGCTTCAAATCAGCGATCAGCGCTTCTACGTTTTCCTTCAGCTTGGTAGCGTCGAAACCGACTTTACCAACTGAGGTGTGGATGATGCCGTTTTTGTCGGTGCGATAACGAACCTGACCAGCTTTTGCGTTTTTAACGGCAGTAGCTACGTCGGGGGTTACGGTACCAACTTTAGGGTTAGGCATCAGGCCGCGTGGGCCGAGGATCTGACCCAACTGACCAACAACCCGCATCGCGTCCGGGGAGGCAATAACAACGTCGAAGTTCAAGTTGCCTGCTTTCATTTCGGCAGCCAAGTCGTCCATACCAACGCGATCAGCGCCGGCAGCCAAAGCAGCCTCAGCAGCTGGGCCCTGAGTAAACACTGCAACGCGAACGGTCTTGCCAGTGCCGTGTGGCAGCACAGTAGCGCTACGAACAACTTGGTCAGACTTACGCGGATCAACGCCAAGGTTTACAGCGATATCCACGGATTCGCTGAATTTGACAGTCGACAATTCGGTCAGCAACGCAGCAGCATCTACGAAGTTATAGGCTTTGCCCGCTTCGATTTTGCCGGCGATAGTTTTTTGGCGCTTAGTTAGCTTAGCCATTACACACCCTCCACGTTAAGGCCCATGCTACGAGCAGAACCGGCGATGGTACGCACGGCTGCATCCATATCAGCTGCAGTCAGATCCGCATTTTTTGCTTTTGCGATATCTTCCAGCTGAGCACGAGTAACGGTGCCAACCTTAACGGTGTTTGGACGAGCTGAACCGCTAGTCAAACCGGCAGCCTTCTTCAGCAATACTGAGGCTGGCGTGCTTTTCGTTTCGAAAGTAAAGCTGCGGTCACTGTAAACAGTGATAATCACGGGAGTCGGCAAACCCGGCTCAATACCCTGAGTACGGGCGTTGAACGCTTTGCAGAATTCCATGATATTGACGCCGTGCTGACCCAACGCAGGACCAACAGGCGGGCTAGGGTTAGCTTGAGCGGCTTTCACTTGCAGCTTGATGTAAGCGGTAATTTTCTTGGCCATGAGGCACTCCAATTACGGGTTCAGACGCCTAAATTAGGCTCCCCGGTTACTTGCGCGTATATCCCAGTGACGACAAAACCCCACAGCCTAGGGCTGCGGGGTATGGGACTTTCGTTCATCTATGCCTTTTCGACCTGGCTAAACTCAAGCTCTACAGGAGTAGAGCGACCAAAAATGAGAACTGCCACTTGAATTCGGCTCTTTTCATAATTAACTTCTTCTACGGTGCCGTTAAAATCAGCAAACGGCCCGTCGGTGACACGAACAACCTCACCCGGTTCGAAAAGTGTTTTAGGCTTCGGCTTATCGCTGCCGTCTGCAACACGGCGCAGAATCGCCTCTGCCTCTTTATCAGTAATCGGCGCAGGCTTATCAGCTGTACCGCCAATAAAACCCATCACTCGAGGAGTATCCTTGACTAAGTGCCAAGTACCCTCATTCATGTCCATCTGGACCAGTACATAACCTGGGAAAAATTTACGCTCACTCTTGCGTTTCTGGCCGTTACGCATCTCAACCACTTCTTCAGTGGGAACCAGAATCTCGCCGAAGCCATCTTCCATACCAGCCAGTTTCACACGCTCCAATAAAGAGCGCATGACATGCTTCTCATAACCCGAGTAGGCATGCACTACGTACCAACGCTTAGCCACGGGACACCCTTAGCCGACGATCGAGGAAACAAGCCAACCGAGCAGGGAATCTAAACCCCACAGCAGCAGCGCCATAACCAAAACAACAGCCACCACAATCAGTGTGGTCTGCGTAGTTTCTTGGCGAGTAGGCCAAACAACTTTACGAATCTCGGCACGAGCTTCCGTTGCCAAAACGAAGAAAGCCTTACCTTTAGCCGTCTGCAAACCTACAAATGCCGCAGCAGCAGCAATAGCCAGCAATACGAGCACGCGGTACAGGATCGGTTCCGCTGAGTAGTACTGATTACCGACAACGCCAACAACTACCAAAGCGCCAACAAGCAGCCATTTAGGTAGATCAAAGCGAGAGTCTTGGGCTTCAGCCTTAGGAGTCATCTACGAGGATCCTGTGAAAAGAAAGCCAGATTACACCGAGTGAATCTGGCAGGTCAGGAGGGAATCGAACCCCCAACCTACGGTTTTGGAGACCGTCGCTCTGCCAATTGAGCTACTGACCTAAAAGCAAAATTAGGCCGACCATTATGCCGACCCAACGAGAGTTTTTCAACCACTTACGCAACATTTTCCGCACGAATCTAAAATGTCAGCGGAGCAAACTTGATACCCGACGCATATCAGCCCATCATTGCCGACCAAAACAGTCTAACAAACGCTCTACTCCGAACTGCGGCACTAAAACACTGGAGTCGCACCGCCGCAAGTAGCCATCGACCTTATAAATCCGAAACAAACCGAAAACATGCAACACTTAAAACAAAGGCAGATATTTTCATATCTGCCTTAGTAATGGAGCTCTTGAGCAGATTCGAACTGCTGACCTCACCCTTACCAAGGGTGTGCTCTACCAACTGAGCTACAAGAGCAAACACATGCATAAACAAAAAACTTGGAGCGGGTAGCGGGAATCGAACCCGCATCATCAGCTTGGAAGGCTGAGGTTTTACCACTAAACTATACCCGCAGAGCTTATGATTACGCTCAAATTTGGTGGAGGGGGAAGGATTCGAACCTTCGAAGTCGTAGACGTCAGATTTACAGTCTGATCCCTTTGGCCGCTCGGGAACCCCTCCTGAACGAGGCAGCATTTTCAACTCATGCTACCCTTCTGTCAACCTTTTTCTCATTAAAAACCTGAGGTTACATACGCTGACAACTGCGACACCGCTTTCGCGATCATTCTCTCACTGCGAAGCGGGCGCCATCATATGCAAACTAGTCGATAGTTGCAATGCCCTTACAAGACATTATTTTCTGTTTTAGCTGCGTAAAATCTTGAGCAAGCTCTTGAATCAAACTGTCGTCAATTAGTCGTCGATTGGCGGGCAGGATTTTCAACCAAAAAGTGGCATTGAAGTCTCCTTCTAGAGAGACCGGCTGTGACTGTATGTCTAGACTGGTTAAGCGCTGCTCAACTGAGAGCACATCTTTTTGATTAGTAAATCCGCCTAAATAGAGGCATTTGTCATCGCCCTTACCAGTTGAATCCGATTCGCTGAGGAGCCTAATATCTTGCTGAGACCCTTTGTATAGTGAGAATGGGATTATCTCCTTTGCACGCAAAGGCGCTTCTTGCTGATGCCAGAGGTAATAAAATGAATTTAGCACCAGCAATAAAAGAAATATCCAGCGCATACACACCTCAATTCAGCGGGCAAGCCAATGCCAGTCCAACAAAAACCAAATCAGGCAATACTCGCGCAAATGGCAAAATATCTTGGACCAAGATAGCGTCTCCACCTGTCACAAAAACGGAGAAATCTTCGCCCCAATACTTCTTAGCCATATCTAACTGCGTCAGCACAAAACCTTTCAACATAAGCGAACAACCGCGCTCAACAGCCTCCGCAGTTGAACGACCTGGCGCGAAGCTCGCAAGGGCAGCATGTGCGGTATCGCCGCTGTAGCGAATACGCCGGGTATGGGTCCGCAGCTGACTGCGCATAAGCGGCGCACCGGGGCAAATAAAACCTCCCAGGTGTAGGCCACCTGGAGAAACAAAATCCGAAGTTATTGCCGTACCTAAATCGATGACCAAGCAGGCACCCGCGGCGAGTTGGAAGGCGCCAACCAGGGCAAGCCACCGGTCAAGACCCAATCGCTCGTATTCGTCATAGCCATTGGTAACGCCTGCCAGGTGCTCGGTCGAGGAGGCCTTAATAATCTTTACCGCAAATGTGACAGACAACACCGCGACCAATAACTCTGTCTCCTCATCACTGCGCACACTTACAAGCCGACACCCGAAGAGACTTAATTCTTTTACTAACTTAACAGCCTGCAGTAAAGCTGCATTAGAATCGACTATCCCGCCAGCAACCACCTCAGTACCGTTCAGCAAAACCACTCGCCATTTTATGAAACTGTTTCCGCAATCAAGCTCAAGAATCATCACGTAGCCTCAGACTAATCTCGCCACCACTGAAAATCTTTTCTTCTCCCGCGACCTCAAGTCGCAAAGCTCCGCGCACGTCAACCCCCAAAACCACTCCGTCGATTTGGTTCGCCGCTGTCAGCAGCGTTACAGTGCGACCCTGCCAAAGATGGTTTTTCTCCCAGTCAGCCTGCACTGCAGTGAAACCGTTTTTCAGATGCATATCGAAGTAATGCTCAAGCGAGCGATTAAGGCGAGCGATTAAGTCGTTCCGATCCGTTAGAGCACCGGTCTCTAGCCGGACAGAGGTCCATCCTTGGTCTACTTCTGGCGCAGTTTGCATATTCACGTTGATTCCCACACCAACTACCACATGGCAAATATCTGCAGGGTCACCCACCAGCTCTAAAAGAACACCCGCCAACTTTCGCTGTCCTACGAGGATATCGTTTGGCCATTTTAGGCCAGCACCCTTGACTCCAACCTCACGCAGGACATGCAATACCGCCAGACCCACTAACAAGCTCAGACCTTCAAGCTGACGCATACCACCTTCAACTCTTAAAGCAAGACTGTAGTAAATATTCTCAGCAAAAGGACTTACCCATGTTCTTCCGCGCCGACCTCTACCAGCAGTTTGCCGCTCGGCAAGCACTAGGATCGGCATTTGGTGTCCATGCGAAATCAAACGCATTGCTTCTGCGTTGGTTGAATCAACGGAATCAAAAATTAACATCGGCCATTCCGGAGAAAAGCCCCGCCCCAGGATTTTATCTTGACTCAACAACGAAATAGGATTTGCCAGACGATACCCTTTACCTCTCACCTTATGGATTTCAATTCCCAGTTCAGCCTCAAGCTGCTGGAGCTGTTTCCAAACCGCGCTACGACTGACCCCTAAAGCATTCCCTAATGCCTGCCCTGAATGAAAAGCGCCATCCTTGAGAAGTTTTAACAACGTTAGCATGCGGATATCGCCTAACAGTGAGGCACGCATAATAACTATGCACACCGTTAATGCATAGAAACCACAGCGCCTTTAATTTGCACAAACAAAACCCCTGAACGCGTAAGCGATCAGGGGTTCTGGAATTTAATCTTGACGATGACCTACTCTCACATG
>NZ_JASJVL010000008.1:0-238649 GCF_035019745.1 Pseudomonas sp. 10S5
TGTGAGAGTAGGTCATCGTCAAGATTAAATTCCAGAACCCCTGATCGCTTACGCGTTCAGGGGTTTTGTTTGTGCGCCTAATAAATTTAGCTCATGAGAATAGCTTGAGTACGTTGTTCATTGCATCGTCGGCAAACCCCTGCAAGAACGCTTGAAATGCTACAGGCGAATCAGGCCAGTCAGCAGAGGGTTCGCCCACGATGCTCCAAGTTGCGATGCAATGCTCATCCCCTTGTGGTATTACCGACATGGACGCCCAAAGGTTGCCGACGGGCAATGTGGTGTAGATCAAGGACCACGTCATAAAAAGCGCTACATCGTCACGTGAATTGAGCTGCTCAATGACTACATTGCCGTCCTTGAAAAGCTTTTTGCGCACAGAGCGAACGCCAGTGCCGTTCATCTCGCAAGAATCGAGAGCTGGGATAAATGCTGGAAATCCTGCGAAGTTGCCGACAACCTCCCACACACTTCGCGCATCGCTCGGGATGCTTACAGCAGATACTACTCGCTCATTATCCAGATTTTTGATCAGCGTATCGGGCCGCAGAAGGCCTAGACTATTGATCTGATTCATTTTTTTCTCCATCAGAATGATTAGATAAAGTCGATTTCTTTCAGGTAATCGCAGCCTTTGCGCAACAGCGCATCGGTCTTCAACGGATAACGCTCGCCCATCTCCTGTATACCGGCTTGAGCGTTCTCGTACTTGATCGTGGAAATGTCGCCGATGTCTTCTTCAAAGCCACCGAGATAGAAGCCCAAAACGCCGAACAGCGCATTTTGGCTATCCACTCGACGCAGCTGTTGTTGCCATTGGGCGACACCCACCATTTGGAAATCTCGGCCTGCCGCGCGGAATGCAGCCACATAGCGACTCCAGCTCAGAGGCTCAGGATTATGCAGATTGAATATCGCGTGATTGGGCTGATAGCGCCCGGCTTGGAAGCCGATAAAGCGAGCAAGAAAATCCACCGGCATCAGGTCGAAATTCATGGCGAACTCTGGAACCTGGCCAAGCTGGATTGACCCTTTAAGCATGAGCATGAGCCGATTTTTATGAGGCTGACAAACGCCGGTTACACTGTTGAACGCAATATTGCCCGGCCGGTAAATATTCACCCAAGCCCCTTGGTCCCGAGCACTTTGAAGAATGCGCTCAGCAACCCACTTAGAAAGGTTATAGCCGTTCTTGATATAGATAGGCGGAGTGCTAGCAGCTGCCTGTTCTAGTACATTGCCTACTGTGTCGACTGCACTAGACGCCGAAAGCGTCGATATGAAATTAAAGATCTTCTTGCTGCGGCCCTCACACAACCGCAAGCATTCAAAAATGGGTTCGACGTTGTCTTTGATCAGCGCTTCATAGTTCTGGACATGGTTAACATTAGCCGCGCTATGCACCAAAACCCCGAAGTCACAATCAATGCGCTCATACACTTCAGGACTTAGGCCCAATAGCGGCTGCGTAATGTCAGCGGGGTAGACAGTCACTCTGCTGAAGTCCAGATGGTCCAAGCGATTTTCCCTTAGCGCCTGCGCGAAGCGTTCCTGGGCGTCTAGCCCGCCGCTTTCACGGACTAAGCACACTATCCCGGAGGCTCCCCATGCCAATAGCGCTTCTACAATGTGTACCCCGAGAAAACCGTTAGCTCCCGTGACCACAACCTTGTGTACATCGCCTAACTGACTAACGGGCACACTCGTCAATTCAAGGTCAGGATTGGCGTCTCGCAGCGCTCGCGGGCTGACGGTATAGCTAGACGATTGGGTGCCATCGTTATCGATAAGCGCTGCTAACGTGAGCAACGTAGGAGCCTCAATAAAGCGATTGATCGAGACACTGCGTCCAAACTGTTCGCGAATGTCCAGTAGCATCTGTGACAGCAGAATCGAGTGACCTCCAAGGGTAAAGAAACTTTCATCAGTGGAAATGTCGCCCGCTGGCATCTCCAGCAAATCAGCCCAGAGATCCAACAACTGTCTTTCAACCAATGTCTGCGGCAAACGCCGCGCCAATCCGTCAACGAAACTCACGGGTAGCTCCAGCAACGCTTTGCGATCAACTTTACCGTTGCTGGCGAATGGCATGTTCATCAATTCGGTGTAGGTCGTGGGTCGCATGTAATCCGGTAATTGCTGTTCAACATGTGTTCTGAGCGATTGGCGAGAAGGTTCTGCCTCGCCTTGAGGTTGCGCGACAAACGCCAGAATGCGTTGCTGCGCATCAATCACCACCGCAATCTGTCGATACAGCTGACTGGCGCGCAGGCAATGTTCAATCTCTTCAGGTTCGACTCGAAAACCGCGAATCTTCACTTGATTGTCGCGCCTGCCGCACAGCTCGATACCCTCTGCAGTCCACCTCCCGATGTCACCGGTGCGATATACCCGTACATTTCGGCCGTCCGGCATTCCAAGCGTAGGATAACGATCTTCGGTTAATGTCGGATTGTTCAGGTAGCCCAGACATACCCCAGGTCCAGCAATAAACAGTTCGCCAGGCGTATTTTCCGGTACTGGCTGAAGTTGCTCATCGAGGATGTAAATTTGGCTGTTTGCTATCGGCTGGCCCAAGTTTCGATTGCTGCTTCCCGGCTCGAAGAGCCTCGACGTAATCAGCACTGTTGCTTCGGTGGGGCCATACAGGTTGTAGAAACGGCATTGCCCGGCGAGCCGCTCAATGACGTAAGGCTCGCAGACGTCCCCCCCAGTCATGAGGTGCTCAAGACCCAGCGGTTGATCCAGCGGAAGGATGCTCAGCAACGCAGGTGGTAAAAAAGCATGGCTGATGCCTTGCTTAATCAGGTTGATCAGCAACAACGGATCGCGCCGCTGATCTTCGCTGGGTACCACCAGTTCCGCGCCACTGAGTAGAGTCGGAAAAATGTCGATCACCGATGAATCGAAACTCAGCGTCGAGAATTGAAGCACGCGGCTATCTTCGGACAGGCTCACATGCTCGGCGTACCAGGCTGTGAAATGGCTAAGATTGCGCTGACTCAGCAGCACGCCTTTGGGGTGCCCGGTGGTGCCGGAGGTATAGAGCGCCATGCATGGCGCGTTGGAGGCGGGTCTTTGGCGCATGAGTGAGCGAGTAGGATCGGTGTCGTCTGCTCCCAATTGGCTTATATCTAATCCCGGCCATTGATCACTCAGGGCACAGTGCCCGTCGTGCAGTAACAATATTGCGCCCGCATTTTCCAAGATATAGCGCTGACGTTGGAGTGGTTGACAGGGGTCTAGTGGCAAGTACACAGCACCGCTGCCAAGAATCGCGAGAATACCTGCAAACAATGCCGGTGACTTCGGCAAGCAAATGCCAACCACGGGTGGGCTTTCATCGGGCGCCAACATGCGTTTTGATAACAAGGCCAGAAGCCGTTGCTGGATTGCCAGGCTATGCGCATGCAGGGTGCCGTATTTGATTTTACGGCCTGCGATGTCCAGCGCGGTCCGCTCGGCAAACCGTAAGAAACTCTGATCCAGTCGCTCCACTAAGGGTATTTCGGCTAGGGCCAACAGGTGCAGTTGATCGGTGCGGTTGAAGTGATGATCGAAGGCGAGCTGCTCAAGCATCTTTAAGCCGTGTTGTTCCGCTAAGTGCGAAGCTCCGGCTAAAGGTGCGCGAAGAAAATACCCCCCGTCACGGGCCAAACGACCGATATCTACCGCGACCGTATCCACCAGCGTCGCAATGGCTGAGTCGCGTAGCATTCGGCCATTGCCCGAGCAATCAGCTGTAAGTGGAATTCGCGATATCAATCGTTGCGCCTTGGCCGTACCGAACCAACAGAGCAATTCCAGCCGCGGTAAACCTTCCTTTTTGAGCGGGCCCACACCGACGCGGAGACTCAAACGGGCCTGCGCGGTGAAAGCTGTTTCCTGCGCTAAAGTCAAAATAAGGCTCTGGTCTTCAATGAGCAGGCACCCTTCGCTAAAAAGGCAATGATCAAGATTTTGCTCTGCCGTTAGGCGGTATACACAATGCCCATGCTGCTCCAACTCCATAGCTAACTCATTCAAAGCCAGGCTATGACCTAAGAGTGCAATCTCCAGACGTTTCATAGCGGGCTCCCTTGGTTAACCGAGTGGCTTGGCAGATAATCCTTTAGCGCTCGCCGGACGCAGGGCGCATCCAGCATCGAGCTGCTTTTGAAGAAGCGCACAATGTTGCCCACCATCGGGTGATGGCGATTAATCGGAAAGGTCACTGCCTGGGTTTCGTTTATGAGTTGTTGCTTGATCATGTCGGCAATGGGCAGATGATCAATCAAGTCGTAATCGAAGCCTTTCTGGATGTCGTTGATCAGGTATTGCCGGATAAAGACCGGCATGATCTGTGCGATGCATTCGCGATCCAATTCTGGTGTAGCGTTCCAATAAATGCTCACCAGTCGCGACCAAAAACCGGAATGTCTACCTTCGTCGAGCAAATGGTCAGCCATCAGCCCCTTGATCGATTGCTTCACTGAGTCGTCTTTGGCAAAGGCGGCCACATCGTTGGTCACCGTATTCTCGGCGATGGCCACGCAAATCAGTTCTACGGCACCGCGCAGGTGTTCGGGGGCTAAAGCCAGTGCACTCGGAATGGCTCTGCTCAATTCAATTTCACCTGGCAAATCGATCGGCTTAATACCGGTCAGGGCAATGGTTTGTTGCATGAAATCCATCGCGACCAACGCGTGGTAATCCTCATCCACTACAACCGTCATTGCGTCGTAACGGCATGCAAAGGGGAATCGAATCGGAAAGCTATTTTTGGCGATACAACGGGCTGTTTTATCGACGATTTCCGTCTCGAAAATCACAACATCGTTAATAAATTTATAGAGGCTCTGCACCAACGCAAAATCACGCAGGTGAGGACATTCGCGGCTAAACGTTTCACTGAGTACTAAGGGCTGGCGGCTCAACGGATAAATCAGTTTTTCGTCGTTTTCGACCACTCGGCGGGGGCGTGTGCGAATCGTTGCGCGCGCCTCCCAAGTATCGGCGAATGACACATAGTTTTCGGCGTTCATGCGTTGGCCTCCATTTGTTCGGTGCGCATGCTGACGCGCAGCCTGTCCCAAAACACGATCCGGCTCTCTACGGCTGCAATGGCCGATTCGTAAACCTCGCGCTGACGTTGCTCGTCGCCGTCAATCAGGCTTGCTAACAGTGCTTCGGCTGCCGGGCCGTGGTCTTCGGCGTCGACTTCGATGTGGCGTTTCAGGTAATAGCGCAAGGTGGGTGCTTGCTCGGCGGTGATGTTCCAGTCGTCGAGGATGCGCTTGAACATCAGCGGAATGACGCTCTCCCGGCCATGTAAGAAAGCGGCGGCGACATGGTGGACAGGGGCACGTAACGCAGTGTTGAGGGTCTGTTTGACGAAGCCGCATGCGGCTTGCCCTGCATTGACACTACGCAGCGCAGCTTCATAGCCGACGCCCTTCTTTTGCAGCTCAACAAAACGCTCAATCGGGTGAGTATTGGCGCCGACCTCCCGCATAGCGTCCAGGTACAATTCGAAATGGCTACAGTGACCTTGGGTCAGCGTGTTGTCCGACTCCTCACCCAGCACGATCTCATTGATCAGTCGCGCAGCCTTCGGGTCTTTCGGAGGTAACCACGGCAGCTGCATACACGTCAGCTCTTGCTGCAGCCGCTTGGTCAAAGACATGAAGTCCCACACTGCAAATACATGCGTTTCCATGAAACGTCTTAGTACAGCGATCGAGTCTATTTCCGAAAAAATAGGGTGAGTGCCAAGTTCCGATTTTTTACAATCGAGAATATATTTTTGTCCAGTCATGAAAGAGTCCTTAGTTGGAAAGACAAGTCACTACTAAACCAGGTAGTCATAACAGCGTAACGATACCTGTCCATGTTAGGGGCAAACTAAACTATTAGGGCATTACCCTAATATAAACTGTGGGCTCGCGCAGTACCCTTATCTAGAGCCTTGCCAGTATTGCATAACGTCGAAACGGTACGGTTCGCTGCGAAGCTTTACTAACTACGAATAAAACTTAAAACACTTTAAAAGCGGCAGGCAAGTATTTTTTAAATTATTTTTTATTCGATGTTTTTCGAATGATAGTCCCCTAATAAAATCAATTGGCTTGGTTTTATTTGGGTGTGAGCCTACCTTCCGACGTATTAAAGTCAGAACAGTTATTAATGAGTAAATACTGCACCCATCATTGCTCAGTGGCGAAAAGTTATATTTTGATATTTCGGGCGACTGGCTTTGCCCGTTCGACAAGCTCCTTGGATGTCTCCATGTGTTTGAACATCCTGCGGGGTGCCAGCGAAATCTGCCTGTAGGCAATTACCCTCTGGCTATCCATGCCTTTTATTACCAAGGTCCAATCTTTGTCTGATTGCGGGCACACGCTTTCCTGCACCGGAATAAAGGCTGCGACAGTAACGAATGGATCGGAGTCGCAATGTCGCCGATAAAGAAAGGCGTGCAATGCTAAATGTAAAGACGACAGTGAAGCTTATTTATCGGCGGGGCGCCGTAAATATGGGGGCGTCCCGTGATTCCCCGGTTCGAGAACCGCAACCAACCCGGCGGGCTCTGTCTATCGCCAGCTCCGTGCAAGCATCAATATCGTCTCCGGGCGCAAACAGTCAGATACGGTTTCCTTTGCGCTCGCCGACAGTTCTCGCAGACACCGGAAGATTGTCCTTTAGGTATCGATTAATCGCGTCCACGCCACGATTTAGGTGGCGCTCCAACAGATTCACAGCTTTATCGGTCGCCTTTTCAGAAACGGCATTCAACAGCGCCCAATGGTCGTCTTGCGCCAGTTTTCCTAGGCCCATGGCCGAAAGATTGAATCGCAGAAACCGCTCCTCTTCTTTGAGGCCTTCATCAATCAGGCGTAACAGTTTCGTATTAGGCGCTTTGGCATAAAGTGCCATATGGAAAAGACGGTTTAATCGGCCCATCTGGCTGTAGTCGATTTCGACTTCAAGCATCTCGATAAAACCACTTGCAACGGCGATATCGTGCTTGTCCAGCAACGGGATCGATAGCCGCAGTGCTTCGGACTCCAGCAATCGTCGCAGTCCATACGCCTGCGTCGCGTCGTCGCCCACCAGTGGAGCGACGACGGCACCTTTATGTGGTTCAACGCGCAATAGTGATTGCGCTTCCAACTGACGTAACGCTTCTCGAACCGGCATGCGGCTAACGCCAAATAACGTAGCCAATTCTTGCTGGCGTAGAGCCATGCCGCTGGGAATGCGGCCATCCAGAATGGCGTTGCGCAGCTTTTCCTCAATGACGGTTCTGGCTAGGTGAGACGGCGGTTGCTCATGTCCCAGGATGGAACTCAAATAGGTCTCGTTGTCAGGTTTTTGCATACCCATACTCCTATAGCAATGGGGTCAGTGGATCGATCCTCACTAGGAAGTGCCAGGATGCTCGTAGAGCTTTTTAAAAATAGCCGGTAAATGGTCGGCAGCTCGATTTTATTTGAGCGTTTCTGATTCAGAAAAAATACAGAATCGTTTCCGCTCCGGCTAACCGCGTGATCAGGTGCGAAAAATAGTTTACAGCGCGTTTTTAAGCCCTCGCACACTAGACATCTGGTGAGCGCTGATTGAGCGATGCCATTGTTTTCTGCAGGGCAAACCCGCACCATCCAGCAGTTACCGGTACCGTACGGACTAACTCCAAGTGGCGGCAAGTTTTCCTTCTAATTGGTCGAGAGGCGCCCGACGTTTTGGGTGTTTGACCTTCTTCGCGCTGCTTCTGGTCGGTGCAGTCTGGGCGAGCGGCCTGGAAGTCGATTGGAATTTTCGCGCTATCAGTCGTAATGCTGAAACGTTATATGGTCCTTTAGGTGAAGGTCGTTATCGAATAGACGCTTGGCAGCGGCTATTGTCGACAGAGAAACAAGCCAGTGAAAAAGAAAAACTCGAAGTAGTTAATCAATTTTTTAACCATCAGATCCGTTACGTAGAAGACATTGATAATTGGCACCAGGTCGATTACTGGGCTACCCCTATTGAGTCGCTTTGGAAGGGCGCCGGTGATTGTGAGGACTATGCGATCGCCAAGTATTTCAGCCTTCGGCGCTTAGGAGTGCCAAACGACAAATTGCTGATTACCTATGTTAAAGCCCTGCGCTTGAACCGTGCACATATGGTGTTGACATACTACTCAAGCCCTAATGCCGAACCGCTAGTACTCGACAGTCTCATCAATGAAATCAAACCAGCCAGCCAACGAATTGACCTACTGCCGGTCTATGCCTTCAACGCCGAAGGTCTTTGGTTGCCAGGCGTCAAGGGTAATAAAAGGGTGGGTGATACGAAACGATTATCACGCTGGCAAGATGTGTTGAGAAAGATGCACGCCGAAGGTTTTCCGGCCGAGCCTGATCTCTAGGGGAGAGTCCTGATGTCTCTGTTTAAACAGTTAATGCTAGCAATCTGCCTTTTTCTGGTCGTCGCCTTTAGCGGCAGTTTCATGGTCAGCGTTGAAAGTTCGCGGGCGCAATATGTAAATCAATTGCGCTCCCATGCGCAGGATGCTGCGACTTCTCTGGCGCTATCGCTGACGCCTAATATAGACGACCCAGCAATGATTCAGTTAATGGTCACTTCTATCTTCGATAGTGGCTATTATTCGAGTATTCGTGTCATAGACCTCGCCACCGAAAAGGTCATCGTTGAGCGCTCCGGCGTAGCCGACAGCGCCTCCGTACCGACTTGGTTCGTCAAGCTAATAGGTCTTGAAGCAGCAGGCGGTGATGCCATTGTCAGCCGTGGCTGGCAGCAAGCGGCTCGCGTCGAGGTTGTTAGCCATCCGATGTTTGCATTGGCCAAACTTTGGGACAGTGCGCTGGGTAGCCTTGGTTGGTTACTGGCCTGCGGTCTGGTCAGTGCGGTGTTGGGCGCTTTATTATTACGCCGACAGCTTAAACCCCTCGATTACATGGTTGCGCAATCTCACGCCATCGCTCGACGTGAATTCCTGAGCCTGCAGGAACTGCCGCGCACCCCCGAGCTGCGTAGAGTGGTCCAAGCCATGAACCAAATGGTTGAGAAACTTAAAGCGCTGTTCCAAGAAAACACTGATCGCAGCGAAAAACTACGTATTGAGTCTTATCAGGACAGTCTTACAGGCCTAGCCAATCGTCGCTATTTCGAAATGCAGCTCAACGCTCAACTCAGCAATCAGGAGGACGCCCGCTCGGGTTATCTATTGTTGTTACGTATCCAGGACCTGGCCGGCTTGAACCAGCGAATGGGCGGCAAGAGCACGGACCAGCTGCTTCAGGCGGTCAGTGAGCAACTTATTCGGCAATGCTCACATTACCCGGAAACCACGAACCGGATTACCCGAATTAGAGGGGGTGAGTTTGCCGTCTTGGCCCCCGGCATGATGAGGGCCGAAGCCCTGCAATTGGCGCAAGATCTGGAAGGCTCGCTGCTAAGTCTCCAGGCCACCGGAGCATCGGACGTTAGTCCCGTGGCTCATATTGGTCTGGCGCCCTACAGCCCTGGCGACTCGCCGCAAACACTGCTGGGACTAGGGGATCAAGCGTTATCTCAAGCCGAAATCGAGGGTGAGCGCAGTTGGAGTTGTATCGAACACAGTGCAGTCGTCAGTTTGGGCGACGATCAGCATGCCTGGAACTCGTTGCTAGATCAGGCGCTGACTCAGCGGCGTTTTCAGCTGTTTTTCCAGCCTGTCGTAAGCAGCGGCAATCCGGAACAGGTGCTGCAGTACAAAGTGCTGTCCCGTCTGCTGGATGACCAGGGGCAGACGATTTCCGCTGGGCGGTTCCTGCCGTGGCTGGAGCGCTTCGGCTGGTCGATGCGCCTGGACCAGCTGATGTTAGAGCTAGTTCTGCAGCAGATGCCTCAGCATGAGCAGGCGCTGGCCTTAAACCTCTCAGCAGCGACGTTGGCTGATCCTGTGGCGCTGAATAAAGTATTCGAAACATTGAAACAGCATTCGCGATTAGGAGACAGATTGACGCTTGAGGTGGGTGAGGAGCAATTGCCCTCGCAAGAAGTGCTTGAGCAACTTTCCCGTCGCCTGCGCGAGTTGGGATTCTCACTGGCGGTGCAGCACTTCGGCGGTCGTTTTAGCATGATTGGCAACTTGGCCCAGTTGGGACTTGCTTACCTGAAAATAGACGGCAGCTATATTCGTGCCATTGACGAAGAAAGTCACAAGCGTCTGTTTATCGAAGCCGTTCAGCGTGCCGCGCACAGTATTGATTTGCCACTAATCGCCGAGCGTGTTGAAACTGAGGGGGAATTCAGGGTCATTCGCGAGATGGGTATACAAGGCGTACAAGGTCAGCTATTTGGACGGCCGGCGCCATGGAGTTAAACGCCACGAGGATTGACCCCCTATCAGATCAAACCTGTCTCATCATCGTTTATTAAATGACTCAAGCCGCCGAGGGCTTCGCGGGCCTGGGTCCGATCCATCACCTTGGCTTGTGCAGCTGGCGGTAAATCGGTGACACGAATTACCCCCTTGCGGGTCAAAACCTGAATTAAGTCATCAAGTACCCGAATCATCTCCATGTCGCTTTGCTTAAGTTGACTCAAGCGACTATCTACCACTTTGTTAGCGTACCAAGCTTGGATTACATGGTCGTCGGGCGGCAACATATCAGTCGATTCGGCAAACGGCGCAGCCTCTACACGAACAAGTACACCCTGAGCATCGCGTTGAACGTAGAGCATTGGAAATCCCTCATCGAATTGAACAGATGACCGCGTCGGTGCTTACAGCATAGGCGTTTGGCGCAAAGATGCTGAGTCGATGCACGAGGGGTAGGAATGATACTTTTTCTGCGGGGGCCAATTTATTCGAGAAGGGAAAGCGCGCTATACCTCACTCACTGCGCTGCTGTTTCCGAATAAGCTCGGCCCCATAGACGCCGAATCATTAACCTATCAACGCACAACTCGACCCGACACAAAATGCGCAACGTCGTTGTAGCCCGGTGTTGATGCGTGCCCTGGTGTCACCAGCGAATCAATGAATGCTTCGTCTTCCGTGGTGATTTTGACGCTATGGGCTTTGATGTACCCGTCCCACTGTTCCTCGGTGCGCGGCCCAACGATGGCAGACGTAACCGCCGGATTATTCAGCACCCAGGCTATAGCGAACTCGACGATGCCGACGCCTTTCTCTTGGGTGTACGCCTGAATTTTCTGCGCGATACGCAGCGACTCAACCCGCCACTCGGTTTCAAGAATGCGCTTGTCCTGACGTCCCGCTCTGCTGTTGCTGTCAGGCGTGACATTCGGTGCATATTTGCCACTCAGAACTCCACGGGCTAAGGGGCTGTACGGTACGACACCAAGACCGTGGAAGGTGGCTGCCGTAATTTGTTCAAGCTCGGCCTGGCGATTGGTTATGTTGTAGAGCGGCTGGGTGATCACCGGTTTATCCACGCCCAATCGCTGGGCGATATTAACGATTTCAGCAATACGCCAGCCTCGGAAATTGGACACGCCCCAATAGCGGATCTTGCCTTGACGCAGCAAGTCGCCGATGGCCGAAACGGTGACCTCCAGCGGCGTAGTGTGGTCCTCGCGGTGCAGGTAATAGATGTCCACATAATCGGTGCCCAACCGGCTCAAACTAGCGTCGATGCAGTTGAATATATGCTTGCGACTCAAGCCGCTGTTGTTCGGCGTGATGCCGGGGTGAGGGGATCCGACCTTGGTTGCCAAGATCCAGTCGCTGCGGCGTGACGCAATGGCCTCACCGACGATCTCCTCAGAACGCCCATTGTTATAAACGTCCGCTGTATCAATGAAATTGACACCTTGATCCCAGGCTTTGTCGATAATGCGCAGGGACTCTTCGGTGCCGGTTTGCTCACCAAACATCATCGAGCCTAGGGTCAACGTGGACACGCGTAGGCCGGACTGGCCGAGAATTCGATAAGTCATGCTCAAGATCCTCTTCAAATGGTGTTTAAAGGAGGCAACGGAGTTGCGGCGGATTATCGTAACCACCGTCCTCAATCCTTCTACCTTTGTCAAATACCGCAAAGCGATGCTGACTATCGATTGCTATATCGCATTTTCCTATCGTTTTAAAATGAGCCGGGCAGACGCCTCGGGTTGAAGGCAATGCAGATACTGGGATTATGAGCTGACGATATGTTCTTAAAACTCAGGCAAACCCCACGCTGCTAGCGGAAACTCCTCAAGCGACTGCAGGCACAAATCGGCATGACGGTATTGCTCGATAGGCATATGTGAGTCAGGCACCGCGACCGCAAACATCCCCGCAGCTTTGGCCGCCGTTACGCCAAACGGAGAGTCTTCGAACACCAAGCAATCCATTGGGTCCACGCCCAGGCGGCGGGCCGCGACCAAGAAAATATCAGGCGCAGGTTTAGCGGCACCGACTTCCGGGTCGTCAGCAGTCACAACCGTTTCGAACAGCTCGAACCATTGGCGGTGCAAGGTGGTTTTAGCGTTGAAATAATGAATCGATGAGCTGGTGCCTACCGCGATAGGGATGTTGTGCGCCGCCAAGTGACGGACCAGCGCCTCGGCACCTGCCATAGCGGCGGCGTGCGGAAAACGTTCGTCCAGCAGCGGTTCGCGAACGGTCAGGAACTCATCGATGGACAGCGGTAAGTCCAGGGCGCCAATTACGTAGCTGGCAAAATCCCGCGCGCCACGGCCAATGGTGTTCTGCTTAAGTGTCCAGTCAAACGAGCGACCGTAGCGGTTTGCAATCATGTCAGTGACTTCGGTGTAAATTCCCTCGGTATCCAACAGCAGACCATCCATATCGAAAATAACAGCCTTGATGGAGCCAAATTTCTGGAACTGCTGAGTCATTTCATCTGATCCCGTTTTCAAATCCGGACACCAGCCTACCTTCCGGGGGAAGACCGTGGCTAGCGGCGGATGATAATCTGCTCCGCTTACCGATAGCCAAGCACGCGGGAGAAAGATGAAAAAATCAGTGAAGATTGCAATGGGCGTTGTCATCGCGGTTGGTGCATTGAGTTCTGCCGGGGCTTGGTACACCGGTACTCAGCTGGAAGGCGTTTTGCACACGGCAATCGCCGAGGCCAATCGCCAGATTAAATCCTCCCTTAACGGTTTTGATGGCAGCGTGACGCTGGAACTGGTCTCCCTGGATCGCCATGTGTTTAACAGCACAGCGCACTACCGGGTAAATATCAAAAGCGCAAAGCTGGGCAAAGGTAACGAAAATATTGAGCTGTTGTTCGTCGACAATGTCGAACACGGGCCGCTGCCATGGTCGCGGGTGAAGTCGTTAAACCTGATGCCGATCATGGCGGCCAGTAATTACGAGATCGAGAAAAACTCGGTTACCGAAAAATGGTTCGCCCTGACCAATGGGGCCGCACCGCTTAAAGGTCACACCGCTATAGGCTATAACTACTCCACTGAAGGCACGCTTGAGCTTCTGCCTTTGGATATTGATTCGAAGAGCGGCACGTTTAAATTCTCCGGGATCAATCTGTGGTTGCAGGCCAGTGCCAACGCCGAAAAAGTTAAAGTCACGGGCCTACTCGACAGCTTAATAGCCAATATGCCTGCGGAGCAGGGCCAGGTAAGTTTCAATATTCACAACTTATCCTTTAATACAGGCGGGACCAAAGGCGCTTCAGGTTTCTACCTGGGACACAGCGACTTTAAAATTGCCCAGTCAGGCATCCAGATCGGTGATAAACCGCCGGTGGAACTCAAGAATTTTGTCAATACCAGCTTGGTGCAGGAAGAGGGCGGTAATCTTTCTGCGCAAGTGGCCTACGATATCGACATGATTAACTATGGCGGCAAGGACTTTGGTACAGCGCAAATGTTGTGGAAGTTCGGCAACTTTGACGTAGCATCGACTCAATCGCTTTACACGCTTTACCAGAAAAAAATTCAGCCGCAACAACAAGCCGCCGCCATGGCTGGCGTACCATTAAAGTTGCAACTGAGCGATGCTGACCAGGCGCAGATGAATACTGAATTGGCGAAACTGTTGGCCGCCAAGCCGCACATTGAGCTCGAAAAAATCTCACTTAAAACTGCCAATGGCGAAAGTCATTTAAGTGTTGCTATGGACTTGAATAATCCAGGTTTGCTTGACCAGCCGGTGCCTGATCTGGTCAATAAAATGCTCACCAAACTGGATGCCAAATTGCTGTTGTCCAAACCGATGATCAAGGATCTGGCCACCCAGGTAGCCGCCCTCAACGGTCGGACCGATCTGAAGGTCATCGAGCAACAGGCGCAGGGAGCAAGTGAGGCTGTGGGCGTTATGGCAGTCATGTCGCAGTTAGCCAAGGTCGAAGGTGAAAACGTAGTCTCCAATTTGCACTATGCCGATGGCATGGCGGACTTTAACGGCCAGAAAATGACGGGCATACAGTTGGTTAATTTGATCGGGAGCAAATTTACCGCAATGAGTGGCGCAGGGCAGTAAGCGATACGCAAGAACTCCTGCGGGGGTGGAGGTGAACCTTGTTTTTTGCAAGGCCATGGGCTGGCGATACGCCTTAGGTATTAGTGTCAAAAGCTGTCTCGTCAGGTAACATTTTCCCGCGTTCGACTTACGGGATTCCGATGGACACCTTTCAAAATATGCGTGCTTTCAGTTTGGTTGCCCAGACAGGAAGTTTCACCGCTGCAGCAGAGCTTATGGACAAAACAACGGCCAATATCTCCAAGGCCGTTTCCCAATTAGAGGCTCACCTCCATACCCGTCTCCTCAATCGAACCACTCGGCGAATAGCCCTGACGGAAGCCGGAAAACGATATTTGGCTCGTTGCGAGCGCATCCTCGAAGACATTCTAGATGCTGAAACCGAAGCCAGTGTCGCTCAAGCCAAGCCGGCCGGAAATCTGAAAGTGCATGCCATGTCGGGCGTCGGCACCCATTACGTGATTGCTGCCATTGCGCGCTACCGTGAGACTCATCCAGAAGTAACTTTTGATCTGACCCTTTCCAATAAGCTCCCGGACTTGCTGGAGGAAGGCTTTGATGTCTCGATTCTGATCGCTAGCGACCTACCGGACTCTGGCTTCATTTCGCAGCGACTCGGCATTACCTATACTATTCTTTGCGCTTCACCCAGTTATATTGAAAAAAATGGTCAGCCGAGCTCGCCTGCAGAGTTGCTTGAACACGATTGCTTGCGCATTGTTAACGCTGCGATTCCTCAGGAAAAGCTGATTTTCAACGGCCCGGATGGCGAGGAAACGGTGATCATTTCTAGGTTTCCGTTCCATGTAAACACTGCTGATGCCATGACAGTGGCCATTCAAAGCGGCATGGGCATCGGCGTTCAGCCGGTCTCTTCGGCGATTGATGGCCTGCGCAACGGAACGCTGGTTCGGATCCTGCCTAGGCACCGGTTGCAAGAGACGAACCTCTATGCGGTCTACCCGTCACGGCAGTTTCTGGATGCGAAAATCAAAACCTGGGTCGAGTATCTGCGTGAGTCGGTCCCGCTTTTTTTAGCTGCACATGAAGGCGACTTGAAGACTCACACGGTCTATTAGGCAGGCTGTCTTGCGACAATTCTCGCGACCCGTTCCAGCGCAATTTTTAGCTGCGACCTGTCACTCGCGGCACACAAGCTGATGCGTATCGCGTGAATGTCGTTTTGCTTTACCGCGAACACCTCCGCTGGCACTACGTCGACGAGGTCTGCGCGGCAGGCTTGGGTTAGCGTCATCGACGGCAGGTCGCTAGTGATCCATACATGGGGAGAAGGGTTTAGTTGCTGGTACAACGCGTCCCCAAGAATTTTCTTCGCTAAACGCCAACGCTGGATAGTTTCTTCTGTCTGCCACTTCAATCGGCGCTGTGCGGTACCGTCGCTTATCCACTGACTGGCGATGCCCAGACACAGCGGTGAAATGCCCCAATGAGTGGCCTGTGCGTGGGGATCGATTAGTTCGAGAACCGATAGGTCGGCCGCCATCCAGCCGACGCGCAAACCGGGCGCCACTGTTTTTGACAAGCTGGTGACCAGCAGGCCGCGCTTGCCCAGCAGTCGGATCAGTGGCGGCGTAGTGGTCAGTGCGCCGTATACATCGTCCTCAATAATCAACAAGTCGTGCTGGTGTGCGACCTCGGCGATTTCCAATTGGCGTTGTAATGACATGATGGTCGATGTCGGGTTCTGCAGCGTGGGTGTGAGTACTACGACTTTTGCGCCGGTCGCGCGCGCCATGCGATCAAGCTCGTCTGGGATGATGCCGTGGCGATCAAGGGCAATTCCATGCAGCGGTAAACGTAATTGGCGACCCGCCGCCTTGATACCTGGTGCAGTGAACGCCTCCACTAACACCGGCTCACCTGGCTGACAAAGCGACAGCAATGCCATGAACAACCCGTGCTGAGCTCCGTTGCAGAGCATGACGTTCTCCGGCGGCACGTTCAGGCCCCGAGCGTTCAGCCACGCCGCGCCTTGAGCTCGACCGAACGCTAAATGGTCTGCACTCAGGTAATTTTGTAGCTGTTGAGCTCGTCTGCCGTTGATAAGGTTGGAGAGGGCAGCCACTTCGTCCTGGCTGTCCTCATTGGTGACTGGCACGTTGGTCGATAAATCAATCACGTCCGAGCGCTCGCTGGGTTGCTTAAGCCGAAACAGCGTCGCTTCCTTGCTCCCGGCCAGCACATAGGTGCCTCGTCCTACTTCACCCGAGACCAAATGCCGACGCGCCGCCTCGCGATAGGCTTGCATCGTCGTGCTCGGGTTTAACCCCAGATTCCAAGCCAAACGTCTTTGCGGTGGCAACCGTTCACCCACGGTAAGCTCACCGCTTTCTATCGCTTTGGTAATTGCCTCCACCAACGCCAAGTATTTTGGTTGGCCTGAATCCTTTAGAGTCGGCGTCCACATTTATTGTTGCTCATGCAATATAAAATTTAACCCATACAATGCTCTGCGCCTAAGATCAGGTCAACCCGCCTCACTTACCTAAGCACGGTGCTCTATGTTTGACCTTATCGCGTTGCGCCAAGCTGCACATACTATCCGCCCCTTTATTCCTGCGACCCCGCAGTACGCCTGGCCACGCTTGGCTGAACGTTTGGGTTGCGAGGTGTGGGTCAAACACGAAAACCACGCACCGACTGGCGCATTCAAAGTGCGTGGTGGTTTGCTCTACGTTAAGGGCTTGCTCGCGCGCAAACCAAACGTGACTGGGTTGGTGACGGCCACCCGTGGCAACCATGGACAAAGTTTGGCGATGGCGGCCCGAAACGCAGGTCTGCCAATCATAGTCGTCGTACCCCTAGGCAACTCCCAGGAGAAAAACGCCGCCATCCGCGCTATGGGCGCACAGTTGATTGAATACGGCCAGGACTTCGATGAAGCCCGCACCGAAGCGGCACGGCAGGCAGAACAACACGGTTACGAAAGCGTCCCTGCGTTTCACCCGGATTTAATCCGAGGCGTTGCGACCTACGCACTGGAATTGCTGGAAGCAGTACCGAATTTGAAAACTGTCTACGTCCCCATCGGCATGGGTTCGGGCATTTGCGGGTTGATCCAGACGCGGGATTTGCTGGGTTTGAAAACCGAAATTGTCGGCGTCGTCTCCGAACATGCTGACGCCTATGCCCTAAGCATTGAGCAAGGGAAAATTATCGCAACCGACACGGCCAATACCTTCGCCGACGGTATAGCCTGCCGCATCCCTTTACCGGAAGCATTCGAAATAATCCGCAACGGTGCGGCACGGATCGTTCGCGTCAGCGAACATGACATTGCCAGCGCTATCTGCATTTTTCACGAAGACACGCATAACACCGCAGAAGGGGCCGGGGCAGCGGGGTTGGCGGCGCTGGTGAAAGAGCAGAGTCGGCAGAATGGGCAGAAGGTTGCCGTGATATTGAGCGGGGCGAATATTGATCGTGAAGTTTTTGGGCGGGTACTGGGTGGCGCAGTGAACTAACTTCGCCGCCTATTGAAGCTGCTGCGCAGCAGATACGGTCCCAGTGAGGCGGGCTTGCTTGCGATAAACTGCGTAACAATCGTAAATCAAGTCGCTTGATTTTCAGTTGGAGCTGGCTTGTGTGTTCGGGGCGACGTTGTTCTGTCGCGGTTAAGTTCGCCCCTAAACCAGCTTGTAAGCCTGTTATCTAAAGCCCGACATCCAACTGCTTTGCCAGCTTTTCAATAAACTCAATACAGTCATTTGAGCTGGTATCAACTACAAACTCTGGCGTCAGAGGCGCTTCGTATGGGCTGTCGATCCCGGTAAAGTTTGTGATTCGTCCTTCTTTCACTGCTCGATAGAGACCTTTTGCATCACGGCGGGCACATTCGGAAAGAGGGGTGCTGACGTGAACTTCATAGAACTCATTGTCGGCAAAGCCTTGCCTGCTAGCGTCCCGATCTGCGCGAAATGGCGAGATGGCAGAGACAATAACAATCAGACCTGCGTCCACCATGAGTTTGGCCACTTCACCGATGCGCCGCACGTTTTCATGGCGATCTGCGTCAGTCATGCCCAAGTCTTGGCAGAGTCCTTGGCGCAGCCGATCACCATCCAATAGATAGCTGTGCATGCCACGGGCTTGTAAGGCTTGATCCAGTTGGTTGCCCAATGTGGATTTGCCCGCACCGGACAAACCGGTAAACCAGACGCAGCAAGCGCGTTGCTGCTTCATGCTCGCCCGAAGTGCTTGGCCGACAGCCAGTTTGGGCGCGATGATCAGGGGTAATACATTATTATTCATAGGAGAAAAGTTCGTAATCACGGGCGTATACCTCGCGCACTTTGCGCCGGGATGCAGCAGAGCAAAAGTCGCGGTTTTCGTCGTGTTTTCCTGGGCTACGGTTGATATGCTGGAGCTCGGCTTTAACATTCAAGTGTTCGCACAGCGACAGAAAATCGGGGATGAGGCTTTCTTGCCGGCCAATGAAATCAACGTCTATTGAACCTATCGAGTTTTCTAAAAAACGATGCTGTGGGACGAAATGTATTTGTTTTGAAATGTTTTCCGGGTGCAGCCAATTGTCGATAAACGCGTCGAAACTGGGGTATTTATTGACCAGCTCAAAGGCGGCTTTATCACGCCGTTGAGTATTGTTTAGCAGGTAATTATAAGCCGACCAAGCGCGTTGCAACGGATCACGCACGAAGCCAAATTTTAGATAGTGCGCGTAACGTTCTGGGAATTGCTTCTCATACCAATACAGCGGCATGTGGCCGGTAGGGGTGTCGCCAAAAAGCGACATTGCGACGCTGCTGCCCGCGCATTTGGGGACGTGGATGAACACGCATTTAAGCTCGTCGAAGACCTGAGGAAATCGGATTCTGCCAGAAAGCGCTTTATCCACGACCTGCCTGTCAATTATCGAAAGCCGCTCAAGCAATAATTCTCGCTGCACCTTTGGAATCAACTTCCAAAACAAGCGGGTCATAGCGGTGGCCTGTAACTTCGGATTAATTAGTCGCCATGATACAGGCAGGAAATTCCGTTCGGTAATATTTGCACACAATTTACACTCAAATTGTAGCCGGCGGAAAATGTGAATTTTTCGTCAAAAAAATATTAGTAATTGTAGGCATTAGTGAGCGACATCGGCCGTCGCTGCATCGCCATCGTAGACGGTTTTTGTCGCTGCTTTGATCACATCAGGTTGCTACCAATGGGCCGAGGACGCTGATGGCTCATGTGTACCGCATCGGGTTGTGAGTCCCCGGAAGGGGCACGATTTACCGAATCTTACGGGCAAAGAATGGGCGTTATTTGAGGAGTTGCAAGATTAGCCGGATTCGGGGCGGGTTGTGATTGAAGCAGTAATGGGGTTGGATGTGTAGAGCTGGCGTTGCGCGAGCGGTGTGATTGCTTTGAGCGTGTTCGTCACCGTAGACGCTGCAGAAGACTGCTATGGTGGTGTGCCACTCAACAGACCATTCGCTCTGTGGATACTGCTCAAGTTACTGAATTCACTGATATGTTTCCTTTGAAAGAACCGCCGAGCTGACGTGTACAGATGGCGCTGCCGGTTGTCGACGAAAGGTCTGAATCGTCAATCACGCACATGCTCGTTTGGATACCTAAACCTATGAATGCGCTGTGCAGCATGCTATTTATGATCAAGAAAATTAAGTGATATCAAAATGGCATCATTCTAGAGGTGAGCCTTTTTGCCTGCTATTCAGCTGTACCGACAAACACTCACGATTAATTTATATCCGCGACGGCTCTTCGGGTCCGAGTCAGGAGCAACTGCATGCGCAATAAAATATTTGGCGAACCAGTCATTCTGGTGGTTGACGATCAAGCTACCGACATCAGAATTCTGACAGAGGCGGTGCGCGATCTAGGTCAAGTATATTTTGCTATCGATGGTTGTTCCGCATTGGAAGCAGCCCGGCGCTGGCGACCCGATGTCGTTTTACTCGACATCCAGATGCCAGGTATGAATGGTTTTGCGGTGTGCAAAGCGCTCAAGTCCGACCCGAAGACCTGTGACAGTGCTGTTATTTTCGTGACCTCCCACACGCAAACTGAAAACGAGCTAAGGGCCCTCGATTACGGCGGTGTCCATTTTTTGCAGAAGCCGCTAAACATTCCGGTAGCTCGTGCGCACATCAAGGCGCATATCGCACTTCGTAGTGAAGCAAAAAAACTCGCCAACCATGATGCGTTGACTGGACTTCCCAACCGTACCTTGTTGTACGACCGCACTGATCAGGCGATGCAGCAAGCTCGGCATAGCGGAGGACAGGTCGCCTTGCTAATGATCGATTTGGATAATTTCAAAGCGATCAACGATGCTGTCGGCCATGCGATCGGTGATGGGGTATTGCAGGTGATCGCCACTCGCTTGAATGACTATGTGCGGTCGATCGACACGGTTAGTCGCGAAGGCGGGGACTCGTTTATGGTCCTTATGCCGGAAGTCGAGAATTTCGATGCGGTGGGTGATTTTTCTGCGCAGCTGCTCTCGATCATCAGCAAGCGGATTTGTGTTGAGGATCTGTACTACGAAGTCTCGGCGAGTATTGGCATTGGTTTGTTCCCAGATGATAGTGACACGCTGGAGTCGCTGTATTGGCATGCCGATACAGCCATGTATCAAGCAAAGCAACAAGGTAGAAATCGCTACTGTTTCTTTTCGGCAGAAATCGAAATCAGTATGCGTACCAGGCACCGGCTTGAGCTCAGTATGCGAAGCGCTCTAGAAGATGGTGACTTTCAGGTGTTCTACCAAACTAAGGTGGACGTCAGGACCCGCCAAGTAGTTGGCATTGAGGCGTTGGTTCGATTGTGCCGTAGTGGCGTCGTTGTGCTTCCAAATCAATTCATTCCGCTGGCAGAGGAAACGGGATTGATCATTCCCATTGGGGAGTTTGTTCTCAGGCAGGCCTGTTACGACACCAAGTCGCTGTTCGAGCGCGGTCACGCAATTCCGGTTAGCGTCAATATTTCAGCCAAACAATTTCAGGTCCGCTCATTCCTTGAGACGGTTAAGGCCGTTCTCGAAGAGTCGGGGCTGGAGCCCAACATGCTGGAACTGGAAATAACAGAAGGTGTTTTAGTCCAGGATATCCATACCACCTGCGAAACACTGTCGGCGCTGAGGGATATGGGGGTACGCATTTCGGTGGATGATTTCGGTACGGGATATTCAAGCCTCGCGTACTTGAAGCGCTTTCCTGTAGACACTTTAAAAATTGATCAAAGCTTCGTGCGGACCATGATGGAGGACAAAAGCGATGCAGCCATCGTTGCCACGATTATCAAGCTCGCCCAGGTCCTTGGGCTGGAGCTGGTCGCGGAGGGTGTAGAAACCGAAGAGCAGGCGCAGGCGCTCTTATTGTTGGGCTGTCATGTCATGCAAGGCTATCTCTATTGCCGTCCTATACCGTTTCTCGGACTGTCTGTTCTCCTCGAAAAGGCAAATAGTGGAGACGGTCAAGGCCCCGCGCTTGCTCATGAAAAAGGGCCTGCGCAATGACGACGGTTTCTGTTGGAATCCAATAAGATGAACAAGAGTAACGGCGTGGCCCTCATCAGCCTTGGGGGGTTCTTGACGCTGTTGATTGGGTTATTGACGACGGCTTTATGTACGTGGGGCTTACGCGAGGCCAATGACACTCAAACGCGAGCAGCGGTCCAGTTTGAAGCACTCAAAGCAGCCGATGCGGTGTCGGATCGATTGAGGCTCTATGAGTACGGCTTACGCGGCGCGCGCGGGGTCGTGTTAACTGCGGGCGAGCATCTGATTACATACGACGCGTTCCACCGTTACAGCCGGACGCGTAACCTGAGCGCCGAATTTCCAGGAGCAAGAGGCTTTGGCTTTATTCGTAGGGTTCCGATGGCGCAAGAAAAAGCATTTCAGGCGGCGGTAAGAGCCGATGGACAGCCCAACTTTTTAATCAGGCAGCTTATCCCCCAGCCAGATGACCGTTTTGTAGTTCAGTACATTGAACCTTTAGATCAAAACCGGCGTGCTCTTGGCCTTGATATCGCTTCAGACCCTAGTCGTCGTGAGGCTGCGTTAGAAGCTATCCGTACCGGCAACGCGCAGCTCACTGCACCTATTACGTTAGTTCAGGCTAATGACAAGCAGCATCAAGGTTTTCTGATGCTTATGCCCATCTACCGAGATACGTTGATTCCTTCTAGCATCGCTGAGCGTGAGCAGAGTGCATTTGGCTGGAGCTATGCCCCATTGGTGATTGCCGACGTACTGGCAAGTTTCCCCGGACAGAATGATTCGGTCCATTTAAGGTTGATCGATATTACGGTGCCGGGGCAGGAGATAATGTTCTACGACAGCGGCACCGATTCGCCAGGTACACAAAATTTTGTCGCGTATAAATCCCAACTTAATCTGTACGGACGTCATTGGCGGCTTGAAATTACTCCTCACCCTGCATTTATTCAAGGGTTGCATTTAGTATCGCCTAACTTGATATTGTTCCTTGGGGTGTTCATTACCTTGTTGTTCACCGTACTCGTTGGCCTTGGTAGCGTAAGCCGTCAGCGGCGATCGTTAGTGGCTGCCCAGCAGACTTGGTTAGCGGCGATAGTTGAAAGCTCCTCAGATGGCATCATCGGGAAGACTCTTGACGGCATTGTGACAAGCTGGAATAAAGGCGCCGAGCAGTTATTTGGCTATACCTCTTTAGAAGCGGTCGGTCAGCCGCTGGCCAAGCTGATTATGCCAGACGGTTATGAGCGAGAGAAAATCGATATTCTAGAAAAAATCAGGCGGGGAGAACATATATCGGGCTTCCAGACTAAACGTCTGCGCCAAAATAAAAGTTTGATCGATGTCTCGTTGACCGTCTCCCCTATCCGTGATGAAACCGGATTAATTATTGGGGCCTCTAAAACGGTACGTGATATCACCGCTGAAAAAAATACCGAAGCAAAAATCTTAGAGTTGAACTCAAGTCTCGAAGAGCAGGTCATCCAACGCACATCACAATTGAGCGAGTTAAATATGCTGCTCGCCAGTGTTTTAGACTCCGCGTCTCAAGTGTCGATCATCGCAACGGACCTTGATGGCGTTATCAAGGTATTCAATAAAGGTTCCGAGAGGCTATTAGGTTACAAGGCCGAGGAGATGGTCAACAAGCACACACCATCGATCATTCACGTGCCCGAGGAAGTTGCGGCCCGCAGTTTGGAGTTAAGCGCGGAGTACGGGCAGTCTATAGATGGTTTCCGTGCACTTGTGTACAAGGCGAAAATCGAAGGGATAGCGCAAACCGATGAGTGGAGTTATGTACGCAAGGACGGTTCGCGTTTTCCGGTGATATTGGTCATAACCGCGATGCGCGATGTTAACGGTCAGCTCAGTGGCTACTTGGGTATTGCGATAGACATCACCGTCCGGCGAGAGTTGGAATCCAGCTTACGGCTCGCGAAGGAACAAGCGGATACCGCCAGTGCCGCCAAATCTTCTTTTTTGGCAAATATGAGCCACGAAATACGCACGCCGATGAATGCGGTATTGGGCATGTTGCAATTGGTGCTGCACACCGAAATGAATGTTCGCCAATACGAATATGTGACCAAGGCACAGACTGCCGCCAAGTCCTTGCTGAGATTGCTCAATGACATCCTTGATTACTCGAAAATTGAGGCCAACAAGTTACAACTGGACCTGCACCCCTTCGAGCTTGAGACGCTATTGTGCGATCTCGCCGTGGTATTGGCGGGCAACCAAAAGGTGGAAGCGGTCGAAGTGATGTTCGATCTTGATGTCGGACTACCCAAAGCGTTAATTGGAGACAGTTTTCGTCTACAGCAAATCTTGATCAACCTGGCGGGTAACGCCCTTAAGTTTACTTCCAGCGGTCAGGTAGTCATTAGCGTCAAAAAACTTAGTGACTCGTTGGAGGGAATCTGTCTACGGATTGCGATTACTGATACCGGAATTGGCATTAGTCCAGAACAGCTCGAACGAATATTTGATGGGTTTACGCAGGCCGAGGCGTCTACTTCTCGCCGTTTTGGTGGAACCGGATTGGGGCTCGTGATCTGCCAAAACATGATCAAACTCATGGGTGGCGTACTTAGAGTGGACAGCCAGCCAGGTATAGGCAGCCGCTTCTGGTTTGATGTTGCGCTGGATATCGCAAAAGGGACTGAGCTGCTGGCCGAAGAGGTTGTCGGCATCCCCACAATGCGTATTTTAATTGTCGACGACAACGCTATTGCCTGCGAAATACTGATGCATACCGTCACCGCTTTGGGATGGCAGGCGGATTGCGTAATGGATGGGGCGCTTGCAGTTGAGCGTGTCCGGGAGGCCCGAGAGCAAGGGCAAGGTTATGGCGTCGTCTTGATGGATTGGCGTATGCCGGGAATGGACGGTCTAAGCGTGGCTGAAGTCATTCGTCGCCAAGGTAGCAATCAGCCTCTGCCTATCGTGATTATGATCACCGCCTATGGTCGGGAGGCGCTTAACGATATCTATCAAGAGGGCAATGCACCTTTCGTTGGGATGCTTACAAAACCCGTAACGCCTCGGCAGTTGATTATCGCAATTACGGATGCGGTCAATGGAGCTCGGATGCCACACCCGGGAGCTTATTTTCCGGTATTTAAAAGTTCGACGCGTCTGGCGGGACTTCAGTTGTTGGTCATAGAAGACAACATGATCAATCGACAGATTGCTGAGTCGCTGTTTAGTAACGAAGGCGCTACTGTTAAATTGGCCGAGAGCGGCATTGCAGGCGTCAACCGGGTAATTGCAAATTCTGAGGTTTTCGATGCAGTGTTGATGGATATGCAGATGCCAGACATCGACGGCCTTGAAGCCACCAGGCGTATCCGTGCGGACCCGCGGTTCGCTAATCTACCCATCGTAGCGATGACGGCGAACGCGTCGAGAGCTGATCGAGAGCTGTGTCTTGCGGCGGGCATGAATGAACATGTGGGCAAACCCATAGACCTTGAGCAATTAATTGCGACCTTGTTATCTCAGACCGGGAAGTTGCCTGTTGGGGCGATCATGGAAGCGAAGTTAGAACATGACTGCATCCTGGAATCACGCGCGTCCGTGGCTCGGCGCATGGGGGGTAACCTTGAGCTGATTAGAAATGGACTAAAAGATTTTGGTTATGACATGCACCAGCAATTAGCGAAACTGCAATGCCTAGTTGAGAGCCAAGACACGACAGGTGCAAGGTCGGTCCTGCACGCTATCAAGGGCAGTGCGGGGACTATGGGCGCAATGGCACTATCATTACGAGCGGGACAGTTGGAGTCTCAGCTCCAGCCAGATGTTCAAGCGCTGAGCGATGTCCTGACAGTCTCGGGGCTTGAACAACTGCACGAGTTGATGATCCTTAGCCTTACACAAATGAATGTCCAATATGCAGGATGAATTTTCATTTTAGCGCCTGTCACCACGGACTTTCCTCCGCCTGTTAGTCAACGTCGCGGCAGTTGAAGAACCCGAGATGAAACTGCAGTCGTTGGTACACGCTATAATTAAGTTCAACTGAATCAATGGTCCAGATCTGGGCGGCTCCACGGGTCAACATGGGTCATCAAATTCAATACCCGATGGCGCTGCATTACATTCTGCCTCGCCGCTACTGCAATGGCGTGACCTTGCTCAACCGTTAATGAGGCATCAACTTCAATATGCGCATCTACCACGATCATATCGCCCATTTTGCGGGTGCGTAGATCATGTACGCCTTTGATACCTGGCGTTTGTACTAGCGTCTGGCGGATAGTGGTGACCTCCTCTTCATCCGCGGCACGATCCATCAAGTCATGCAGGGAGTCCCACGTGAACTTCCACCCCATACGTGCAATCATGCCCCCCACGATAAGGGCTGCAATAGGGTCGAGGATGGGATAGCCCGCCAAGTTTCCGGCAATACCGATACCGACCACTAGCGATGAAGCAGCGTCAGAACGCGCGTGCCACGCATTTGCAATTAATAAGCTCGATTTTACTTTTTTGGCGACAGTCAGCATGAAGCGAAACAATAGCTCTTTTGTGATCAGTGCAGCCCCGGCGACCCATAAGGCTGCAACATGCGTCGTTGCGATAGACTCAGGCGTTTCAAGCTTTAGCACGGCAGCCCCAATCATCCCGATTCCCACCCCAAGCAGCAGTATGCCTAGAACCATCGACGCTGCGGTTTCAAATCGCAAATGCCCATAGGGGTGACCTTCGTCGGCGGCGTCCTTGCTCTTGCGGCTTGCGAACAACACAACAAAATCAGCGATCAGGTCTGATAAAGAATGTACCCCATCGGCAACAAGGCCTTGGGATTTCGACAAAATGCCTACCGCGATCTGAGTGAACGAAAGCGCTATGTTCACGACGACGCTTACCCATGTACATCTAGAGGCCGCCGCCGCTCGCTCAGCAGAGCTATACGAATCATCCTCATGATCGTTAGAGAAATCTCTATAGTTCATTGCTTCGTTTTCCGTTTGAAAATGATACTCATCCCGTGACGACGGGGAGTAATGAATTAGGTAATGGAGGGCTTTTGTTTTAATGTTCCATTAAGCCTAAAGCGTGAGAGTAAGTTTGCGCAAGCAAATATCCACGTCTGCGGGTAAAAATAATTCGCCTCGTACATTAAAGAAAGCGCGAGTATTCAGGATGTAAATCTTAATATTTCTCATGCCTTGTTCTATGGGCGCCACCGGCGGCGTTATAACGCGTATTGGACGATGTAAATTTAACCAATATGAGTGGTGCTACATAGTCGTGGGGTTAAAGAGTAAGGGGTTGTCTTAGTTGCGATTAACTAAAGAATCGTGGGCACCCTCGTCTATAGATCGGAATTTCCAGTCTTAAGGTGCGCTTAAGGTTGGGCTGCGAGTTTGGTGTCATGTCCGACCGCACTTGAGGCAAGATCATGAACAATAACGCCCGGTATCATGACCTGACCATCGCGATGCACTGGGCAACGGCCTTGTTCATCGTGCTGGCCATAGGTTCGGTATTGCTCAGAGACACTGTCGAAGACGATGACTGGCAAAGCTTCTTGCTTAACCTGCATCGCTCCATGGGTGTAGCAATACTGTTGTTGGCGATTGTTCGCCTGTTAACCCGCCTGATCGCAAGCTCCAGCAGCGTTAACGCCGGGTTGCCAAAATCCGTTCGCCTTGCCGCTAAAGCAGGTCATGGCGTCCTGTATCTTTTTTTGTTGGCCCTGCCTCTTACCGGATGGTTGCTAACCAGCGCCCAAGGTAAAACTTTAAGTTTTTTCGGGGTGTACGACCTGCCGATGCTCGTTTCTAAAAACCGTGATCTTGCGGACCAATTAGGTGGAATCCACGAAACTGGCGCTTGGATTTTTATCGCTTTAATTGGGATGCACATATCCGCTGCGCTTTGGCACCACTTCTGGCGTAAAGATCAGGTGCTGCGCTCCATGCTTCCCGATTCGTCCCAATGACGCTGCCATCAGCAACAGTGACTGAGAAACTTCATGGAAAATAACGATGGCAACCGTCTACGTGCTGGTTCGCGCCTAGGCGACGGTACATTGCTGCTGCACACCCAATACAAAAGCAGTGATATTAACTATCACAGCACGGGTCGAAACCCATCAGAGAATAACATGGTGCTATTGATGATAAGGGCGGCCCTTTGACGACTACGGGAGGGACGAACATGCGCCATTCGAAAGCTAAAAACCTATGGCCTATGTTAGCGGTAGCTTGGCTAGCCAGTGCGGGGTTGACCCCCGTCGCACGCGCAGCCGATATAAGCGCCGGCGCTGATTCCTACGATGCCCACTGTGCAGATTGTCATAGTCTCGCTAATCCGATGAGAAACAAGAAAGGCCCTGGGCTTTTCGGCGTCATCGGGCGAACGGCGGGCACCGTCCCTGGTTACGCAAAGTATTCCGACGCCTTGAAGACTGCCAATCTTAGATGGACGCCCGACAAGCTCGACGCTTACATCACCAATTCAAAAGCAACGGTGCCTGGTACAACCATGAAGTTCAGGGGCATAAGAGACGCGAAAGAACGCGCCGATTTGTTGGAGTTTCTCTCGACGCAAAAATGATTGGCTAGGCAGCGTCATTGAAAAACCGGCTCTGAGTCGGGAGCAGTTGCCGTTTCGGTAAGTTGTGCTGAGACGGTAACGATCCTTACTCAGCGCACTCGTGGCCTCACAGATTTCGCTTTAAGTCGTAATCGTCAATATCAACCAATTGGTATTTTCAAGCTCGCGCGAAGTCCACCGGCCGCCAGGTTGTCGAGGCTTATTTCACCGCCGATAAGCAGTGCAACTTTCGTCACAATGGCCAGCCCGAGCCCCACGCCCTGATCATTGCCTCGACTGTAGAAGGGTTCAAACAGTCGCTCTTTTTCCATTTCATCGATCCCGGGGCCCTGATCGTCAACAGTCAACCGATAATGATTATCTGAAAAAGACAGGCCCACCGTAACCTGACCGTTTTTAGGCGAAAAGTTAACTGCATTGGTGATGAGGTTGTGCAGGGCGATATCGATGGCCGCAAAATCAACGCGTACTTCGCGTGTTTCACCGACGCATTCATAGGATAGCTCCAGCCCTTTGTTCAGAACCCAGGGTGTCAGCTGGACGAGACTTTCGCGCACTGCATTCACTAGGTCCACGGGCGTTTTGCTGACCGGCGATGGATTTGGCTCCAGGCGGGCGATGGTAAGTAATTGATTGATGAGCCGGGTGGTACGATCGACGCCAATGATCAGGTAGCTTAGCGATTCGCGCCGCTGTTCTTCGTTGCGAGCCTCCAGTACGTTTTGCGCATGAACCCTGAGAATTGCCAATGGAGTGCGCATCTCATGGGCAGCGTCGGCAATCAGTCGCCGTTCACGGTTGAGCAAGTCCTGAATTTGCCCTAGTAACCTGTTCAAGGCGGCCTGCATCGGTTCGAGTTCGCTTGGCAGTGGCGATAGGCGCAGCGGCTGTAACGAGCCCGAGTGTCGCTCCCTGAGGGTGCTGGCAAAGTTGGCCAACGGCTTGAGCCCCCACCCGATTGCGAGCCAGATTGACACGATGAGCAGTAGGCTACCGATTAGATTGAGCCATACCGTGTGACGGACGATGCGGTTGACCAAATCCGAACGAACATCATCCCGTTCTCCTACCCATATTTGCAGCCCTTGTTCTGGATCCTTCAGCACAAAAGCGCGCCACTCATGTTTGTTGATATCAACTATGGCGCTGAAGCCGGTTCCTTCCGGAGGGCCGATAAAGTCGGGCGAACTGGCGGTTTGTACCAGCAAGTTGCCGTCTTTGTCCCATACTCGAAAGGCAATCTTGCTTTCGTAAGGGTGCCCGTTGCCTCTTGGCTCGGCTTGGGCCAGCGCCTGGTTGAATGCCTCATAGAGTTGCTCAAGCTGCGTATGCTCCAAGGGCATGCGCATGACGCCCTCGAGCAGCCGCGCATTTTGCGCCAGTTGAGCATTGTAAATTTCGGCAATTTCGTGGTTGCTATCATGCGCGTTGAAGAGGGTCAGGACCAATAATCCGGCCAGCAGAAGCCCGATGATCAGGGTTAGGGTGCGCTGACGAATCGAGTTCAAGAGCGCTCCTCCACGAGATAGCCGACACCTCTAATGGTACGAATCAGATCGCTTGAGAATTTTTTGCGCAGATGATGGATATGTACTTCGAGAGTGTTACTTTCGGCCTCCTCGCTCCAGCCGTACAACAATTGCATCAACCGTTCGCGAGTCATCACGCGACCCGGTGGCGAGAGCAGCTCGTATAGCAACTGGTATTCTTTGGGCGTTAGTGCGACCGGCTCGTTATTGTAGCTAACCAGTTGTGTGCTGGGGTTAAGGCTTATGCCTGCGTGCTCAATCAGCAACTTCGCCCGGCCAGCACTGCGACGCAATAACGCGCGTAACCTCGCCTTCAGTTCAGAGACGTCGAATGGTTTTACCAGATAATCATCGGCGCCAACGTCCAATCCTGCAATCCGATCTTCGGTAGCTTCGCGTGCAGTGAGAATGAGTACTGGCAGATTCGAGCCGCTATGGCGCAGACGACGCAGCACCTCAAGGCCATCAAGTTTTGGCAGGCCAAGGTCGAGAACTGCCAGATCAAATGTTTCGCTGAGCAGTGCATGCAGAGCGCTACTTCCATCTTTGAGCCAGTCGACGGTATAGCCCTCTCGACTAAGGGCCTGATGGATACCTTCGCCAAGTGCAACGTCGTCTTCGATGAGCAGCAAACGCATGGTATCTCCGTTATTTGAGCTTCTTGTTTACATCGGCTAGCAATAGCGGTCTTCTATTTTGCACCCAGCATCTACCTGCTCATGACCTGAGCGGCACTGCGTCTGGAAACGATCAATGCGTTTCGAGCGTCAGCATAGTGCCCTTGAGTTACCCCAGAAATGAAGCGTGTCGATCTTTCAGGAGTTAAGTCTGAACCTTTGCGCAGATGCTTGTTGCGCTTTGCCGGAACCATCATAGCCAAATGCCCGTTAGGTTCGTAATCCCTGAGTGCGGTCTGGCTGTGTCTTCAGACAGCCTTAAGACTGTGCGCGGATAATACGTTTTACTTTTAACCTACCGAGTCTCACCTATGAAGCAAGCCGCAATTTCATCACGTTATGGAAAGCTATCAATAACGCTGCATTGGTTAATGTTGGCGCTATTCGTAGGCGTTTATGGTTGTATTGAAATCAAAGGCTTACTGCCAAGAGGAGACGCGTTGCGAGGGCTTTTTCTGGGTCTGCACGGGCTTTTTGGGCTGTCGATTTTTGCGTTGGTCTGGATTCGGCTACTGGGGCGGTTGAGCCCTGCGCCAAGCATATCGCCTACGCCGCCTCGGTGGCAGACAAGCGTTGCTCACCTTATGCACCTGGCCCTTTATGCATTGATGATTGCAACCCCAATCCTTGCCTGGCTGATGCTCGCAGCAGCAGGTAAGCCTGTTCCGTATTTCGAATTTTTCCTCCCGGCGCCAGTGGCCGTCGACCCGGCGTTCGCCAAGCAGCTCAAAGGCTGGCATGAACTGCTCGGCAATGCCGGTTACTGGCTGATTGGCTTGCATGCTGCGGCAGGGCTGGCTCATCACTATCTGATAAAAGATGACACGCTCGAACGCATGCTCCCGAGGCGTTAATCCTGACGTGGATTTTCCAAGGCTTTAAGCTGGGCGGCATAGCTTGTTATGGCAGATCTGTGCTGCTCAATGGCCTTTGTAAGGCAGGCTGCACTTTTTGATGGTTGCCATTTCGACCATTCTCGCCACTCATAAGTGTGGCAAAAACGACTTTCAGGACTAGGACAGGTTTCTGTCAGGAGCGCTATCCCCTTGTAATACAAGGGAAAGAAGATGGTGCACCAGGCGGGATTCGAACCCACGACCACTGCCTTCGGAGGGCAGTACTCTATCCAGCTGAGCTACTGGTGCGACGCGGGCGCCATGATACTCATCTGGCTGCCGGGCGTCCATGCTGGCGAGTGTTGTTGTTGATATCGCACGTTACCGGATGTAAGGGTGACGCTTATCCGAAAATTTCGACGTTTTTCGCGTTTTCGTTCTTTTTTTCGAACAGACTATTGTCCTTTACCCCAGTAGACCCTAGGATTCGTTTGAGATTTCAAACGCTTTTGGCTGGATGCTGAAGCGCACGGTCTACACAAGGTGCGCGCTGAGTACTGAGTACGGTGAATGATTTCCTGGCGGCAGCCTTTATATAGGCGCCTTTGAACAATCAAAAAATTCGCTCCGCGTCTGCGCGGCGCTGTTTAGGAGGCCGATATGCAGCTTAAAGATACCCAATTGTTTCGCCAGCAAGCGTTTATCGATGGCGTTTGGCTGGATGCGGACAATGGTCAGACGATCAAAGTGAACAACCCGGCCACTAACGAGATTCTCGGGACTGTGCCGAAGATGGGTGCTGTCGAAACCCGTCGTGCGATTGAAGCGGCCAACAATGCGTTGCCGGCCTGGCGTGGACTGACCGCCAAGGACCGTGCGAACAAGCTGCGTCGTTGGTTCGAATTGATTATTGAAAACCAGGACGACCTCGCTCGCCTGATGACCCTTGAACAGGGCAAGCCGCTGGCCGAAGCCAAAGGCGAAATCGTTTACGCCGCCTCCTTTATCGAATGGTTTGCCGAAGAAGCCAAGCGTGTCTATGGCGACGTGATCCCTGGTCACCAGCCCGACAAGCGCTTGATCGTGATCAAGCAGCCGATTGGTGTGACCGCTGCGATTACCCCGTGGAACTTCCCGGCGGCGATGATCACCCGTAAAGCTGGCCCGGCGTTGGCCGCCGGTTGCACTATGGTTCTCAAGCCGGCTTCACAAACTCCGTTTTCGGCGTTGGCGTTGGCTGAGCTGGCGCACCGTGCTGGCATTCCTAAAGGCGTGTTCAGTGTTGTGACCGGCAGTGCCGGTGACATCGGCGGTGAGCTGACCAGCAATCCGATCGTGCGTAAATTGTCCTTCACCGGCTCCACCGAAGTCGGTCGCCAGTTGATGGCTGAATGCGCCAAGGACATCAAGAAAGTGTCCCTGGAATTGGGCGGCAACGCGCCGTTCATCGTGTTCGACGACGCCGATCTGGATAAGGCCGTCGAAGGCGCCATCATCTCCAAATACCGTAACAACGGCCAGACCTGCGTCTGCGCTAACCGTTTGTACATTCAAGACTCGGTTTACGACGCGTTTGCTGAAAAACTAAAAGTCGCAGTGGCCAAACTCAAGATCGGTAACGGTCTGGAAGACGGCACAACGACTGGTCCGTTGATCGACGAAAAAGCCGTGGCCAAGGTCAAGGAACACATCGCTGACGCCATCAGCAAAGGCGCCACCGTTTTGCTAGGCGGCAACAGCATGGAAGGCAACTTCTTCGAGCCGACCATTTTGGTCAATGTGTCCAAAGATGCGGCGGTGTCCAAAGAAGAAACTTTTGGCCCCTTGGCACCGCTGTTCCGATTCAAAGACGAAGCTGAAGTCATCGCCATGGCCAACGACACTGAGTTTGGTTTGGCGTCGTACTTCTATGCCCGCGACCTTAGCCGCGTGTTCCGTGTATCCGAAGCGTTGGAATACGGCATGGTCGGCGTCAACACCGGGCTGATCTCTAACGAAGTCGCGCCATTTGGCGGGATCAAGGCGTCGGGCCTGGGCCGTGAAGGCTCCAAGTACGGCATCGAAGATTATCTGGAAATCAAATACCTGTGCCTGGGCATCTAATTCTGTCAGCACAGTAGCGTCACGTACTGAACGGGTAGCCGGGAGGATGCAGCAGTCGATCATCGAATGCTGCTGCGCCCTCAAACTGGCTACTTAATCCTTGAACCACGCCGCCCGATGAGCGGTGAATGAGGAAATCATGTCCCAAACTAACGAATCCTTGATGCAACGTCGCAACGCCGCTGTGCCGCGCGGTGTTGGCCAGATCCATCCGATTTTTGCTGCCTCGGCGAAAAACGCCACAGTCACCGACGTTGAAGGACGTGAGTTCATCGACTTTGCTGGCGGTATCGCGGTACTGAACACCGGTCACCTGCACCCGAAAATCATTGCGGCTGTACAGGCACAACTGACCAAGCTGACGCACACCTGCTTTCAGGTTTTGGCTTATGAGCCATACGTAGAGCTGTGTGAGAAAATCAACGCTCTCGTGCCAGGCGATTTCGCGAAGAAAACCCTGCTGGTTACTACCGGTTCCGAAGCGGTAGAAAACGCCGTCAAAATTGCCCGCGCCGCCACCGGCCGCGCCGGTGTGATTGCGTTCACCGGTGCTTACCACGGCCGCACCATGATGACCTTGGGTCTGACCGGTAAAGTCGTGCCGTACTCGGCGGGCATGGGCTTGATGCCAGGCGGCATCTTCCGCGCATTGTTCCCGTGCGCACTGCATGGCGTGACGACTGACGACTCCATCGCCAGCATCGAGCGGATTTTCAAGAACGATGCCGAGCCACGTGACATCGCCGCGATCATCATTGAGCCAGTCCAAGGCGAAGGCGGTTTCTACGTCGCGCCGAAAGACTTTATGCTGCGCCTGCGTGCGCTGTGCGACAAACACGGTATTTTGTTGATCGCTGACGAAGTGCAAACCGGCGCTGGCCGAACCGGCACGTTCTTCGCCATGGAACAAATGGGCGTTGTTGCTGACTTGACCACTTTTGCTAAATCCATCGCTGGCGGTTTCCCACTGGCGGGCGTTTGCGGCAAAGCTGAGTACATGGACTCTATCCTGCCTGGCGGTCTGGGCGGTACTTACGCCGGTAGCCCGGTTGCTTGCGCCGCTGCACTGGCGGTTCTGCAGGTGTTTGAGGAAGAACACTTGCTGGATCGTTGTAAAGCCGTCGGCGAACGCCTGGTGACGGGTTTGAAGGCCATTCAGGCCAAACATCCGGTAATCGGTGAAGTGCGGGCCCTCGGTGCAATGATTGCGCTGGAGTTGTTCGAAGACGGCGACTCACATAAGCCAAACGCTGCGGCTGTTGCTCAAGTCGTCGCCAAAGCCCGCGACAAGGGTTTGATCCTGCTGTCGTGCGGAACATACGGCAATGTGTTGCGTGTTCTAGTGCCGCTCACTGCCGATGATGTGTTGTTGGACAAAGGTTTGGCGATTCTTGAAGAGTGCTTCGCCGAACTCGTGTAAAACGTGTTCGAGTAGACAGAAAAAACCCGCCGCGGCGGGTTTTTTCGTTTCAGACGTTTGCTAAGGCACAGATTCCGTCATCGGAGAGTATTGAATGACCGCTGTAGATTTGCCCGCTGCACCGCGCGTATTGATCGCGGATGCAGACCCCGCGGTGCGTAATGCGTTGATTGAACTGGTCCTGAACGTGCGCGGTGATGCGAGCTTGGAAGTATGCGCAGATGGACCGCGTGCGTTGGAGTGGCTTGACCGTCACCCCGTCAACCTGATCATTGCCGATTGGGATTTACCGGGCACCGATGGTTTGAGTTTGTTGCGCGGAGTACGACAGCAGCAGCAATGGCCGGCTGTCCCTTTCATATTGCTTAGCAACCGCAGCGACAGTGCCAGTGTGCGCGAAGCAGTTCTTCATTCGCCCACGGCTTATCTGACCAAACCCCTGAACCTGAATGGCTTGCGTCAGCGCCTCGAAAGTTTATTGCTGCCCGCAGGTGAGTACATTACCCCCGAAGCTCGCGCGCTCATCCGCGGTATGACCCTGTCTCAATTTCTGGAAAAGCGCCGTGAAATTGCTGACGGCGCGCCGTTGTCGTTGAATGTGCGCGAAGCGGTTTCAAGCAGCCAAAATAAGACGGGTGTTGATCTGATACTGCTGGAAAAAGCGTTACACGTAGATCCGCACGTTACCGCCGTTTTGATTGCTGCCGCCAACGGTGCCGCGCAACACATGGGCAAAGTGTCCCAGACTTTGTTACAGGCTTTGAGGTCGCTGGGCCCAGCAACGAGCGTTAACCTGATTCTTGATTTGGCCACCAAGCAAAACGCTGTGCTAAAGAACGATCTACTGATTGGTTATGCCCGCAGACTATGGTCATCATCGCGGCTCACTGCCCATTACGCACAGTCCTTGGCACGACTGCTGGAGCTGGATCAGGAACGCTGTTATTGCGCGGGGTTACTGCACAACTTGGGTGATCTGACGGTGCTGCGGTGCATGCAGGAGTGGATATCGGCGGGTGGTCAACTCGACGAAGACGCCGTGGAGTTAGCGCTTACGCATTTCAGCGCTGGTTTTGGTTCCGCCCTACGCACTCGCTGGCGCTTGCCTCTGGAGTTGCGAGAGTTGGTTGCGGCGGTTTATCAATTCTCGGCTGGCGTTCAATCGCGCGAAGCCTTGGTGATGGCGGTCGCAGCACAATTGGCACAGTTAGGCCCGGAGGAAGAAGTCGACACCTTGGCTAACAGCAAGGCTGCCCGCCTGCTAAAAGTGGGGGCATCGGAATTAAGTCGGTTGCGCAAAAAGTAAGCGTGTTTAGCAAGCGTGCATGAGTGGGTTACACCAGCACAATTTGATTTTTTCCCTGACGCTTGGCCTGATACATCGCTGCATCAGCTCGGGCGTAAAGAACCTCCAGCCCGGTATCGTTGTCGTCCAGGTTGGTCAGGCCTTGGCTGACGGTGATGCCAAACGCGTGGTCATCGCATTGAAAACTCAAACGCTGAACCTCCCGTTGCAACCGTTCAGCGATTTGCTTGGCCATGTCCGGTGCGCAGCCTGGAAACACCGCGGCAAATTCTTCGCCGCCAATACGCCCGAACAGATCGCCCCGGCGTAGCGCAGATTGCCCGCATTCAGCAATGCGTTGCAGCACTTGATCGCCTTCCTGGTGGCCATAACTGTCATTGACCAACTTGAAGTCATCAATGTCCAGCAACAAGAATGCGAGTGGGCGTCCCAATAAACGTGCTTGTTCGAACTCATGCTGGGCGCAATCGAAGAAATGACGACGGTTGCTGCTTTGAGTCAAAACATCGGTAGTTGCAAGGCGTTGAAGTTCGCCTTCTAGCTGTTTCTTCTCAGTAATGTCTTCAGCGATGCCCACCACTGTCAGGCGATGATCACGCTCCTGACGGTTGATGAAGCATTTGTCGCTCAACCATCGAACCTGACCATCCGAGCGAATGATCCGGTACTCCCGGTCTTCGACAGACCCTTTGTCCAAAACCTCCATTAAACTTCGTTCGGCATAGTCCAAATCGTCCGGATAAATGCTGTCGCGCCATTCGTTGTAGTCGGCCAGCAAGAGGCCTGCCGAGCGACCGAAAATTTGCTCGTACGCAGGGCTGACATAAATCATTTGCTGCGTTTCCCAGTCGAACGCCCACAGCACGGCGTTAACGCTGTCCAGCAGGGAGCTAAATAGTTGTTCGCGCTCACTTAAGCGCGCAACTTCAGCCTGAGCATGCATTAACGCAAGCAATGTTTCGGCTGCCGCCGGTAGACCGATAGGTAAGGGGCTAGCCGTAAGGAGTATTGGGTTATCCATGGGCACGGCATCTCGCAAAGACGTGCGGCGCTTAGCCACAACTAAACCCACTGAATAGCGAGTTGAGGTTGAGATTGATTGTAGGAGACGAAGTTCCAGAAGGCGCGCGCTCGATTAGAGCGCGCCGATCAACGGTGTCAGACAGAGGGGCGTAGCGAGTAAGTCTTTAATTGATTGGCAAAATCACGCAGGGACTGGATGCCACTGGCTTCGGCTTCATGCACCCAATCTTTGATTGCAGCCAGCATGTCATGCCCGTTAGTGCTGGTTTTAAGCCATATCTGTTGCAGCGCCAGACGTTTTTCGTAAATCACTTTCAGCGCGTGGCTATGCTCCAGCATTGACTGAATGTGCAAGTGATGTTTCTCGTCGAGCAAGCTGGTCTCGCGTGATAGCAGCCGCTTGGCGCGATGGAACTGATGACGTACCGACGCATCCGCTTTGGCTAGTTCTTGCGCAACCAGCGGGCCAATGACCAATTTGCGGTATTGGGCCATGATCTGAAAGCGATTGTTCAGAATTGCCATCGCAGTGTCCATGTCCAGCGAGCCTTTACCTTCTACCCGGTGGGCGATAGGCGCGATGCGCTGAACCTTGGCCAAATGCAGAAGGCTAAACAGTTTGATCCAGGCATAGCCGATGTCGAATTCCCATTTCTTGACCGACAGCTTGGCGGAGTTGGGGTAGGTGTGATGGTTGTTGTGCAGTTCTTCGCCGCCGATCAAAATGCCCCACGGCACCAAATTGGTCGCTGCATCACGGCATTCGAAGTTCCGATAGCCCACCGCATGCCCCAGCCCATTGACCACGCCAGCCGCCCAGAAGGGAATCCACATCATCTGGATTGCCCACACGGTGATGCCGATCACGCCGAACAGCGCCACATCGATCACCGCCATAAGAGTGATGCCCAAAACGGGAAAGCGTGTGTAAAGATTGCGTTCAACCCAATCATCGGGACAATTTTTGCCGTAGATGCGTAATGTTTCCGGATTTTGAGCCTCCGCGCGGTACAGCTCTGCACCTTTACGCAGCACGGTGGATAAGCCTAGGATCACCGGACTGTGGGGATCATCGACGGTTTCACATTTGGCGTGATGTTTGCGGTGAATAGCAGTCCACTCGCGCGTATTCTGTGCTGTGCTTAACCATAGCCAGAAGCGAAAAAAATGTTTGAGGCCTGCGTTGAGTTCCAGCGCACGGTGGGCGGAGTAGCGATGGAGATAGACCGTGACGCCAATAATGGTCACATGGGTCATGATTAAAGTGACTGCGACCAGTTGCCAAACCGATAGGTCAAGTAGACCGTTGTTCCACATAGCCTTGGTAGCCCTCAAATAGCGCCTGATAAAGGTAGAAACAGCAACGCGCATTATCACCAAGCCACCAGATAAAACCAGTCGCCCTTTTAGATAAGAGTCGCAGAATGTTTCTACTCTATAATCCGCGCCTTTCGTGAGGATTTTCGTATATTTATGTCACTTTCGTCCCGGGACGCTTTACGCACGGCCCTTTTCTACACATTGCTGTCGATTTTGTGGCTTGAGCTCAGCACGCTTGTACTCCCAGTGCTTATCGAAGATCCCGTTGGATTGCTTCGTTGGCAGCTAATCAATGGGTGCGGGTGGATGGTTTTCAGCGCTGCTTTCGTCTTTTTTGCTCGCGCCCGTTTGCTGAGCATCATGGGTGTGGGCGCTCGCTTGGGTCAGCAGCAAAAAGATCAGGAACGCCTACGCCAAGCCGCCGTGGTGTTCGACAGCACCAGTGAAGGGGTGCTGGTCAGTGACAGTGACGGTTTGATCGTCCATGTGAACCGCGCCTTCATGGAAATTACCGGGTATCAGGAGTCGGAAGTGCTCGGCTTAAACCCGAATAAATTCAAGTCTGGGCGCCATGATCTGGCGTTTTACCAAACCATGTTCAAGGCGCTGCATGACACGGGCCAATGGAGTGGAGAGATCTGGAATCGGCGTAAAAGCGGTGAGGTTTACCCGCAATGGCAGAACATTCGCAGCATCAAAAATGACAGCGGCGTCATTACACATTACGTCGCGGTGTTTTCCGACATCTCTGCGATCAAACGCTCGCAAAGTGAATTTATGCACCTTGCGCACCATGATCCGCTGACCGATCTGCCAAATCGTCTGTTGTTTACTGATCGCACCCGTCAGGCCTTGGCGCATGCCCAGGCCCAAAAGCGTGGCTGCGCCCTATTGTTGATAGACTTGGATCACTTCAAAAATATCAATGACAGCTTGGGTCATAACGTTGGCGATCAAGTACTAAAAATCGTGGCGCAGCGGCTTCATGCCTTATTCGACAGGGGTATGACCTTGGCCAGGCTCGGTGGCGATGAGTTTGCCGTACTGGCTGAGAATTGCCAGCAAGTCATGCAGGCCGCAGACCTGGCTCAGAAAATCGTTGATGGTTTAAAAGAACCCTTCATGGTTGACCATCATCAGCTATTTGTCAGCGCGAGTATCGGCATCAGCCTGTTCCCCAACGATGCGCTGAATGCTGAGCAGTTGTTGCGCAATGCCGACTCGGCGCTGTTCAAGGCCAAAAACAACGGTCGCGAAGGGTATGCGCTGTATACCGAAGAACTGACAGCTCACGCCCAGCAAAGGGTCGAACTCGCTGGTGAGCTGCGCCGCGCCATCGAGCAAGAAGAGCTTCGAGTTTTTTATCAACCGGTACACGATCTTTATAGTGGTCGCATGCTTGGAGTCGAAGCGCTGGTGCGTTGGCAGCATCCCGAACGCGGTCTGGTGTCACCTGGTGAGTTCATTCCAATTGCCGAACAAAGCGGCCTGATTGCAGATATCGACGCCTGGGTTCTAAAAGCCGCGTGTCGACAGATGCGTGAATGGCGAGAATCTGGATTCGATCTCGAATTTGTCGCGGTAAACGTTTCCAGTCGCGTGTTTAGTCACAGTGATCTATACCAGCAAGTGGCACGGGTATTGAGCGAGACTGGACTTGATCCAGCGTGTCTGGAACTGGAAGTTACTGAAAGTGCGGTCATGGAAGACCCTGAAATGGCGCTCGAACAGCTGCACCGCCTTCGTGAATTAGGCTTGCGACTCGCAATAGACGATTTTGGTACGGGCTACTCGTCGCTTTTACGCCTCAAGAGTATGCCGGTACATAAACTCAAGATTGATCAAGGGTTTGTGGCCGGGCTTCCTCATGACGAAGATGATGCCGCCATTGTTCGAATCGTTATCGCGTTGGCGCGGGCGCTAGGCATGAAGGTGCTGGCTGAGGGCATAGAAAGACCTGAGCAAGCTAGTTTCCTGTTGGAAAATCACTGTGAGCTTGGTCAAGGCTATCTATTCGGTCGCCCACAGCCGCCGGAAGTTTTGTACAGCACGTTGCTACAACTGCCCCGCTAGTGCGCCGATTCAAGATTTAGAGCTGCGCAAAGCGCTCTACGTTGCCTACTGCTTACCTGAGCATCAAATGTAAAAACTTCAATACCTTCAAGAGATTTTGTTTGTCACTTCCTTGGTGATTCCAACCGGTTACACCTTGGCGAAGACAATCACGTATTGTTCCGCCCTCATGCAGTGGCGCTTTTCCGTCATGAGCTGGAAGACCACCATGCGGCAAAGGTACGCGACATTCGGCCATTGGGCTCGACCACGCGCGTGACGTTAGAGGTCGAAGGTCAGAGCGAATTGATCGAAGCCGAAGTGGTTAAAGACCATGACAGCCTCACGGGCCTGGCGCGCGGCGAAACGTTGTTTTTCAAACCTAAGGTCTGACAGAAGCTGACCGACAGTTAATTGATCTGAGCGGTTGTTAGCAATACACGGTAAATAAGGGAGATGGCATGAATGGAGCGTTATGGCGAGGCCGGCTACTGAGCAATTATTGGTTCAGTAATTTGCCCGCAGCTTTACAAGATGGCGTGCTCGACGCGGCAAAGCAGCGTCGCTTGACACCCGGCAGGCTGTTGTTCCGGCGTGGTGATCCGCCGTGTGGTCTGTATGCAGTACTAGAAGGCGCAGTTCGGGTCGGCGATGACCAAGAGCACATAAAGCCGACCGTGGCTTCGTCAACAGACCTGCCTTTCTGGTTCGGCGAGGTGTCGTTGTTTGATGGCTTGCCGCGTACTCACGACGTGTATTCCCATGCGCAGAGTATTGTTTTGCATATACCTCAAACGGATCTAGAGCGACTGCTGGGAAAAAATCCCTCGTATCGGCGTCAGTTCGCATCATTGTTGGAGCAGAAGGTAAGGATGCCTGAAGCGCAACTGGAACAGCACCACCGTCTGCCAACTGTAGCCCGCGTGGCTTTTTTTCTGCTACTGATCAGCCAGGGTTATGGCTCGCTCAATGGGTCGCCCTGGTTTATCCGGCTGCCATCGACGCAGTTGGCGCGCTGGTTAGCCCTTTCAAAACCGACGCTGGTTAGTGTTCTTCACGATTTGCAGGCGCGGGGCGTGGTGAAACTAAGTTCTGATGACATCGAAGTCCTGGATTTTAATAAACTGCGTGCGGCAGCTAGTTAATCGGCTTAGCCTATTAGCACGATTAATGAGGTGCGCCATGCGTTTGCTGTTAGTTGAAAACGATGCCAATACGGCCAATCTTCTGGCCAAAGGATTGGGCGAGTCCGGGTTTGTGGTGGATGTCGCGCATAACGGGTTGTCAGGTCGCCACTTTGTCGAAGAGCACACCTACGATCTGGTCATCTTGGATGTCATGTTGCCAGGTCTTAATGGCTGGCAATTGCTGCAACTGATCCGTCAGCGAGGCACCACGCCGGTGTTGTTCCTTACTGCTCGCGACGCCATCGAAGACCGGCTGCGCGGTTTGGAACTGGGCGCAGATGATTATTTGCTAAAGCCGTTCACCTTCGAAGAGCTGTTAGTGCGAGTGCGTACATTGTTGCGACGGGGTCCTACCGGCACTGCCGACAATTACGCCATCGCCGACTTAGAGATCGACGTACAGCGGCAGAGGGTTAGTCGCGGCGGGCAGCGGATCTCCCTGAGTGATCAAGAATTTGAACTGCTGCAGTTGCTGGCAAGCCGTCAAGGCGACGTGATCTCTCGCTCACTGATTGCTTCGCAAGTGTTCAATAACGACAGTCAAAAGGTCGAAATCGCAATACACCGGCTACGTTCGAAAATCGACGAACGCTACGTACCAAAACTGATCCATACCATGGGTGGTGTGGGGTATCAGTTGGCGGTGCTGAACGGTTGAAAACCCTCTGTGGCGCAGAAACGCGACCCCGCAGGCGCCAACTTGGCGATGGGCGCGCGACGCGGTTTATCTGAAGTACCGCGTCTTTCGGGAAGCTTTCTGCCACGCCGCCTCTATTACACAGGGTATTTGATTTACCTGCCCAGGCCGTCGCGAAACTGGCTCGGTGTCTGTCCGGTCCAGCGTTTGAAGGCGCGACTGAAACTGCTGGTGTCAGCAAAACCCAGCAGGTAGGCGATTTCGCTCATTGATATGCGCGGCTCACGCATGTGCTGGATCGCAAGATTCTGTCGACACTGATTCAACAGCAAATCATAGCGAAAGCCTTCGTCGGCCAAATGTCGTTGCAAGCTGCGCAAGCTTAGGTGCAAGGTTTGCGCGATGTACTCGGCAGACGGTTCACCGTCGGGTAATTGTGCTTCTATCGCAGCGCGAACCCGACGTTCCCAAGTCATCGGTTTGAGTTGTTCAAGGGTGCGCTTGAGCACCGCTTCATTGTGCTCGGCCAATTCCGGGTTGCCATCTTCCAACCGACTGTCGAAGTCGATAGACGAAAACTCCAGAAGGTTTTCTTTAGCGGAAAACATGATTGGAGCGCGAAAAACATCGTGCCAGGGCTGTGGGTCCAACGGTTCGGGCCGCTGAAGGTGCACTGCCAGCGGAACGTAGTCACGGCCCAACCGGTTGCGACAAGTGCGCACATATATCGCCGCAAAGGCATCAATCGCCTCATTGGCGGGCTCAGGGTTACCTTTGGCAGCGCTGAAGCGAAACTCATATCGCTCAGCGTTCCGACGCAGGTCCAGCGCCAGCACATCGCTAACCACCTCGTGATAACGCACGATACGCGCGAACACTTCCTGCAGCGTGCCGCTGGCTACCAACGCATAGCCCAGCGCATGAAACGTAGTTGGGCTGACGAACCGCGATACCCGCAAGCCAATCGCTGGGTCGCCGCTGGCTTGAACGGCTAACTGCCATAGACGGGTAGTTCCGGTCACCGGGTAACGCGCATTTGGGTCATCCATCAGCTGCGGATCCAGCCCGGCGGTTTGGCACAGCGCCACGCTGTCGAGGCCAAGAGCGTCGAGTTGCTTGCGCAGGGCGCGAGTCCAGCTGGCGAGCGTCGTGGTTTCAGTCATAACAATTGGCGCGTGCGGTCAATAGGTTGGCGTTTGCGGTCGGGCGAGGTCTCGCCCATGGGTGCACTGTGTGATCCATCGGTAATCCCTTCGATAACGCTAGCTCAATAACCAGAGGATGGAAGCATGCAGGGTACTTCTGCAAGTCCCGACAGACTGAATGCACAACAGCGATCAGCGCATATTCGCGCGGCAGTGATGGCCCGTGGCGACCAATTGCGCCAACGCTACCCGATCCTCAAACACCAGGACGCCATCGGTGTCGGCATTTTGACCTTTGCCCTGAGCGGCATGCTCGCAAGCGCAGCCCTCTATATCGCGGGATACATGGCGTGGTGGGTGTGTTTGCTGCTAAACGCCTTTCTCGCCTCGCTGACCCATGAGTTGGAACACGATCTGATTCACAGCATGTATTTTCGCAAACAGCGCATCCCGCACAACCTGATGTTGGCGCTGGTCTGGATGGCACGCCCGAGCACCATTAACCCGTGGATCAGACGCCACCTGCACCTCAACCACCACAAGGTATCCGGCACCGAAACCGACATGGAAGAGCGCGCCATCACCAACGGTGAGCCTTGGGGTTTTGCGCGGCTGCTGATGGTGGGCGATAACGTCATGTCGTCGCTGATTCGCATGCTCCGGGCGAAAACCTGGTCGCATAAGTTCTCGATCCTCAAGCGCACGCTACGCGTTTACGCGCCGTTGGCCCTGCTGAATTGGGGCACCTGGTACGTGTTCCTCGGGTTCCATGCGGCCAATGGCATCGCTCACGTATTCGGCGCGCCCGTTGATTGGTCGGCTAATACGCTGGCGGCGATGCATGTGGTCGATATTGCTGTGGTGGTACTGGTCGGCCCCAACGTGTTGCGCACGTTTTGCCTGCACTTCGTCAGTTCCAACATGCATTACTACGGCGACGTGGAGCTGGGCAACGTCATGCAGCAATGCCAAGTGCTCAATTCGAAATGGATGTGGCCGTTGCAGGCGTTCTGCTTCAACTTCGGCAGCACCCACGGCATTCACCATTTTGTCGTAAAAGAACCGTTTTACATCCGCCAGATGACCAGCCCGGTTGCGCATAAAGTCATGGCTGAAATGGGCGTGCGGTTTAATGATTTTGGTACGTTCAGCCGGGCGAATCGGTTTGTTCGGGTGAAAGAAACTTCAACTGACTCGGTGACAGCAGCGCAAGCCTGATCGGGAGTAAGAGGGCGGGCGGTAGTCTTTTTGTCACAGAGTGTGGATAGGATCTGATAAAGGTTTTGTGGGCTGCTTCTTAGACAGGGAGCGGCCCTTTTTTATTCTGCGGTTTTGACTCCTCTCTTCCTGGCAATTGCCTGTTTCCGCCGGCCATACGCCGAAATTAAGCGCATTTGAAATGCTTATTCCGCAATTTCGGAAATTTCCCGCAAATAAACGCGCCTCAGCCTACATACCTCCGACCACTGCTTGACCAACCATGCTCGTCGACACCTTCCGAAACAGAAAGGACAGCCGATGGCGAGCTTGCAGCATCTCCAAACAAACCCTATCCCACCGACTAAAGCGCAATGGCTGACGACCTGCGCGTTGAGCGCAATGATGCTGCAAGCGTGCAGCCAATCATTACCCGACCGCCTCGGCGCGCCCATCGAGGGCTACAGCCACACCTCGGCGGCCTCAATTACTTCATGGTCAACGGCAATGGCGGTCCGAACATCGGGCCTTACGGCGGGGGCGGCAGCCAGAACTGCTGCGTGACCCTGCCGCGGCAATGGCACCCCGGCCTGACCGTGGTGGTGGAGTGGGAGAAAGATCCGACGCCCCACGCCTATGCAGACTGGCCTGAGCCTCGATTCTCCGATGCGTGGCATGTTCGGATGAAAAAAGAAAAGACCAACAACACCCGCCACCGCGCCGTCGTGGAGGTGGCGCCGTATGAAGTGCTGGGCGTCGTTGACGTCCATTTTTTGCCTTGCGATCAAGTCGCCGTCTCGGCGGTCGCGGCCACGCCTGGCCATGCCAAGTATCCCTTCAGCTACCCATCCAAAATGGAAGAACCTGCCGTATGTCCAGCACCTTGAATTCAGCTTCGCAACGCCCCGCGTCGGCGTCTTTAACACCGACGCCGCCCTTCAAAAAAGAAGGCCTGTTACCTCGCAACCACTTAGACGTCGGGCTCAATTACCGCACGCAAATCCGGCCCGAGATTCTGGCAGGCTATGCCGCTGAAAAAGCCGCCAAAGCAGAGGGCCGCACCTACCCTGGGCCGCCGTGCATGAAAGCATTGAATATCAGCCTGTGTTTCGACGGCACCAACAACCACGAACCTTCGGACAAACTTGCCCAGCCACCCACCACCACCAATGTGGCGCGGCTTTACCATGCCAGTCTCGGCGACAGTGCGAACGGCGCTGAAAGCCGAGCGAACAGGCTGGGCTTTTATCGGTATTACATGCAAGGCGTGGGCACCGAGTTCAAGGAAATCGGCGAATTTGAACCGGATGAAAACGGGCTAAAGACGGCGATAGGCGGTGAAAACCGGATCAACTGGGGCATCACTCGGCTCTTGGATGCCGTTGGCAGAGCTGTGGGGATGAACGTTTGCAATCTCCAGACGCTTACGCCTTGGTTAAACAAATGGGCACCTCGGTCACCGAAGACATGCTTGGCGCCTCACTGCTCAAGGATGGATTCATCCGACGCCAGCAAGCCCTGCAAGCACCGTTGCTGGCCCTGCAAAAAAAGGTCGACTACGTGCATGCGCGCAAGACCGTCCCGCGCATCATCGGCATGCGCCTGTGGATCTATGGTTTCTCTCGGGGCGCTGCCGAGGCCCGGGCGTTCGCCAACTGGCTGGAGGCACTGACCAAGGTCGAGGTGGAGGGCGAAACCTGTTACCTGTTCGCCGGAATCCCCATCAGCATTGGCTTCATGGGGCTGTTCGATACCGTGGCCTCGGTGGGCGTGGCCTACGTGGCCCCGTTTGCCGCCGGGCACATGGGCTGGGCCGATGACTCCATGCGTTTGCCGGAGTCGGAGAAGTTTCTGGAGCGCTGCGTGCATTTGGTCGCGGCTCATGAGCAGCGCGGCTGCTTTCCACTGGATTCAATTCGGCGCAAGGACAATCCTGACGATCCGAACGGCGCGTCAACCTACCGTAAGGGAACGTTTGAATACCTGTACCCCGGCGTCCACTCGGATGTGGGCGGTGGTTATGCGCCGGGTGAACAGGGGAAGGCGGTAGCGGGAGGCAAGGATGTGCTGTCGCAAATTCCGCTACATCATATGTATGCGGAAGCCTACGCGCTTGGCGCGCCTTTGCAGGCGCCGCCGTTTGTTCTCAGCCCTGAACAGAAAGAAGACTGGCCTTGGCTGGAGATGTCAGAGAAGGCTTTCAGAACCTTCGACGTCTCCGAAACCCTAACCCACCGCTTCAACACCTGGCTCTCTTTCCACAAAACCGGCCCCCTCAAAGAAGCCATGGAAAGCGAACTGGAAATGCTCACTGCCTGGCGGATCAATCGCTATGCCAGTTACAGGTTCAAGCACACCGCCGCTTACCAGCATTTTCAGGGCAAGGACATGACCCCTCCGGAGCGCGGTGCATTCAAAGCCCTGCACCAACGACAATTCGCCGAAGAAAAAGCCATCCATGAGGGCCGGCCATTGCGCGAGTTGTCAGGTACGACGTTGGCAACCCATGAGGAACACCTGGCGATCAAACTGGCCTATGAACAACGTATCGGTGCTGAAAAGCCGACGACGTTCAACATGCGCAAAGCCTTCGAACCCAGCCTTGACCAAGCGCAAATGGACAACGCCATGGACGAGTTTCGCCGTGACTACGTGCCCTCTTTTTGGGGGCTGTCGTGGGACGCCGATACCGTTAGCCTTGCCACCCTCGCCCACGTCACCCTGGGCGGCTGGGTGTACTTGACCAACGAAGAGGACGAAGCCGAGGAATACATTCGAATGCGCCGAAAGGCCAATATCGTCTTCAACAAGCTCTACGCCCCCCGCAGTTTTGAAATCCTCAGCGATAGAGCGCAGACCCTGACCGATTTTTTCGACGAGCAGGTCCACGACTCCCGCGCCTGGTTCATGAACGCCGCCCTGGGCGAGCGCGAGTTATTCACCGATTACTTCCGCTACCGCTGCATTTTCTTCGACAACGAGTCGAGCAAGGCCCTGTCACCTCTGGTGTCCACTGAGCAAGTGATCGGCGTCGCTGTCGCGGTCGCCAGCATTGGCCTGAGCATCAAGCGTCATGACCCCCGTTATCTGGTGGGGTTGTTGGCACCGTCGTTTGGGATTCCGGTGTTTCGAGGCAAAGTCGGCCTGCCGGGCATCAGCGCCTTCGACACCCTGACCGGCATGGCCCTGCCCATGCTGAGCAACCTCGACAACCTCCGCGCCTTCGGCAAAGACACCGGCGACGTACTGAAACTGGTTAACGCCTTGCCGATTCCGCCCACCCTCAGCGAAGAAACCGCCACCACGCCAGAGCTTAAAGCCCTGCTCAACGCCCACAAAACGGCGAAGGTCGCAAAAATGGCCAAAGACTTGTTTGACAGTCTTCCCGCCGAAGAGAAAACCAGTTGGTTGGACCAAATCAAAGGCGTCGCAGCCGAGTAAATCCCGAGCCACTGTAGGAGGGGCCGCCACGTCTTCGACGCTGTGCTGTCGCGCAGAAAACGCCCGGTCTCTGGTCGAATCGCAGTCTTTGGTAGTACCTACAGTGGGTTATTCTTTTACGATCTTAATAAATAGTTTTTTATTCCTAAACGAATATATCCCCCGTCTCTATACTTTGCCCTTGAACGCAACGTGCAGGAGATGCCCCATGCGCAACGAATCGATCCGCTATCTGATAGTGCCGGGCTGGCAAGGTTCGCCAGACGATCACTGGCAGACGCATTGGCAGCACAGCTTACCCAACAGTGCGCGGGTGGAGCAGGCCGACTGGCTTAAACCGCGCCTTGAAGACTGGGTGGATGAGTTGCAGTGTGCAATTACCGCTGACAGTACGCCGGTGATTCTGATTGCTCACAGCTTGGGTTGCATCACCGTTGCGCATTGGGCTGCGTTGGCGTCCCGGCAATCGCTGCAACAGGTGCGCGGTGCCTTACTGGTCGCACCGGCCGATGTCGAGCGGCCGACGTGCGCGCCCGCGCTACGTAACTTCGCGCCGATTCCTACTCAGCTACTGCCGTTTCCCACTCAGGTGGTCACTTCGAACAACGACTCGGCGGTTAGCACCGAGCGCGCCCTGACGCTGGCGCTTAATTGGGGGGCTGAGGTGGGCGTTCTTAGTGGGGCAGGGCACATCAATGTGAAGTCTGGGCACCGACGCTGGGAGCAGGGATTCGCCTATTTATACCGCCTGCAAAATCGAATCGAATTGCACACGCTTCGCCGCGCTTGAATCTAAATTTCTCGTCGGGCCGTTTGGCCCTGCTGTTTACTTTTAACGCTTGAGCCGCCGTAAGGGCTCAGGCGGGAGTTCGCCATGAGCCTTCACGAAACTTTCGGCCAGCCATTGCTGACCTTTCCCGATGCAGAAAAAAGCCCGCTGAGCATTCGTGCCAAAGCCTTGGTCTTTGTCGACCCACGCTCACGTCAATTGCGCGAAGAGCTGGAAAGTCTGGCTCCCCGAAGTTTGCCCGTATTGATCCGGGGCGAGACCGGCAGCGGCAAGGAACTGCTGGCCCGGCATATTCACCGTGGCAGTGATCGGGCGGGGCTCTTTGTTTCGGTGAATTGTGGCGCCATTAGCCCCAGTTACGCCGATGCCGAACTATTCGGTTATACCGCCAGCGCACACAGCGGCACAGTCAGCAGCCGCGCGGGTTGGTTTGGCTCGGCCAATGGCGGAACTTTATACCTGGATGAAATTGGCGACCTCCCGTTGCCAATTCAGACCAAGCTCTTGGCCGCGCTGGAAAACCATGAAGTGACTCGCGTCGGCGCCCAGCAACCGAGCCCGGTGGACGTGCGTTTGGTAGCGGCCACCAGTATCGATCTGGCGCAGGCGGTGGCAGTCGGGAAATTCAATGAACGACTTTTCCACTATTTGAGTGAAGGCAGTCTTGAGCTGCCTGCTTTGCGCGAGCGGGTGGGGGATATTTTGTCGTTGGCCGAATACTTTCTGGGTATCTACAGCCAGCGCCTGAACCTACCCGTGCCGTTGATCAGTGAAGCTGCCCAGCAGGTGCTTGAACTGCATAGTTGGCCCGGCAACACTCGTGAGCTTGAAAATGTCATTCACTTTGCACTGTTAGTAAGCAGCGGCGACGAGGTACTTCCTGAGCACCTCAACTTACCGGACGCTATAGGCCCGGTTAGCCAGATCAGAAGGCGAGCTGAGCGATTATTTGCCAGCGCAGAGGGCAGCCAACTGGCTGAATTAAAACAATTACTCGCTGAGCTAACCAAGCGTGTCACTTAGCGGCGAAGATAATGGCGTTTAGCTGTCATTCGCACTAAATAGCATAACGATCATAGTAAAAATTATTGTCATGGAATAACAAATATCGGTAATGTCCGCTCCACGCCGCCGGTCTTTAGTCGTGAAGCCAGACCGGTGGCAAATCTATCTAAACGCTGTCAACGTTGACGGCTGCGATTTTCGCTAAGGACTCTGCATGAAAAAGACGTTGTTATTGACCGCTTTGGCGGCTGCATTTTCGATTGGCTTGGCCCACGCCGGTGAAAAACTGGTTGTCGGCGCAACAGCCGTTCCCCATGCCGAGATTCTTGAGTTGATCAAGCCTCAGCTGGCCAAAGAAGGTGTGGACCTGGAAATTAAGGTTTTCAGCGACTATGTTCAGCCGAACGTACAAGTATTCGAAAAACGTCTAGACGCTAACTACTTCGAAACCAAGCCTTACCTGGACGGCTTCAACACCGGCAAGAAAGCTAACTTGGTGACGGTAATCGGCGTTCACGTTGAACCCTTCGGCGGTTACTCGAAAAAATTCAAAAGCTTGGCTGACCTGCCAGACGGCGCCACCGTTGCTATCCCGAACGAAGGCAGCAACGCTGGTCGCGCCCTGCTGCTGCTGCAGAAAGCTGGCTTGATCACCCTGAAAGATCCAACCAACGCCTTGGCAACGCCGAAAGACATCGCGACCAACCCCAAGCACCTGAAATTCCGCGAGCTGGAATCGGCCTTGCTGCCACGCGCGCTGGATCAAGTTGATCTGGACATGATCAACACCAACTACGCGTTGGAAGCAAAACTGAACCCTAAAAAGGATGCACTGATTCTTGAAGGCGCCGATTCGCCTTACGTGAACTTCCTGGTGGCTCGCCCTGATAACCAGAACAGCGTCGCGATTCAGAAATTGGCCAAAGCGCTGACCAGCCCTGAAGTCAAAGCGTTCATTGCCAAGAAGTACGACGGCGCGGTACTACCGGCGTTCTGATACAGATTCAAGCAATACTGTTTTTACGCCGACGGCTTACACAGCGTCGGCGTTTTTGTTCGAATCAGTAGGAGCGAACTTGTTCGCCAAGCGGCTTACCTGAATTACCAAGTGGCGTCTTTAGCTAACAAGTTGGTCCCTAAAAAAAATACCGTGTTTACGGTTGAGTTGCGCACTGACGAATGGGCACCGTCTTTCAGTTGCTAGCGCTTCCAGTGCTATTGATATGCACTTAAAGTATTTAAATTAAGTTTTTTATAGCTATAAAGTTCCAACTCTTATTCGCCCAGTCATTCGGAGTCGGAGTTTTCATGTCAGCAGCCTCCCCAGTTTCCTCAGCCAAAAACGCAGTCAGCCAGGCATTTGACGTTCGTCCCTTTGAAGGGAAAATTGGTGCGCAAATAGTGGGGCTGGATTTGTCTCGTCCACTCAATGACGACGACTTCGCCCGCATTCACCAAGCGCACTTGGACTACCACGTCATCGTTTTTCGCGACCAACACATCACGCCGCAGCAACAGATCGATTTCAGCCGCCGTTTTGGCATCCTGCAAATCCACGTGCTCAAACAGTTCTTGTTAGCCAATCACCCGGAAATACTCATTGTCTCGAACATCGTCGAAAACGGTCAGCCGTTAGGTTTGGGCGATGCGGGCAAGTACTGGCATTCGGACCTTTCTTACAAAGAGCTGCCAAGCTTGGGCTCGATGCTTTACGCCCAAGAGCTGCCCAGCGAAGGCGGCGACACCTTGTTCGCCGACATGCACCTGGCCTGGGACACGCTGCCGCAAACGTTGCGTGAGGCGGTTGAAGGCAAGGTGGCGGTGCATTCCTATACCGCGCGTTACGCCGAAGGTAAAAACGCCGCCAGCTGGCGCCCGACACTGACCGGCGAGCAGCTTTCGCAGGTCGCCGAAGTCACCCACCCGGTGGTCCGCACGCACCCAGAAACTGGCCGTAAAGCCTTGTTCGTCAGCGAAGGCTTTACCACACGCATCGTCGGCTTGCCCGAAGACGAAAGCCGCGCCTTGCTGGATCAGCTCTACGCCCACAGCATTCGCTCAGAGAATGTCTACCGGCACCAATGGCAGCCGGATGATTTGGTGTTCTGGGATAACCGCTCATTGATTCACTTGGCCACCGGTTGCCCGCCTGAACTGCGCCGCAAGCTGTTGCGTACCACCATCCAAGGTGATGCATCGTTCTAATCGAAGGAGCCGCGTAATGAATGCTGTTTTGCAAAGCCACACGGCTAGCGAACGCTTGACCCTGCCACAGATCAATCAGCCCACCGCTGAAGCACTGTTGCATGTCCAAGGCGTGAGCTTGGAATACCGCACGCCTGAACGGGTCGTGCGGGCGACCCATCAAGTGAGTTTTGAAATCGATCCCGCCGACCGATTCGTTCTGCTCGGTCCATCGGGTTGCGGCAAGTCGACACTGCTCAAAGCCGTCGCCGGGTTCATTCAGCCCAGCGAAGGGCAGATCCGCTTGGCGGGGGTGCACGTCACCGAGCCTGGGCCGGATCGGATTGTGGTGTTTCAGGAATTCGATCAGTTACCGCCCTGGAAAACCGTGATTCAGAACGTGATGTTTCCCTTGCTGGCTTCGCGCACGTTGAAGCGCCGCGAAGCCGAAGAGCGGGCGCGTTATTACTTGGAGAAAGTCGGCCTCAGTGCTTTCGCCGATGCCTACCCGCACACCTTGTCCGGTGGTATGAAAGCCCGGGTCGCCATTGCCAGGGCGTTGGCCATGCAGCCAAAAATCCTGCTGATGGACGAACCCTTCGCCGCGCTTGATGCGTTGACCCGCCGCAAGATGCAAGAAGAGTTGCTGGAGTTGTGGGAAGAGGTGCGGTTTACCTTGATGTTTGTCACCCACTCCATCGAAGAAGCGTTGGTCGTTGGTAATCGAATTCTCTTGCTGTCACCCCATCCAGGCCGGGTCCGCGCGGAAATCAACAGCCATCAATTCGGCCTGAAAAGCCCCGGCAGCGCGGATTTTCAACGCACCGCGCAGCGCATTCATCGCTTGCTGTTTGATGAGGGTGAACCTGAGCCGGTCGAGCGCGACGTGCGCTTTCAGGATGTTCACATCGCTTACTGACGCCCCCTTATTTCAAGGGCCTCCCAAGAGAATTCGAAACATGACCATTCGACAGGAATACGAGGTCACGCTGGAGCCTTTTACTCAAGAGGATCTGGTGAGTGACATCCCGTTGGCGCAAAAGATAGGGCAAATGAGCTGGGTGCGTAAATCAGTGATCCTCATTGCTCTGGCGCTGATCTGGGAGCTGGCGGCGCGTTACACCAACAATGACCTGTTACTACCCGGCGTGCTGCAAACCGCCAGCGCGTTGTATGACGGCATCATCACCGGGGAGCTGCTCAGTAAGGTGGGAATTTCTTTGTCGGTCCTGATCAAGGGCTACTTGATTGGCATCGTCCTGGCGTTTGCGCTGACCACCCTTGCTGTATCGACACAGTTGGGCCGCGATTTGCTCAGCACCCTCACGGCGATGTTCAATCCCTTGCCCGCCATCGCGCTGTTGCCCTTGTCACTGCTGTGGTTCGGCTTGGGCCAAGGCAGTCTGATTTTCGTGTTGGTGCATTCGGTTCTATGGGCCTTGGCGCTGAACACTTACACGGGATTTCTCGGGGTTTCGGAAACCCAGCGCATGGCGGGGCGCAACTACGGTCTCAAGGGTTTGCGCTTCGTTGGGTACATTTTGATTCCGGCAGCGCTGCCTTCGATTTTGTCCGGTTTGAAAATTGGCTGGGCATTCGCTTGGCGCACCCTAATTGCCGCCGAATTGGTATTTGGTGCCCAGTCGGGAAAAGGTGGTTTGGGCTGGTACATCTATCAAAACCGTAATGAGCTTTACACCGATAAGGTCTTCGCCGGGCTGATTGCAGTCATCCTGATTGGACTGCTAGTGGAAAACTTGCTGTTCAACAATATCGAACGCCTGACCATAAAACGCTGGGGCATGCAGCGCTAATACTGGCTTTTTTTAAGCTGTTGTTATTCCAAAATCCTATTTATTTATCGCTGATAGCTAACTGTAAGCTATATGCGTCGCCGGACTACCGGCCTGTCGTATTCATTCTTGGTGAGAATTTCATGGCCACATCGTTCAAGCGTCCGGCGCTTACCACCCTCGCGGCAACGCTCAGCCTATTCGGGGCACTGCTCAGCGGTGGTGCGCACGCTGAGGGCAAAATCAGCATCGCCCAGCAGTTTGGTATCGGCTACCTGATTCTTGATGTCGTCCGCGATCAGCACTTGATCGAAAAGCATGGCAAGGAGCAGGGGCTGGACATCGCGGTCGACTGGAACAGCATCTCCGGTGCCACCGCCATGAACGAAGCCTTGTTGGCAGGTGCGCTTGACGTAGTGTCAGCTGGCGTGCCGCCGATGCTCACGGTCTGGGACCGAACAAAGGGCAAGCAGAACGTCAAAGCCATCGCCTCGTTGGGTTCGATGCCTAATTACCTGCTCAGCATCAACCCAGACGTGAAGACCTTGAAAGACTTCACCGATAAGGACCGGATTGCCGTCCCGGCTGCGGGCGTAGGCTTCCAGTCCCGGACGTTGCAGATCGAAACCGCCAAAGTGTTCGGCAAGGCTGAGTTTAAAAAATTCGACAACATTTCGGTCAGCCTCCCGCACCCGGATGCAACCGCCGCGCTGATTGCGGGTGGCTCTGAGCTAAACGCTCACTTTTCTAGCCCGCCGTTCCAGTACCAGGAATTGGAAAACCCGAAAGTCCACAAGGTTTTAAGCTCCTATGACGTGCTCGGCGGTCAGGCCACGTTTAACGTGCTCTACACCACCCAGAAATTTCATGACGAAAACCCAAAGACCTACAAAGCCTTTTACGACGCGCTGGCTGAAGCCGAGCACATCATCAAGGCTGACAAGCCCGCTGCCGCCCAGACTTACGTACGCGTAGAGCAGTCGAAATTACCCCTGGCTCTGGTGGAAAAAATCGTCGCTGATCCAGAAATCGACTTCACCATCACGCCGCAACGCACGTTTATCTATGCCAGCAAGTTGCAGGAATTAGGCGTATTGAAAAACAAGGCTGACAGCTGGAAAGACTACTTCTTTGAACAAGTGCACGGCACGCCGGGTAGCTGATATCAGTGTCTGTCTGGACTCGCGTGACACCCACTTATTTCCATGAGCTTTGAGTTGTGTCAGTGACGGAACCCTGATCTACGCTCACAGTCGCATACCTCAGATTTAGATGTGATTTCTTACAACCTGTACCGCGTGTCTGTCATGGCATTTGCAAAGGAGCCTGCATGCCCGTTCATCGATCAAAATTTGCTGTGATCAGCTTGAGCGTGGTGCTTGGCTTATTGGTCGGGTGCGGGGAAAAAAAGCCGCAGGAGCCGCAACGGCCAAGGGTTTATGTCCAACAGGTGAAGACGGCGGACTTCGCTGCCGCCGTGTCGCTGACGGGCGATATTGAGGCACGGGTGCAGACTCAATTGTCGTTCCGAGTGGGCGGCAAGATCATCCAGCGGATGGTCGACGTTGGTGATCGGGTGTCGGCCAAGCAAATTCTCGCCAAATTAGATCCCAAAGACTTACAAACCAGCGTTGATTCAGCCGTCGCTGCCCAAGCCGCTGAGCAGGCTCGGGTCCAACAGACCAGCGCGGCATTTGTTCGTCAGGAAAAATTACTGCCCAAGGGCTATACCAGCCGCAGTGAGTACGACTCGGCTCAGGCGGCGTTGCGCAGTAGCCAGAGTGCGCTGAAGGCCGCTCAAGCGCAGTTGGCTAATGCCCGTGAGCAGTTGAGTTACACCGCACTGGTGGCAGACGCGCCGGGCATTATCACGGCGCGGCAGTCGGAAGTCGGGCAGGTGGTACTGGCCACTGTGCCGATTTTTGGCCTGGCGCGGGATGGCCAGCGCGACGCGGTATTCAATGTCTACGAATCGCTGTTCGTCGATCCTCCCACCGACCAGACGGTACAAGTGACCTTGCTCGATAACCCCACTGTTAAGGTGATCGGCAAGGTTCGCGAAGTCACCCCCGCCGTCTCTGCGCAAACCGGTACGCTGCAAGTCAAAATCACCCTCACCCAATTACCGGCGGGTATGGAACTGGGCTCGGTGGTCAGTGCCGCCCTGAGCGTGCCGGCCAAAGCCAGCGTCCAGCTGCCGTGGGCGGCATTGACCAAAGGCCTCGGTGATCAGCTTGGGCAGCCCGCCGTTTGGGTGGTCGACGACCAAGGAATCGTCAATTTGCACGCGGTCAAAGTCAGCCGTTATTTGACCGGCAGCGTGATTATCAGCGAGGGGTTGAGCGGTGGCGAAAAGGTAGTGGTTGCCGGGGGCCAACTGCTGCACCCGGATATGCAGGTTGAAATTGCCCAAACACCGCAGCCCGCGACCGCGAAGGTGCAGCCATGACGCGCCTGACCCTGATGGTGCTGAGCAGCCTTATGATGAGCGCTTGTAGCAAGTCCGAACCTGCGCCCGAACCGGCGCGTCCGGTGCTGTATATCGAGGTCCAGCCGGCATCTGTGGAGAGCCTTGGGCGTTTTGCGGGAAATATTCAAGCTCGCTATGAGAGCACGCTGGGCTTTCGCGTGTCGGGACGTATAGCCCAACGCAGTGTGGATGTTGGTAGTGAAGTGAAGAATGGTCAGTTATTAGCGACCCTTGATCCCACGGATCAGCAAAATAACCTGCGTGGCCGTCAAAGTGATCTGGCGCGAATCGAAGCGCAGTGGATCAACACCCAAGCCAATGCGCGTCGTCAGAGAGAGTTGTTCGACCGAGGCGTCGGCGCTCAGGCACAGCTGGATATTGCCCAGACTGATTTACGCACCATCGGCGCTTCGTTGGAGCAAGCTCGTGCGGCAGTCACGCAGGCGCAGGACCAGCTTAATTACAGCGACCTGCGTGCCGATCATGCGGCGGTGGTGACTAACTGGAAGGTCGAGGCCGGGCAGGTGGTCAGCGCCGGTCAAGACGTGGTGACACTGGCCCAGCCTGACATCAAGGAAGCGGTAATTGATCTACCGGCGTCCTTGGTGGATACGCTGCACAAGGGCGTGGAGTTCAAGGTGGCGGCTCAGTTGGCGCCTGACATCAGCACCACCGCCACGTTGCGCGAAATTGAGCCACAAGCCGAGCGCTCGACCCGCACCCGTCGCGCCCGCTTGACGCTAACTGAAACACCCTCCGCGTTTCGTCTTGGCACCGCCATCAGCGTTACCCTCTCCACGGCCATCGAGCCCCGCGTGCAGCTGCCTATTAATGCTGTACAGAACGTCGATGGTAAGACGCAAATCTGGATCGTCGACGTGCAGAACCAGACCGTATCTCCACGTGAGGTCCAGGTCATCAGCCGGGAGGATGACAGCGTGGTGTTGGCGGCTGGAGTGAAGGCTGGTGAGCGGGTGGTCAGTGCGGGTGTGAACAGCCTCAAACCCGGCCAGAAAGTTAAAATCGATAAGGACGCCCTACGATGAAAGGGACATTCAACCTGTCCGATTGGGCCATAAAACACCAGTCGTTTGTCTGGTACCTGATGTTCGTCGGGCTGTTGATGGGAGTATTTTCGTACCTGAACCTGGGGCGTGAAGAAGACCCTTCGTTCACCATCAAAACCATGGTCATTCAGACGCGCTGGCCCGGGGCAACGGTCGATGAAACCCTGGAACAAGTCACCGACCGTATCGAGAAAAAGCTTGAGGAGCTGGACTCCCTCGCTTACGTGAAAAGTTACACCCGGCCAGGGGAATCGACGGTCTTCGTTTTTTTGCGTGACACCACCAATGCCAAGGCGATTCCGGAAATCTGGTACCAAGTACGAAAGAAGATCAACGACATTCGCGGTAGCTTTCCCCAAGGCATTCAAGGACCGGCGTTCAACGACGAGTTTGGTGACGTTTACGGCTCAATCTATGCGTTCACCTCTGACGGTCTGTCCATGCGCCAGTTGCGCGATTACGTCGAGCAAGTCAGGGCCGACATCCGGGCCGTACCGGGGCTGGGCAAGGTCCAGATGATCGGCCAGCAGGACGAAGTGCTATATCTGAATTTCTCCACCCGCAAGCTGGCGGCGTTGGGCCTGGATCAGCGTCAGGTGGTGCAAAGCCTGCAATCGCAAAACACGGTCACTCCGGCCGGGGTTATCGAAGCCGGACCGGAGCGGATTACGGTGCGTACCTCGGGCCAATTTGCGTCGGAAAAAGACCTCGAAGCGGTCAACTTGAGGCTTAACGACCGTTTCTACCGCCTGAGCGACATTGCCGACATCAGCCGTGGTTACACAGACCCACCAACACCGATGTTTCGCTTCAACGGCAAGCCTGCCATTGGCTTGGCCATCGCCATGCAGAAAGGCGGCAACATCCAGGAGTTCGGTAAAGCCCTGCACTCACAGATGGACAACGCCACTGCCGACCTGCCTGTGGGCGTCGGCGTACACAACGTATCGGATCAGGCGCAAGTGGTGGAGAAGGCCGTTGGCGGATTCACCAGCGCGCTGTTTGAAGCGGTGGTCATTGTATTGATCGTCAGCTTTATCAGCCTCGGTGTTCGGGCCGGTTTGGTGGTCGCCTGTTCGATTCCGTTGGTGTTGGCGATGGTCTTCGTCTTCATGGAATACAGCGGCATCACCATGCAGCGGATATCTTTGGGCGCATTGATTATTGCCCTTGGCCTGTTGGTGGACGACGCCATGATCACCGTCGAGATGATGGTCACCCGTTTAGAGCTGGGAGAAAGCAAGGAGCAGGCCGCCACCTTCGCCTATACCTCGACCGCGTTTCCGATGTTGACCGGCACCTTGGTGACTGTTGCCGGGTTCGTGCCAATTGGTCTCAACGCCAGCTCTGCCGGGGAATATACGTTCACCTTATTCGCGGTTATTGCCGTGGCGATGCTGGTGTCGTGGGTGGTCGCGGTGTTGTTCGCGCCGGTGATTGGCGTGCATATCCTCAGCGAGAACATTAAAAAGAAGTCGGAAAAACCGGGACGCCTCGCAAGGGCGTTCAATGGCGGCATGCTGTTGGCGATGCGCAACCGTTGGTGGACGATCCTCATCACTGTGTTGTTGTTTTTGTTGGCGGTGTTCTCCATGCGTTTTGTACAGAACCAGTTTTTCCCCTCGTCGGACCGCCCGGAAATTCTGGTGGACTTGAACCTGCCGCAAAGCGCGTCGATTAACGAAACTCGTAAAGTGGTGGACCGCCTTGAAGCCACGCTCAAGGACGACCCGGACATCGCACGCTGGAGCACTTACATTGGCCAGGGCGCGGTGCGTTTTTATCTGCCGCTGGATCAGCAACTGGAAAACCCGTATTACGCGCAATTGGTGATCGTCAGCAAAAGCCTTGAACAGCGTGGCGTGTTGACCGACCGCTTGAAAAAACGCCTGCGTGATGACTTCGTCGGTATCGGCAGCTATGTACAGCCGCTGGAAATGGGGCCTCCAGTAGGGCGTCCGATTCAATATCGGGTGAGCGGCAAGGACATCGACCTAGTCCGGCAACATGCGATTGAACTGGCGACCCTGCTCAATCGCAACCCGCATATTGGCGAAGTGATCTACGACTGGAACGAGCCGGGCAAAGTGCTGCGCATCGACATCGCTCAGGACAAGGCCCGACAGCTGGGTTTGTCGTCTCAAGACGTGGCGCAGTTGATGAACAGCATCGTTACCGGCTCGTCTGTTACTCAGGTGCGGGACGACATTTACCTGATTAATGTCGTGGGCCGCGCCGAAGATGCTGAGCGCGGTACGCCCGAGACCTTGCAAAACCTACAAATCGTTACGTCCAGCGGTACGTCTATCCCCTTGTTGGCATTTGCCTCGGTGCGTTATGAGCTGGAGCAACCGTTGGTGTGGCGTCGAGACCGTAAGCCCACCGTCACTGTTAAAGCCGCCGTAAGCGATACAATTCAACCCACTGACTTGGTGAAGCAACTCAAACCTGACATCGACAAGTTCGCCAGCGGATTGCCGGTGGGCTTCAAAGTCGCTACCGGTGGCACCGTAGAAGAGAGCGGCAAGGCTCAAGGGCCGATTGCCAAGGTAGTGCCGCTGATGGTGTTCCTGATGGCGACTTTCTTGATGATCCAGTTGCAGAGCGTACAGAAGATGTTCCTGGTCGCCAGCGTCGCGCCACTGGGGCTGATCGGCGTGGTACTGGCGCTGATCCCGACTGGCACACCTATGGGCTTTGTCGCGATCCTCGGAATTCTCGCGTTAATCGGCATCATCATCCGCAACTCGGTGATTCTAGTGACGCAAATTGACGCCTATGAACGCGACGATTATTTGCCGTGGGACGCGGTAGTCGAAGCGACGCAACACCGCCGTCGGCCCATCCTACTGACCGCAGCGGCGGCCAGCTTAGGGATGATCCCCATCGCCCGGGAAGTGTTCTGGGGCCCCATGGCCTACGCCATGATTGGCGGGATTATTATCGCGACCCTGCTGACCTTACTGTTCCTGCCCGCGTTGTATGTTGCGTGGTACAGGATTGAAGAACCGAGCAAGGAGCAGCGGGACGAAGCGCAAGCGGAAAACTAGAATTGGGGCTGAGCCAGCAATTGCGAGTGGAACACTTTGATCCCACAGAATTGGAGCCAGATCACAGAATTCGGCATTACATAATCCGTTGGAGCAACAACTGTCTTTGTGCTCCCTGATTGTCCGACTGACAAACGCGCCGTTTTTAAACCTTACGCCACACACTCGCCAACCAAGGCTGTTGTTCCAAAGGTAAACCTTCAGGTCGGAAATAATGTTCCAGCTCGGTAAATCCCGCTTCACTGAGCAGTGCACGCCAGTTCTCCAGGTCGTGGTAGGAACCATAGCGGCTGCCGTTCCAGCCTTCTATGTTTTCGCCCCGCGGGTTGGAGCTGAACAGGACGCCGCGCGGGGCCAATGCGTCGTGCAGTTCGCGCAAGACGCGGGGCAGCTCTTGGCGTGGCACATGGAATAGTACGGCGTTGGCGAAAACGCCATCGAAGCGTCCGGCGGGCAGATCCAGCTCAAGAAAGTTCTGTTGCAGCACTTCACAGCCGGTCTCTTCACGGGCCATTTTGGCAAAGCGCTCGGAACCATCTAGCCCTACCGCAATGTGCCCTATGGCGGCGAATGTTCTGAGATCGCGTCCCGGCCCACAGCCAAAATCCAGAATCCGCAACGGCGCGCTGCCTTCGATATGCCTGAGCAACGCGGCAATGTTCTGGCTAACGTCATGACTCCAAGAACCTTCACGAAATTCGTCGGCGACCGCGTTGTAATGGGCGACAGTGGCGGCGGTTATTTGTGCGAGGTCCTGCGGATCGAGTTTCATGGCGAGTCTGTCTGGGCATAGATAGGCGCTGAATATACCCTTGCTCAGCGTTTCTTCAAGGGTTACCAAGATGGACATGTTTTTGGAACAAAAATAAAAGTGCTAGGGATCGCTTCTAAAGGGCGGAACGCTGAGTACTCGAGTAGGTGCCCAGCGGGAGTTATTGCCTACTAGGTCGATAACGCAATAAGTGATTTCCAGCGACGGGTCTTCGCCCGCTTCCAGAATAATCGCAGGGGGTACTTTTACCGTGATGGGCTTTCCGACATCGTGTGGATTGATCGCGGGCAGATCCATTCGCACATCGCCCCAGCGCAGGGTGATGGCGTCGTTGGCCGCCATATTGGGATACGCCTCGATCGTCAATGCCACGCCTTTTTTGAGTCGCTTAGCGGTCAAACCTTTTCGAAGCAACGCGTCTGAAATTTTCAGCGGGGTGAGGCTTTGATTTTCCTCAATACACTTGCTCGCAAGATTCCCACCAGGTTGATCAAGCTTGATTAGTACACTTTTGCTTGGCGAAAGCGTGGGACGTATGCCAACTTTCTGGACTTCATACCAGATAGTGGCAGTGCCGCTTTGCACAAAACTTTCCGGCACCCGCCAACTTAGCGGCTGACCGATATCATCGGCGGTCAGCCACTTCGAGGCCACGTAACAACCGTCCCAAAAGAGGGAGATTAAGTCACCATCATCCATTTTTGCGTAGGGCCTGATAGTTATCATCAGATGCGCAGCGGCAGCGGCGCTGATACCAAATTTGTTGGCTTGCGGCAGCGATGGCGCAAACAACTTGATGCGATGGGAAGTTAGGGTCGCACTGTCCATGTTCGAGACTCCTTATTACCCGCGGCCGATTAATTTATGCCGCATGATAAACCTTGTTGATCCGTTTTTAGATTTGCCGGGCCTAGCTAAGAGTGAATGGGAATGCGTGTCAAGGAGAGGGATAGCAGAATAACGGAGGGGGCAAGCGAATCAGATTATTCCTACGCCGGCTTGATTGGTAGGTCGCTGGAAAGTACATGCCGCGTCCTACTTGGTAACGTTGCAAAAATTAGAAACCTGAACAGAACACCCGTAGATCGATGCGGCAAAAAGCTGAGTGATGTGTCCGCTCAGCTGTCCATCCGCCCCTGTCCTTGGCAATCAGCAAACCGCCTCATTTGCCTGGACATCAGTCAGCACTCGACGAAATGCTCGTCTCCCAGAAGCATGTCTTCGAAAAATGCCCCGAAGGTATTTTCAGCGTTTCGAATGTGGATTTCCAATACCCATAAATGGCTACTTGGCGTGAATTCGATGTCTGCCATAGCGCCGCCGTAAATGGCCGCATGAGGAAAATCAGAAAGCCTGTGACCATCGAGGTCCATGTTCAAAACCCATCCGCGTCGCTCACTGGCCTTGATCGCCAATTGATAGAGCTCTTTGCCTGACGCCTCGGTGGTCAACCAATGTTGGCGAACCTCATGGAATATCGTCCGTGAGTCTTTAGCGCACCGCGCTTTTTCTTCATCCCGGCCAGTGACGAATGTCTGACCACCATCGCCTTCCCACTCTTTCCACGTCGGGCCGATATCAATAAAAAAAATATCATCCTTGCCTAGCACGACTCCGCTCTCGGAGGGGGAGCCGAATGTCTTAGTGGTATTGCGTCCGAAACGGACGAAGACCCCGTGCCATCCGCGAAGCATGTCGCGTTCGGCCAGGACATCCTTGGCAAGCTCAAGCGCCTCTTCCTCAATCATGCCCGGCTTGATCTGTTGCGCAATTTCTAGAATGGCGTCCCGAGTCATTTGGCGGACCATGATCATATTGCGGGCATTGTAATGCTTGCCTACCGCCTCTAAATCATCCTGATTGTCGTGATTCAACATGGTATTACCTCAAGTGGAGATTGTTGGTTAACAGGTGATTTTCATGGGGTAAAAACCTGCATTCCGTCCAGTCCGGGGTTCAGGAAAATTTGGCAAGCCAGTCGATCCAATGGGCCTGAATTGAGCAGCGTACTGAGGAGTCGAGCTTCGGATCTGGCAGGCTTGGGCAGCGCTTCAAACCAGGTCTTGTTTAGCGTCAGCCGACAGGTGCCACATGACTGTTGCCCCCCGCAAACGCCGTCAATCAGATGAGCGCTACGCAGAGCGGTCATCAGCGTGCCATCCGGAAATATGCGCAGCTCTTCAGGGACAGCGGTGCCCGGACGCGCAACGCGGACAGTGATCTTCGCACCTAGGTCTTTCGATGACGTGCAATTGGGCCACGATTGAACTGTGGTAGACGCAATGAAGGGGTCCGTGTAATAGCGCGACATGCGCAGAGCGTTCTTTTCATACAGAAGCGCGCCCGCGGCGTTGACCATATCCGGGCAACCGCAGGCATATACACATGCCTGCGCAAGTGATTTATGTTGTAGCGAAGCGACTCGGTGCACATGTCGGGATGCAGCCTGAGCAGTGTTCCCCTCGATGCTTACTACAGGCACAAAGTGAAAATGTGGAAAGCGACCTTCGAACTCCACGAACTCTTGGGAAAGATAAAGATCTTCTTTCACATGACCTCCCCAATACAGCCACAGTTCTCTCGCTTTTTCGCAGGCTAAAGCTTCCTGGATCAAGGCTCTAATCGGTGCGATACCCGTACCGGTCGCTAGAAAAATAGCAGGGCCTGTTTCATCCATTGAGTATTCCCATACGCAGCTTCCAAAAGGGCCGCGCACTTTCAGCACACTAAGAGCTTCAACCCCCTGTTTAACAAGTTGCGAGAATTTTCCATTGGGAAATACTCGAACATGCAGTTCAAGATATCCGTCAGTGCGCAGTTGAGTGGCAGGTGAATACGACTGCTGTGTTCCGTCGGGTAATTCGATATTCACGTACTGGCCAGCACGGTATTTCAACGTCGCTGCAGCTAACGGTGCCAGCAGCAAAATTGAAATATGTAGACTCAGCCGGGTCACTGAAACCGCGCGATATAAGTGAGTGTCAATGTCCTGTTCAAGAGGTTGCATGGACCCGAGTCCTTTAATGGTGATACCACACTTACCCGTTGCAACCTGATTTGATACGGCAATGCGCTTTAACGAGACGCAAAACTTTTTCGGTTTCTTCAATAAAGGAGAACGAGCCGCTGCGATCGAGAAACTCAAGCTCGACCGGTCCGCTGTTGAAGTCGAGTTGCAGCAGTGGGTAAAGCGCCCGGTCATAACGTCCGGCCAACACCTTGGTAGGGATCTTCAGGTCTTTTAGAAAAGGCCTGAAATCCGGAATATCCAACAACTGGCCCCCTATATTGAAATCAACATCGACGCCACAGAATACCGGGTAGAGTTCTGTGTTACGTGATCCGGGTTCAGTTAGAAGTCTGTTGGCGTTCTCCGGGTTGTAGAACCTGACAACGGTGGCTGCCTTGGCAAACAAGGCCTGCATCTGAGGCGAAGTGGACCGCTCACCAAGACCCCGTAATCGACTTATCTGTGCCCATAACTCAGGTAGCTGATGCTCAATAACCTTATTGATGTTTTCGTGGTTTTTCTGCCACATGTCCGGGCTGTGCAATGAGTTGCACAAGATCAGTGAGCGCGCCAGGTCGGGCCGATCCAGCGCGACTTTCAGGCTAATCAGCCCTCCGTACGAAAAGCCAAACAGATGGGCTCCATTAGGGCAGATCCGCTCAATCAAGGCAGTTATATCAAGTACATCCTGCTCGAAAGTAATATCCGTCAAGTCGTCCGGTTTGTCAGAGCGACCACGACCGCAGAGATCGACATAGATCACCCGGAAGTCATTATGCAAGTCATCAAAGTGGGGGTGAAAAATCGCATGCGACCCCGCAGGACCGAGCCCTGCCAATAACATCAAGGGCTCACCTTCTCCAGCCTGCTCAACCCAAAGCCTTTTTCCTCGCACTTCATGAAGTTCGCCCGGAGCGTGCTTTATATGATCAGTCATGCAACCCCCTGTGCGCATTCCTGAAACACCGAACTTTCCGCCTGTCGAACGGCCACGATATCTCGCTCCAGTTGAAGTGGATCAGGGTGTGCCAACACTACAAATCCTAAAGCCAGCGTCGCGAATAAATCCTGAGTGGCAGGCACTGTCTGGTGCTCTTTGATTTGTATGCTTGCGTCGACATAACTTGAGAGTGCTGCAAGGGCATGCAACCGACTCACGTTTCTGGCCACTGACGGCGTGAGAGCCCTGAAAAAGACCACGGTCATATGCTTAAGGAGGTTATAGCGCGTTGACGGAACCACGCCCCCGGCAAAAAATTTTACGGAGCGGTGAACCTGACTGTCTCCTGTAGCCATAAAGCAAAGTCTTGGGTGCCCACCCCCGTGAGGTCGTGCCCCGAGTTCTATGAGCCTGGGGCCGTCGCTTGTCAGCATAATTTCAATATGAGCGTTTCCCCAGAACATACCCAACGCGTTCAGCACCTGCTCGGCGTACGCCGCGAGGGGTTCGATAACGGCCTGATCAGCACTGACCCAATCCATTCGATCGTAGATGGCCATTCCATGAGTACTTTCCAGCTTCGTATATTTACATACGCTGCAAACGGTATGAATGCCAGCGTGACTGAACGTATCGACAACGTACTCGGTGCCGGATAAATACTCTTGGACCAACACGCGGTCATTTATAATTCCCAGCCGATTGGGCTTGTCGAGGAGCCCGAAAAACGCGTTCTCCAGACCCACGCCTGCATAGATCTTGCTGACACCGTCAGTGCTGGCACTCTTGGGTGGTTTGACGACCAGACTCTTGCCCGCAAGTCCGCTTTCGAACACCCAATTTTTCACGTGGGAAAAATCATCCGTGCAGATCTGCTTCATCATCGTAACGCCGGCATTGATCGCTGCCTGGGCCATCAAGCCCTTGTCACGTCTGGCTGGGGCTAGTTCAACCGCATTCGAAAACTCGGGGATGAGCAGCGGAGCAAGCTGTTCGGCCAGCTCCACACCAGACTCGCAGCCAGTCAACACGCAGAACGGTTTGTAATGACGCAATTCATTGACGAGTGGCGCTAGATCCGCCGCGCACGCAACACGCACAAAGGCAAAATCCGCAGGTCTGTAGGAGGCGGCATAGACATCCGGCGGTTCGACAGAGGAGAGCACCGCAATGACCTTACAGCCCAGCTGCGCAAATTCGTTGGCGAATAAGCTACCGGAAGAATAAGGGTCCACGATTACGGCGTAACGCTCAGTGGCCGTGGTCATGATGCGGTCCTCAACAATTCGCTGATCTTCAGGCAGTAGCGATTCCATGCATCCTGCACCGTGGGGCTTAGGGACCGTGCGCGAATAGCGGCGTGCACCATGCCAGGTTCAATGACCAACTCAACCTCAGTACCCTGGGTCTGCAACTGTCTTGCGTATTGCTCGGCGTCGATGGCGAGTGAGTCCATTTCGGCGCCCATGATATAGGCCTTGGGCAACCCGCCAAAATCGCCAGCTATCAATGGAGACACATAAGGATGTGAAGCGGTTTCGGGGTTCGGAGAGTAACAGGCCGTGTAAAACTCCATCTCTGCGCCGGTAAGCAAAGGGGCGTCATCGCCGCCGTTTATCCATCGGGTGAAATCTAGAACAGGGCTGATCAGTGCCTGTCCAGCAAGCTTGGGACCATTGCGATCACGGCACATCATGGCGACCACCACCGCCATATTGGCTCCCGAACTGTCACCTGCGATGACTATTTTTCGAGCATCGATTCCAATGGCTTCAGCGTTTTCGCATGCGTACACCAGTGCGTCATAGCAGTCTTCCAGCGCGCCGGGAAATGGGTGTTCCGGTGCCAGTCTGAAATCTACGGCCATAACCTTCACCTGGGCTTTGGATGCGATCTCGGCTGCAACGCAATGATGGGTGTCCAGAGAGCCCAAGACAAAGCCACCTCCTCGGATGTAAAGGACCAGTCCTTCGCTCGGCTGCAAAGGTTCGTAAAGCCTAAATCGAATGCTGGTGCCGTTATGTGTCACATCCTGCTGGCTCCAGTGCACATCAACAGGAACTTCATAGGGAAACTCCACAATAAGGCTTTGATATAGGCGTCGTTGTTCATCTAGAGGATAGGTGTAGGAGTCGGGTGGCATTACTGCGTTACAACGATTTACAAACTCTTCAATACCGGGAGCGTAGGTCATTAGCAATTCTTCCGTCAGCTGTTAGTAGTACCAGGACGTAGCGTTGTATTAGGCTCGCGCATATCGGCGAGAATGCCACGCCGGATGAGTGGCAGCAGGCACAGTACGGTGCCTATTCCGCCGAACCACAGGGTCCATTCAAGTCCAATGTATTTAATGACTAGCGAGGTCAATACACTGCCTAAAGGAATGGCTCCCCAGATCATGAAACGTTGCACTGAGTTCACTCTTCCCAACAGAGCTAACGGAGTGGCTGTCTGCCTCAACGTCAGCGAGGTTGGACCAAACACACCTTCGCCCAAACCATGAAGCACACTGGCGGCTATGAGGCCTGCAATCGAACCCGAGGCGCCGAAAACGGCAATTAGAAACAGCCCGGAAACAGAAGTCGCTGCGGCAATGACCAGCGTGCGGGAAATACCGAAGTGATTCATTAATCTAGATGAGATGAGGTTGGCGACAGGAAATCCTGCGGCTGCCGCGCCTATCACCAGGCCGATGGCGCTGGGGGAGAGCAAAAGAACGTCCTTACAATAAAGAACCAGACTGGTTTCAATGAAGGTGAGAAACAGAACGTAAACCGCCCCGCATAAAAACACGGGTTCCAGTTTGGGGTGTGAAAAAACAAATTTCAGGCCGGCCTTTATGTCCGCCACGATGGATGTGCTTAAAGGCAACGGCTTCGTTAAATCCAGCGCGGCGTCGACATTTCGAATGGCCCCTAACGTGAGCGCAGACACCAGGAAAGAACCGCCATTAAGGAGAATCGCAATCGGCGGGGCAAATACAGCAATCAAAGGGCCCGCTGCTACAGGTCCCAATGTGCGCGCAACCGATTCGGAAAAGAACAGCTTGGCATTTCCCTTTTGAAGCTCAGACGCCCCTGAATATATTTGCGGCAGGAATGAGTTATAGGCCACTTGGAAAAAAACGGTTGCGGTCCCTGCAACAAACACCAACGCCATCAGTGCGGGGAACGTCATCAGGCCTTTAATCGACAGTAATGCAATGCCTGAATACACGACCATCTGAATCAGGTCCGCCAAGACCATGGTTTTTCGTTTCGGCAGTCTGTCGACCAACGCCCCTACCGGAAGTCCGAAAAGCAGGAAGGGAATAAACATTACAAAGGGCAGCAAAACCGCTTGGGCGGCTGAAGCCCCTACTGTTTGCACCGCGAGAAGTGGTAGCCCAATAACTAGAAACTGATTACCAAACAGGCTCAGAGATTGACCAGACCATAGCAAGTTGAAATTTTTATGTGCGGTGCGCCGCACTGGGTCTGTTTTATCAGTGTCCATACTGCATCTCCTGATGTATTAAAGTTAGCCGCCCCGTATTCGGGGCGGCCGAAAATATCAACTGGCGATACTTTCAAGTAGGCTCGGTGACAGATTTTTCCCGAACTGGACCCCGCCACAGCTGATGGATAAAGGTACTTGGTAGTCATGTCCTTTTCTGACATAGATTGGGTAATCGAACAACTGGACGGCCTGCATCCAGTGAGAGCGATTGTTGTGAGGATCATTGGACAGGCAGTTATCCTCCTTAAGATAAAGGTCGAACCAAAAAACAATCCCATGAGCCAGTGCATTAGCATCAGCCGTAAAAGTCACCTGCGAGGATTCATCAAAGGAAAAACTGGTTCCAAATTGAGCGCTATAAAACTCCGCGGTGTTACTCACTAACCGATGCGGCCAAGTTTGTAGGCGAACCGGAAAATACCCCGCCGTTCTGAAATTGTTAAACGCACTGACATCCAGGCCAAAAATATCATCATAGACATAGTTCAGGTTGGCTACATCCTGGCTGGATAACAAACAGGCATGAAGTTTTACGGCTGCAGGGATCACTTCAGCATGAGGCTTTAGTAACTCACGCTGTGCATGAAGTAGCGCGTAGCCGAATCCCTCTCCGAAAAAACCACAATCGACTGTTTCTGAAATCATAACATCCATGTCCAGAGGGATATCAATTCCGGAAACGAGGTCGGTGGAAAGTTTATTAATTACGGTAATGTTATGTTCAAGCCCATTGACTCGAATGATTTCCCGGGCCTTGACAGCTACCCGCATATTGCATTCGCAGGTATAAACATGTTTTGCACCCTTCTGAGCAATCAGCATGGCTAACAGCCCGGAGCCAGTGCCAATGTCTAAAACGTTTTTTCCGGAAAAATCAGTAGCTTCAATGGCATCAAAAAATGCTTGATTACGTTGCTGATCGTTCAGCATTGCAAAGTGCCACCGAGGAATGCTGTCGGCAGAATGATCGGTCATGTCAACGGTGTTAGAGCTAAAAACGGGTTCACTATTTTCACTCAACATGTTACATCTCCGAGAAAATTAGGCGTAACTACTAAAGGTAGTTATTGATCAGACGTTCTTAATGAGACGTTCGAAATCCTGAAGCCCAACCCACACAGTTTTTCTGTTTTCAACGTATGGAATATCCAGATAACGAATGTGGCACTTTCTTGTTTTTCTGCCATGCCATGGACATGTAACCCAATTGTCATCCTCAAGACCATGCGTCAAGGGACCACCTCGGTGTTGGCATGTCATATCCTTAAACTTTATTTCACCTTCCTCGCCACGTAGCATCTGTATGTATTTTAGGGCTGTCTTGATAACCGTCACGCTGTTCGAACGATCAAAGGCTATAAGTTGCATACTGACGATAGTCCCCAATGGAAAGGATTCTGTACTTGCAATTCTCGGAAAGCACCAAGGCCCCATGGAGCCGGTTGCGTGCGATCACGACGCACTCGCCCGCAGCCAAATCGCTGAAGCAGTCAGGGCCATGACAAAAGCGAAGTAGGCCTTCGTCCACGATGCAGAATTCGTCCCCATCATGTACATGCGGAACCGAAAGTTCGCCTCTGGGCTCGTTCAGATGGGCAACCGGTATATTTTCAATATTAGCCAGAACAGTGGCTTTGATGTCCATGGCAAGTTGGCGGTAGTCGGAGCGTTTGTTCATCCAAGTGATTTGGGCGCAAAGATCCTCCTCCATGATGTGTTGGAGGATGCAGGCCATCTCTATACCCTTAACGAAGTCGGGATAAATGGAAGCTCCAAACCTGTCTGCCAGGGGAAGTAAAATTTCATTCAATGTCATGGAGCCATGGTAGCTATCGATATGAACGTGTTCGGTGTAATACCTCGTATCGGCCTCAGTGAAAACGTGCTGTATTAACGTTTTGACGCGCCCACAGTACGGGCCGAAAGCGTTTTCTGCATAGGTGATCGCTCCGACATATTCAAAAAAGCGTTCGGGGCTTCGCGTTAGCATGTGGAAGTAGTTATTGTTCAAAAGTGATGAGTTGAGATAAAAATTCCAATACGCATGTGAGTTATCAAGCATCCCTACAGACTTTAGCGTTTCCTTGAATAGCGTGCTGTGTTTGGCTGCATGTTTCCCATAGCCAAACTCATCCAGAAGTACGCGAAACATCGCTGATTGAGCTTCACCATAATCGCCTTTTGCAAACCTTGCCATGTGTGACGATTCGGGTAGAAAGTCCACCGCATGTTGCATAAGCAGAAAGCGCACCATCAGTGGCTGGTCAGTGGCGAGATGAATCAAACTGAGGGAATCGTTGACGATTTCCGTTGAAGGTTCCAGCTTTGTAGCTAAATAACGCTGAAACAGTTCCTTGTTCCATTCACCGCCGACGTTTACTTCATTTTGCAAAATTCCAAAGACTTTTAATTCGAGGTCGGGAATCAGGTCGGCTGCAAGAGTTCTCAATGCTGGGTTATAAGCAATCTTCAGGTCCGCGACAATATGTTCTGAGGTGTCCGGGAGATAAAGAAAGTCCTGCTCATAAAGCGCCGTCATCGTGCGGTTCATCGTAAAAGATGAATAATTAAGCAGTGTTTCTCGTGTGACGCTTTCAAAGTTTATGTAAGGAAATGCCTGCGGTCGAAGAGGGCGTTTCCAGACACTGGTTTTCTCGGTCCAGGATTCTCCGTCGCGGTAAATGTCAAACTTCCCTAGGCACGCTATGCGACTGTCAAAGTCATTTTTTCCCAATGCATGTTCCATTGCATTACTCCCAAGCCATAGATTCAGTCGATTAAAAACCAAGCATTTCATTACTTGCTTCTTTCTTCGTGCATCTTTTGTACGGCTTTGACACGGTGTCCGCTCGACAGCGCTAGCAGAAGTAGCAGGCGGGGAGTTCAAAATATTGTGAAACACATCGGCGAAAACTCCGTTTCTTGCTTTTATATTATTTTTTTGTACTGGGTTGTTCTCAGGGCTTTCTGACAATGTTGAAAACCCTAAAGTTTGCTGAAATGCCCACGCAAAAACGGTCGTAAATCGACGAAAGATTCCACGGCGTGTCTCGCTTCAATTTGACAACTTCCAGCGTCGATATTCGACAGGCATGCACCTGAAGCAGGGCCGGAAACCTGCGGACCTGGCGGTTGCCTCATCAACAAAAAAAACCCTATTGCGCGTGTAACCGCCTTTGCTCAGGGCTAGCAGCGCTGCGGGGCAGTCCAGGCGGCCAAATATCTTGTTCCTACGATGTCCTCCAAATTGACCGGGCTCGATACTTAGGCAGGACATGCCATCGGGGCCGATGAGTTTCCACATGCGCATTACGTTCACACTCCGTTGCCCACGGGTATTTTCAGAGCACGGCATGAGCGACGTTACCGGTCGGTCTGGCAGTGTTACCCGGCTGCTAACGTCCGGGTTTTTACTAGATCAACCCCGCGGTCAATGGCAGCTCTTCAGACAAATCCCTTTTTTCCCGCTCAAGTAACTTGCGCTTGCGCTCGACTCCCCATCGGTATCCGGACAATGTTCCGTCACTGCGCACAACGCGATGGCATGGAATAGCCACAGCGAGGTTGTTGGCGCCACAGGCGTTCGCAACCGCCCGCACTGCGCTCGGCATGCCTATGCGAACCGCGATGTCGGTATACGTGGCAGTCGCCCCGGCAGGAATGTCCCTCAACGCCTGCCACACACGTTCTTGGAAAACCGTGCCTCGGATATCAAGTGGCAATGCAAGGCCGACGGCCGGCGACTCTACGAAGCCCACGACTTCAGCAACCAGTCCTTCGAACTCTGCGTCGCCGCCAATCAGATTGGCATTTGGAAACTGGTCCTGAAAACTCTCAACCAGAATATTCGGATCGTCGCCCAGCAAAATCGCACAGATACCGCGCGCACTTCGTGCTACTAGAATCGACCCGAGCGAACTCTCACCTAGTGCAAACTTGATGTCGACGTTGGCCCCGCCCGCCCGGTATTCAGTGGGTTTCATGCCGAGAATTTTCTGAGAGGCTTCATAGAACCGGCTGTTGGAATTGTAGCCTGCCTCATATAGTGCGCTGGTGATCGTCCCGGACTGAGAGAGCTGGTCCCTGACCCGCGAGCGCAACGAGGCGACGCTGTAGGCTTTTGGCGTTAGCCCTGTGATTTTTTTGAAGATGCGGTGAAAGTGAAAGGTGCTCATCCCGACCTTTTGGGCCATGTCACCCAGGTTGGGGACGAAATCGGACGCGTCTATCATCCTGCAGGTTTCGGCAACAGTGGCCGCGTGTTTGAGCGCTATCGTTTCCTGACTGCTGTCGCCACGCTTGGAGGGACGAAAACCCGCTGCTTCAGCTTCGAGTGCGGTGTCGAAAAAAACCACGTTTTCCGGCCGCGGGAGCTTGGTCGGGCTGCGAGGCCTGCAATAAACACCTGTCGTCAATACGCCATACACGAAGTCCGCGCCAACGTCCGCCTGTCGATTTATCATGACACTCCAGCGCGGATCGTCTTCTGTCCTTGGAACGCGTTTTGCTGCCGGAACCTTTGTGCTTTCCATGGTTTTGCTCCGTCTTTGAATTTCCTTGAGCCTATCTCTGAAAGAAAGCATCAGCACCCCGAGTCTTGCTTTCAAATTTGTGACGACGTCTTTTCGAACAAATCGGAAGGCACTCGCCATAGATACCATGCGGCGACTGTACGAAATGGGCTAAACCGCTCCGCTATCCTTGTCATCTCTCTAGTACTAGGTTTGAGGGCCAGTGCATACAACCGCCTATGGCCTTCGCATACGCCAAAGTCACTCGCGGGCATGACGTTTAATTGCCCTAGACCATAGATAAGCATCATTTCTACTGTCCAGCACCCCACGCCTGGCAGTTGGATCAGGCGCTTAATGAGTTCATCGTTTTTCATGGCAAGCGCCTCGATTACATCGGGCACCAGCCCACTGGCCCTTGCAGCGGCAATCGCTTTAATTGCCCGGCATTTAGATGCCGAAAACCCACAGCCTCTTAGCGCTTGATCATCTAACTCTATTAACTCGTTAGCGCCCGGAAAACTTACCCCTGGAAATAGCTGTCGCAACCGCATCACCATGGCGTCGCCCGCCTTGGCATGTAACTGTTGATAGGCGACTGCCTTAATCAGAGCCTCAAAAGGATCTTGAGCGGCCGTTGCCGGGTGGGCGCAAGGTCCTACGCGATCAATAAGGGCTCGCCACTGACTGTCTATGGTCTTGAGAAACTCCATCGCCTCAACATGCGAGGCCACCGTTACTTTTTGACCGGCCGCTTCGCTAGTCTGCTGCGCTGCGGCTATCTCGAACTTATCTGATTCTAGTGACATCGTATTTTCCAAAACGGAATATCTGACCTGAAGGGAAGCTTAATGTGAATGAGCCGTCGCAGTTTCTGCAGATAATAGCGTTCTGTTTTAAACCCATCAGGCGTATCGTCCTCTTGATTCTTTTTGCAGAGCGAGAGCTCGCCATGTTCAACCCCCGTCGCACTCGATGAAAATCGGAGGGCTGTAGTTTAATCGGCTGGAAATTTAGTATTTAACGGCGGCTAATAGCTGACCCACTTGTATGAGGCGTCATTGGGCGTCGTGAAAAATGACCCCTAAGGTGAATCGATTGCCGGTAAGAATTTCGCTGACGCCGTGACGAGCGAATACCGAATAGAACCCTCTGGTGCCTTTAACAGGGCGTCGGTTCACAGAAAAAATTACCGCGTCGCCGATGTCCAGCGGCACAACGCTAGCTCTCGATTGCATCCTGGGGCGTTGCTCGGTGATCACAAACTCACCGCCAGAGAAGTCATCGTTTGGTTTAGACAAAAGAATAGTCATTTGCACGGGGAATAGAGTGTCTCCGTAAAGATCCCGGTGCAGGCAGTTATAGTCACCCACGCCATAGCGAAGCAACAGAGGTGTAGGTCGGTTCTGGTTCGCTCGGTGGCATTGACTCACAAATACTTCGTGTGATTCGGGGTACCTGTTTTCGATGCCAAGTTTCTCATTCCAATAGTTCGCCAATGGCACTAAACGGGTATAGAAACTGGATCTCAATGTCGCAACGGGCTGAGGCAGTGGGTAGGCGAAATACTTGTATTCCCCTGATCCAAAGCCGTGTCTCTTCATATTGATACACGATCTGAATCGGTGGTCTTGAGGATAAAAATCGATGAGCCGTCGGCAACTATCCGGTGGCAGCAGCGCCTTGATAACGGTAAATCCGTGATCATTCACACGGTGTAGGTGCTCGCTCCATTTTTCTGAGTCAAGTCTTGTTTCCATCGCCAGTTCGAGCATCTGCCTTCCTTTATAGGTTGCATGCAGACCAACATACCGCTCGCGCCCAACGACATGCCTCCCGTTTATTGCTATCAAATTTATGAAGTGATCCAGTTTTTCGGGATTCCAAAGGACGTGGGCCTCACACAAACAAAAACAGCGCCCAATGGGCGCTGTTCTATTGATGCAAAACTAACCGTCAATTACGACTTCGCTCCAAGAACTGCCGAGTGCGTTCTTCCTTGGGATGAGCGAACAGCGTTTTGGCTTCGCCTTGCTCGACGATCACCCCCTTGTCGATAAAGATCACCCAGTTGGCAACATCCCGGGCGAAACTCATCTCATGGGTGACAATCACCATGGTGCGTTTTTCTTCTGCGAGTGCACGAATAGTGGTCAGCACTTCCCCTACCAACTCCGGGTCGAGTGCTGAAGTGGGCTCGTCGAACAAAATGACTTCGGGCTCCATGGCCAACGCCCGCGCAATCGCTACCCGTTGCTGCTGACCGCCAGACAAGCGTCGCGGGTATGAATCTTCTTTACCGTCGAGCCCGACCTTGGCCAGTAAAGCCAGCCCGAGTTTGATCGCTTGTTCCTTGGCCATCTTCTTGACCACCAATGGCCCTTCAATAACGTTCTCCAGCGCTGTGCGATGCGGGAACAAGTTGAAGTTCTGAAAGACGAAACCTACGTGCTGTCGTAACTGCCGGATAAGGCCCTGTTGCTGAGTCAGCGGCTTGCTGCCATCGATCTTGATAGCACCTACCTGAATGCTGCCACTGGTGGGTTCTTCAAGAAAGTTAAGGCAACGCAACAGTGTAGTTTTGCCCGATCCGCTTGGGCCGATAATGGCTACCACTTCACCGGCTTCAATGCGCAGGTCGATGCCGTCTAGAACGGTTTGACCATTGAATTGTTTGGTCAGTTTTTCAACCACGATCATGTTTCAAGACTCCAGATCATGTCGGTTGACCCTCGCTTCCAGTCGGTTTTGCAGGTGCGCGAGTAGGCTGGCGAGAATCCAGTAGATCAGGGCCGCAGCCAAGTACATGGTGAAAATTTCGAAGGTGCGCGCTGTGATCAACTGCGCCTGCCGAAAGAGTTCAGGTACCTGGATGGTGGCGGCGAGCGCGGTGTCTTTGACCAGCGAAATGAAACTGTTGCCCAACGGCGGCAGGGCGGTTCGTGCGGCTTGCGGCAGAATGGCGCGTCTCATGGCTTGCGCACGGGTCATGCCGATGCTGGCGGCGGCTTCCCATTGCCCACGGTCCACAGCACCGATGGCCGCTCGCAGAATCTCGCACGCGTAGGCGGCCATGTTCAGCGAAAAACCGAGCAGTGCGGCGGGTAGCGGGTCGAATTCGATACCTAATTGCGGCAAGCCGTAATAGATCACGAACAATTGGACCAGCAACGGCGTGCCTCGAAAGAACGACACGTACACCCGCGCAATACCGCTCACCAACTTGAGACGCGACAGACGCATCAACGCCAGGCCAAAGCCCAACAACAAGCCGAAGAACATTCCGCCCAGGCTGAGGATGACGGTGTAATACGCGCCCTTCAGCAAGAAGGGCGCGGAGTCCAGCGCTAGCTTTAGACTCTCTTCAATCATTGGGTCACGTCAGAGCCGAAGTACTTCTGTGACAACTTGGCCAGCGTACCGTCCGTGCGCAGCTTGTCGATGGCGGTGTTGACCGCCGCCACCAACTCAGGCTCACCTTTGCGGATCGCAATACCGGCTTCCTGGCGGGAGAATGCTTTGCCGGAAGCTGCCAGTTTATCGTTGGTTTTTTTGACCATTTCCAGCGCAGCGAGGCGGTCGACGAGGATCACGTCAGTACGGCCAGCCATCAAGTCTTGAAACTTGGTTGGATCATCGTCGTAGGTTTTGACTACTGCGCCGGGCACGTGTTCTTTCAGCCATTGCTCGTAGTTCGTACCTAGACCCACGCCGACTTTCTTGCCGGACAGCGATTCAGGCGTCGGGAATTTGTCTGCGTCTTTTTTCTGGGTCAGCGCCTGAATGCCGGAGATGGTGTAGGGCTGCGAGAAGTCATATTTTTTCTTGCGCTCTTCAGAAATCGTCACCTGGTTGATCACAACATCAAGACGCTTGGATTCCAATGCTGCAAGGATGCCGTCCCACTTGGTCGGTTGCAGTTTTGCCGTCACGCCCAACTGTTTGGCCAGTGCCTGGGAGAACTCGACTTCAAAACCGGCGAGCTTGCCGTCTTCACCCACAAAGCTAAACGGTGGGTAAGTGCCTTCGAGGCCGACGCTGATCGTCCCGCTGCTTTTGATTTTTTGCAGTTGATCCCCGGCAACGGCTTGCCCAATCAGGCTGGAGCCGAGCACGAGGCTCAGCGTAGAAAGAAGAAATGTCCGGCGGATGGCAGCAATATTCATGAAAAGCCCCTTATTTATTTGAGTGTCAGGCAAAAATCAGACCTAACGAAAACGACTGTGGCCGTGAAGCATATCCAACGTAACAGGCGGCGTTATTCCACTTGTGATTCCTGACGCGAACGCGACTATAAGACAGTCGGCGTAACCGTTTAAATACTAAAAAGTATTTTGTATATCTCTTAATGGAATAAAAACGTGGGCTGTCTTGTTAGCCTAAAACACGTCCGGATAAGCGAACAGCGCGGGCGCCCCCCCGGTGTGCAAGAAAATAATCGGACCCTCATCAAAACGCTGACGCCCGTGACCGTCGAGCAAGCCTGCCATGGCTTTGCCGGTGTATACCGGATCAAGCAAAAGCCCTTCTTGACTAGCGACCAATTTGATTGCCGCCAGGGTTCCGGCATTCGGAGCTCCATAACCAGGGGCAAAGTATTCGTCCCACAATTGGACCTTGAAGCTGCCCGGTAGATCGATACCTAGCAGTTCGGCAGTACGCTCAGCCAAGTCCTGGACTTTCGGCCGTTGTGCGTCGTCGCTACGAGAAACCGTAACGCCGATTACCGACAGATCGGGCAGCGCCTCGCTAAGCCCCAAGGCCAACCCGCTGTGCGTACCTGCACTGCCTGACGCAAGTACCACGGCCGAGAATGCCAAGCCTGTTTGTTGGATCTGGTCAGCCAGCTCCAGACCTGCCCGCACATAACCCAAAGCGCCCAGCGCATTGGATCCTCCGATAGGGATGCTGTACGGTTTTTTGCCGCTGGCCCGTAGACGCATCGCAAGAGCTTGCAACTGGTCGTCGGCGTTGTTCAGGTTATCCACGAGTTCGACCTTGGCGTCGAAGAGGCTCAGCAGCAGGCGATTGCCATTGCTGACGTAATTGGGATCGTTAGTGGCCAAGGGATTTTCCAGCAGCACTACGCACCCCAGACCCAGGCGCGCTGCCAGGGCCGCTGTTTGTCGCGCGTGATTGGATTGCAGTCCACCGGCAGTGATCAAGGTATCTGCGCCCTGTGCCAGCGCATCGGCCGCCAAGTATTCAAGCTTGCGCACCTTGTTGCCGCCCAACGCCAGTGTTGTCGTATCGTCACGCTTTACATAAATGTCCCGGCCCACCCAAGTGGATAACCGCTCAAGCTTTTCCAGCGCGGTGGGTGCGCCAAGTAATTCAAGACGATTAAAGCGGGTGAGCTGATGTTTGATCATGGTGGTTTAAATGGCCAGCGAAGTAAGTCGATGGACTATAGGCAGTCACGCCGGGTGGCTGCAACATTTGTATATACCTATAACGATGCCGTAGGCGCTTGCCCGCGATGGCCCGCCTCGCGGGCAACTGCGCCTAACCTGACGGTAAGCTGTAAGAAGCGCGCAGCGTATCTGCCAGATAAAAGACCTTACTTAAATTGTTATTTTTTCGTGTCTAAGGTTTGCCGTAAAGTGGGTCAATCATCGGCGTGAAGCCTAAAGAGGAGTGATGAGCGTGAGCGATATTTCAGACGCATCCGCCGACAACCGTGCTGGCAACTGGCAGTTGCAGCAAATCGTTAGTCAACTGCGTGAAGCACGGGATGATTGGCGCCAGCGTAATGGCCGGGTCAGTGGAGAGCTGGGTGGCCGTGAATTGCCTTCGCGCGCCGCCATGCGCGACATTCTTGAAGCGCTGTGCGGCGCACTTTTTCCGATGCGTTTGGGCCCGGTAGACTTGCGTGAAGAGAGCGAGGACTTTTATGTCGGCCATACCCTCGACGTCGCGCTTAATGCTTTGCTGGCTCAGGCACGTTTGGAATTACGCTATGTGGCGCGTCAGCGAGGCGATGAGGTCAGCGCCGTCGAAGACCATGTAACTCGGTTGATTCAAGAGTTCGCTGCCGCGCTTCCCACCATGCGCATTCTGCTCGACACCGACGTACTGGCTGCTTACCACGGTGACCCGGCTGCGCGTAGCGTCGATGAAGTGCTGCTGTGCTATCCCGGCGTGCTCGCGGTCATTCATCACCGTTTAGCCCATCACCTGTACCGCGCGGGTTTGCCATTGTTGGCGCGAATCAGTTCTGAAATTGCGCACTCAGCCACCGGTATCGATATCCACCCAGGCGCGCAGATCGGTGGCAGTTTTTTTATCGATCACGGGACGGGTGTGGTCATCGGTGAAACCGCGATCATCGGCGAGCGGGTGCGTATCTACCAAGCCGTGACCTTGGGCGCGAAACGCTTTCCAGCAGACGAGGACGGTCAGTTGCAGAAAGGCCACGCCCGCCATCCGATTGTCGAAGACGACGTAGTGATCTATGCCGGCGCGACGATTTTGGGGCGCATCACCATTGGCAAAGGGTCTACCGTAGGCGGCAATGTTTGGCTGACCCGCAGCGTGCCAGCAGGCTGCAACGTATCTCAGGCGAACTTGCTGCAGAAGGATGATTGCTTGAAGTAACGCCATTCCCTGTTTGTTCGATCACTCAAAAGGGCTCAGCTAATAAAAAGCGGGAACTGCGTGTCCGGTTAAGGAGTCGCAACCCAATACACCTTTACGAGAGAGGATTCGATGACTTATATCGCTGCCGAAAACCGTTATGAAGCCATTCCGTACCGCCGCGTGGGCCGTAGCGGGTTGGTCCTGCCTGCGTTGTCGCTGGGCCTGTGGCACAACTTTGGCGACAGCACGCCGATGGATACTCAGCGTGCATTGCTGCGCACGGCGTTTGATCTGGGCATCAACCACTTTGACCTGGCCAACAACTATGGTCCTCCGTATGGCAGCGCCGAGACCAACTTTGGCCGTCTGCTGCGCGAGGATTTCAAGCATTACCGCGACGAACTTATCATCTCCAGCAAAGCCGGCTGGGACATGTGGCCGGGACCGTATGGCCAAGGTGGCGGATCGCGTAAATACGTGCTCGCCAGCCTCGACCAGAGCTTGCAGCGCATGGGCCTGGACTACGTGGATATTTTTTATTCGCACCGCTTCGACCCGTTGACCCCACTGGAAGAAACCGCCAGCGCATTGGCCACTGCGGTGCAGCAGGGCAAGGCGTTGTACATCGGCATCTCCTCGTATTCCGGGGCCAAAACCCGGGAGATGGCGGCGCTGCTCAACGAGTGGAAAGTGCCGTTGTTGATTCATCAACCGGCGTACAACTTGCTCAACCGTTGGGTAGAGCGCGACCTGTTGGACGCCACCGACGATCTTGGCGCAGGCGTGATTGCCTTCACCCCGCTGGCTCAAGGCTTGCTGACTGACAAATACCTCAACGGCATTCCCAAGGATGCGCGAGTGAATAAGCCGGGCGGTGGCTCGTTGCAGGCTGCGCACCTATCTGAAAGCAACATCGCTCATGTGCGTGCCCTCAACGAGATCGCTAAGCGTCGGGGGCAAAGCCTTGCGCAATTGGCGTTGGCCTGGACGTTGCGTGATCCGCGTATCACCTCGGCGCTCATTGGTGCGAGTCGTCCTGAGCAGATCGTTGAAAACGTCGGCGCACTGAAAAACCTTTCGTTCACCCAGGATGAGTTGAAAGAAATCGACAGCTTCGCGGTGGAAGGTGGGATCAACCTGTGGGAAAAGCCGTCGACTGATCAGTAAAAATAAGGGGGCAGACCGGTTTTTAAACGAACATAAAAAATTCTGTCCCCTGATGTTGATCCGAACTCTGCGGTGGCAGCAGATCACCTCCCGATGGCGAAGCGCAGTATGTACGGGTAATAGATCAACCCTTGGGTCGGCTGCCATCGGACCGCGAAAAACGGCGCTGGGGCTGACTTTGCGGATGCGGTTAATAACAACGGATTCTGTAAGGGCGTCCACCTAACGGTGAAGAACGAAATCGGAGTCATCGTGTTCTTCTCCCTTCCAGAATCTTCACGGGGTCAGTCGAAAACTCAGGTGGTATCTGCAAAATACCGAGGGGCGGAGGCAGCGGTTTTTTACGCGGGCCGAATGTCGGGTCCGTGGGGGCCGCGCGGTGGTATTCAGGGAATCGATCCTGAAAGTCGATCGCGGCCTGAACCACCAGCGGCTCACTAAAACGACGTCCCCAAAATGCCGCACTAATGGGCATTGGGCTAATCAAGCCGGTGTCTCCGTACCCGATAGGAAATGTAACCATCGGCCACGCCAAGGCATTGGGCAGCTCGACGTAATGGCGCCGCACGGGTATCTGCTGACCATATGGATCTGATCGCAGGCCGATATGGGCACCTATAGGCAAGACCATCATGAAGTCGATGTTGTATTGATCTAGCGCCTCCTCAAAGAGCCTCTGTTGCTGTCGCCGACGATTTTCGGCTTCTATTCGAACACTCAACGGAATGCGGCCAATGATTGAATAAAAGTCAGGTCGAATGTCAGCCAGCAGTTTATCGCGTTGATCGGCATCCTGGAGGGAATTGGCGAACTCTAGTATCGCCGTCCAATGATTTGTTTCTAGCTGATTGCAATAGCTGGTTCCGGCAGGTCCGTTGATCAATAGCAAGGGTTGTCCGCCATCATCCACTAGCTCATAAAATGGCGTCGGCCAGAGATAGGGACTATTGCCTTCCTCGCGCAAATCCAGACCGGGGAAGTTGACCACTGCGGCACCAAGGTCCGACAGCTGTCCTTTAAACCGGTCGAATGCATTTTTGTTGTCCAAGTCATAGGATTCACTGGGCGGTTTGCCCAACTCCAGCCAGTCTGTCTGAGGAATGCCAATAGTTAAACCCGCGAGCGGTTGTGGGCCAGGGCGACTGCTGATCGGCAATTGGATGGGCGGAATAGGAGCCGATAAGGTTTGTGGGTCATTGAGCTGATCGACACCTGCAATCACTGAAAGAATCAGCGAGGCGTCGCGCATCGAGCGCGCCATGGGGCCAACGATGTCAAACCCTGTTCGTAGTGGCATGACCCCTGCCCCGGAGACAAGACCCAGTGAGGGTTTAATCGCACTTACGCCGTTGACGGCGGCTGGAATGATGATGGACCCGGCGGTTTCTTCGCCTAGCGCCGCTGCGACGAGTCGGGCAATCGGGGCCACAGCTGAGCCTTGACTGGAGCCGCCCGGGGGGCGTTCTGGATCCCAGGCATTACCGGCAAACTGGCCCACGACATCACCGGAATGTTCTGAACATATGGTGTGTCCGATCAGCACTGCACCTTGTGCACGAAGTCTGCCAACGCACGTGGCGTCTTCGAGAGCGAAGTTAGTGTTGTAGGCCTGTGTTCCGTTTTTGCTCTCGCGACCTTTTATACCAATCGAGTCCTTTAAGCCCATCGGAATACCGCACAGCGGCGGAGCTACTCCCCGTTCATCGTTGGGATTTTGTAACCAGAGGTCGGCTTCGCGCGCCTGTGCTAGTGCTTGCTGTCGGTCGATACGCACAAATGCGTTGTAGCCGCCGTTTGCACTGTAAGTTTCAAACGGACCGTTGAGCTGGTCGATGCGTTGCAGATAGGCGACGGTTATGTCGTGTGACGTCAGTTCATGACTTCGGAACAAAGTCGCCATTTCGACAATTTCGTAATCGACGATTCGATCGCGCAGTGGGATTGAGGATCGAGGCGGGAGGGCCGCGAGCAGGCGGGCGTTGAGTGCTGTATCCATAGCGGTTACTCCTTGTCTGACCTCGCGTATAGGGGTCATTTCAAGAGCTAATCACGTTGGGGAAGGGTCGTAAACTGGTAGAAATGACAGGTAGGCTCAAATCACGGGAAATTCAACAGCGCTTTCGCCAACGAGTTCGCTTCCACAGGGTATAGACATGCCCTGAGGGAGCGAATTTATTCGCCAGGCCACAACGCGGTATCAGGACACTGCGTTGGGATGTTGACTCAAGCGTCGTCGCCTTCGTCCTCGTCGCCATCGATTTTCATGCCCAATTCCTTGATCTTGCGGGTCAAGGTATTGCGGCCCCAACCGAGTAACACAGCGGCATCGCGACGGCGACCGGCGGTGTGCTTTAGGGCCGTTTCGATCATGATCCGTTCAAAGGTTGGCACCGCGCTGTCGAGCAGGCTCGATTGCCCGCGTGCCAGCGCCTGATCGGCCCACTGACGCAGCGCGTGCTCCCAATTGGTGATCGGCGCAGCATCGTGGGGCAGGCTCAACAGCTCAGGCGGCAAGTCACTGACATGTACTTCACGGCCGGACGCCATGACGGTGATCCAGCGGCAGGTGTTTTCCAGCTGACGCACGTTGCCAGGCCATGGCAGATGCTTGAGGTATTCCTCGGTTTCCGCCTTGAGCAGTTTCGGTTCCACCGCCAGTTCTTGCGCGGCGCGGGCCAAGAAATGCTTGGCCAGTGTTGGAATATCTTCACGACGATCGGACATCCGAGGAATGTGGATGCGGATCACGTTCAAACGGTGGAACAAATCCTCACGAAACTTACCGGCTTGCACCAGAATTTCCAGATTCTGATGGGTCGCAGCGATGATCCGTACATCGACCTTGACCGGCATGTGCCCGCCGACTCGATAGAATTCACCGTCCGCCAGTACACGCAGCAAGCGCGTTTGTGTATCCGCCGGCATATCGCCGATTTCATCGAGAAAGAGTGTGCCGCCGTCTGCTTGTTCGAAGCGACCGCGACGCAGGTTGGCCGCACCCGTGAACGCGCCTTTTTCGTGGCCAAACAGCTCGGACTCCATCAAATCCTTGGGAATCGCCGCCATGTTCAGGGCAATGAACGGCGACGCTGCGCGAGGGCTGTGACGGTGCAATGCGTGGGCAACCAGTTCTTTACCGGTGCCTGATTCGCCATTGATTAACACGGTGATATTGGAGTGACTCAGGCGACCGATGGCGCGAAACACTTCCTGCATCGCTGGCGCTTCGCCAATGATTTCCGGGGTGCGGGTCAGCGCGGGCACGACTTCCATACCTTGCTGTTCTTGAGCGTGCTGATTGGCGCGCTTGACCAGCGACACAGCCTCATCAACGTCAAACGGCTTAGGCAGGTATTCGAACGCACCGCCCTGATATGACGCCACGGCGCTGTCCAGGTCTGAATGAGCGGTCATGATGATTACCGGCAAGCGCGGGTGTTGTTCGCGAATTCGAGCTAGCAACTCAAGACCGCTGGCACCCGGCATGCGGATATCTGAAATGATCACGTCCGGTTGTTGACGCGCCAGGCGGCTCATGACGCCGTCGGCGCTATCGAAACTTTGGGTGGTCATGCCTTCTTGCTGCAGCGCTTTTTCCAAAACCCAACGGATAGAACGGTCGTCATCGACGATCCAGACAGTTTCACTACGGCTCATGACGACGCTGCTCCTTGTTCCAGCGGCAGAAAGATCGAGAAAGTGGTGTGGCCAGGATGGCTGTCGCACTCAATCAGTCCCTGATGCTGGCTAATAATGTTCTGGGTAATTGCGAGGCCAAGCCCGGTACCACCGGGGCGGCCGCTGACCATTGGGTAAAAAATGGTCTCCTGCAGGTCGGCTGGGATGCCTGGGCCGTTGTCGATAATTTCGACCTTGGTCACTAACCGATGGCGCACATGGCCTATGGTGAATTGACGTAAAGCTCGCGTACGCAAGCTGATCCGCCCCAGGCGCAACTCATTCTGGCCGCTTATCGCTTGCATGGCGTTGCGAACTATATTGAGCACGGCCTGAATCATTTGCTCACGGTCGATCAATACGTCAGGAATGCTTGGGTCGTAATCGCGTACCAGAGTGATGCAGCCTTGGCTTTCGGCTTCCACCAAGCTGCAAACGCGTTCGAGCACTTCATGCACATTGGTCATGGTCAGCGATAGCATCTTGTTTGAACCCAGCATGCGGTCGACCAGATTGCGCAGCCGGTCGGCCTCTTCGATGATGACGTTGGTGTAATCCTTAAGGCTCTCTTCGGGCAGTTCGCGCGCCAGCAGTTGTGCGGCCCCGCGAATCCCACCGAGGGGATTTTTGATTTCATGAGCTAACCCACGCACTAACATTTTAGTGGTTTCCTGCTTGGACAGCTGGGCTTCTTCCTTGGTGATACGCAGCAAGCGATCACGCGGATGCACCTCCAGCAGGAGCAAGGTCTCATTTTGGTTCAGAATTGGCGTGACGGTGTAATCGACGGTGAGCGTTTGACCGGTGAGCGCCGTTAGCATCGCTTCGCGCTTAGTAAACGGGTGAGCCTGTTCCACGGCTTGACGCAAAGAATTCAACGCTTCTACGGATTCGGTAAATAACTCACTGATAAATTGCCCGTGGCTGCGTTGACCGCTTATTGCCAACAGCATTTCCGCTGCGGGATTCATGTACTCAAGTCGCAAGTCGGCGTTGAGCAGAATAGTTGCAGTTGTCAGGTTATCGAGTAACAGCCGGTGCAGCGCATCACTGATAGTCATAAATTCTCGTTGACCTCTTTTGGCACATTTCAGCCGGCGCGGCCCTAGTCTAGCCTTGCCGCGATTGGGCATCCTGCTGATACGGTGCTTGGTTATCGGGAAGTAGCAAAAACCAAACCAAGCTCCGAAAAGAAGCGTTTAATTCGCAAAATCGAGCTTTTTTCGGACAGCGGGTCCGCCGGAAGGGTAATTCTCGGTTGTTTGCGAACCAAAGTGGGTAACGATACCAGCGAGTTTAGAAATATTTGCACCAATAAAGAGCGTCACCTATTCGCATGCTCATAAGAACGGCAGAAAACTACTTTTTTCTGGGGGCTTGTCTGCAAGCGGGCATTCGGGCCTAACCCCATAGTCTTCATTTGTGCAGGGTTGCGCTTGGCGCTTTTGCGCCAGCGTGATGCGCAGCATATGAAATTCCTGGCTCGGTGTACGTTCGAGCATACGCCCGGTTTCATCGAGAATCTCGACAGCCAGTAAATGGGTACCTCGGTCAATATTGGTCAGTGGAAATACCGGGCTTCGGCCCGCTTCGGCAATAGGTTTTCCGTCCAGCAGTAGACGGTATAAGTGCCCTGGTTGCAGGTCGGGGTCGTTGTTGACGCTAACGATCAATTCACCGGCCATGTTGCGCACAGTGGCGTCGGGCTCGGGCACCAAAATTCGCACTAATTGGTAATGAAACAAAGGCCGCGGTTTTGCAGTGGCGGGCCTGGTTTTCGCGTCTTTGCGGGGCGAGAGGGTGCCGGTCATGGTGTTGCTGGGGGGAATATCGACCCGATGAGCGCCGCTGTGGGGCTGGTCGGTGAATACTCGGTTTCCCTGCGCGTCGACGTAGGTATAAACGTCAGCGCTGGCCGTCAATGCAATCAGTAGCCCTCCAACCAGGCAACAGATAAACCGTTGAATCAAAAAATAGCTGAGTAGGACAGCGCTTGCCCGCGATGAAGCGTCAAGCTTTACCAATGAGCTTCGGATGCCACTGCACGATTGAGCTACTGATTTTACGGCTGCTGCGTAGCCGGTCGCGGGCAAGCGCACTCCTTCAGGTAATGTGTTTATTGTGCGAAAGCGCGGCGTCTCATTGGCTGACAACACTTCAGGGTTTCCCAAGATGAACTCGCTGCACCGTCGTCGTGACGGTTGAGCTTTGCTGAATAATTCTGTCTCCACTCATAACGCGTACGGCCAAGCTGTGCTCGCCACGCTCCAAGTTCACTACTTGCAGGCGCGGCACATTAGTGGCTTGGCCGTAGTTCATGCCGTCGACGACCATCTGCAACAGGTGTCCAGGCTGTAAGCGCGGTTGAATGGCCACGCCAACGCTGAACGTGCCGTTGTTGGCGCGCAATGCCTCGTCGGTGGGCAGGTTGGTCAGTTCCAGCAGGCTGTAGGCACTTGATGGCTGAATTTTTTGCCCCGAAGTCGGATCATTGTTCTGCTCAGTCAGCTTTTTAGCATCAACGGTATTAAGCGGTGGTAAGTCCACGGTTTGACTAGGTGTGCCGTTGGGCGGCTGATTGCTGTAGGCGGGGTTGCCATTGGCATCGGTGTATTTATAAATCTGCGCAACCGCAGGCAAGGTTACCAATAGCAGCAGATAGATAAGGCTTCGACGCATGGAAACTCCAAAAGCGCGTTCAATTCAAGCGCTGCCAAAGGCCGTAAGTGGAAGCCGGCGCCGTTAGGTTGGCGGGCCAGCATAGAACACAATCGGTTTAGATAGGCCATGTGATGCATTGGTAATGAGACAAATTATAGACAACCACAAAAAAGGCCTCCCGAAGGAGGCCTCTTATGCATCAAAGCAGCTGACGTACCTGGATTAGCAGCTGTAATACAGCTCATATTCCAGTGGGTGTACGAATGTGCGTACTTTGATTTCTTCTTCGCTTTTCAGGCCGATGTAAGCGTCGATGAAGTCGTCGCTGAATACGCCGCCTTTGGTCAAGAACGCACGACCTTTGTCCAACTCTTCCAGGGCTTCTTTCAAGCTACCGCAAACCTGTGGAATCTCTTTCGCTTCTTCAGGCGGCAGGTCATACAGGTTTTTGTCAGCAGCGTCGCCAGGGTGGATTTTGTTCTGGATGCCGTCCAGGCCAGCCATCAGCAGTGCTGCGAACGCTAGGTACGGGTTGGCTGCTGGATCCGGGAAGCGTGCTTCGATACGGCGAGCTTTAGGGCTGGACACGTAAGGAATACGGATCGAAGCGGAGCGGTTACGTGCCGAGTAGGCCAACATTACCGGTGCTTCGAAACCTGGGACCAGACGCTTGTACGAGTTGGTCGAAGGGTTGGTGAAGCCGTTCAGTGCTTTACCGTGCTTGATGATGCCGCCGATGAAGAACAGGGCGGTGTCAGACAAACCGGCATAACCTTCGCCAGCGAAAGTATTCTTACCATCTTTGGCGATGGACAGGTGCACGTGCATGCCTGAACCGTTATCGCCATAAAGAGGCTTCGGCATAAAGGTAGCGGTACGACCGTAAGCATCCGCGACGTTGTGCACGCAATATTTCAGGGTCTGAACTTCGTCAGCTTTCTTCACCAAGGTGTTGAATTTAACGCCGATTTCATTCTGGCCAGCCGTTGCCACTTCGTGGTGATGAACTTCGATGACCAAGCCCATTTCTTCCATTGCATTACACATGGAAGTGCGGATTTCGTGGTCATGGTCGAACGGAGGTACTGGAAAATAGCCGCCTTTGACACCTGGCCGATGGCCTTTGTTGCCGCCTTCGATATCCTGGTCGGACATCCATGAACCTTGTTCGGAGTAAATTTTGAACATGGAGCCGGAGATGTCGGATTTGAATTTTACTGAGTCGAAGATGAAGAACTCTGGCTCTGGACCGACGAAAACAGTGTCGCCGATGCCAGTGGACTTCAAGTATTCCTCGGCACGGTGAGCGATGGCGCGTGGGTCGCGGTCATAGCCTTGCATGGTCGAAGGTTCGATGATGTCGCAAACCAGGATAATGGTTGGGTCTTCGGTGAACGGGTCAAGCACGGCCGTGCTGTCATCTGGCATGAGGATCATGTCTGATGCTTCAATGCCTTTCCAGCCAGCAATCGAGGAGCCGTCGAACATTTTGCCGATTTCAAAGAAATCTTCGTCCAGCGCATCGCGAGCCGGCATGGTCACATGGTGCTGAATGCCTTTGGTGTCCGTGAAGCGCAGATCAATCCATTTGACGTCATGATCTTTTATGAGTTGAACCGACTTCGACATAGTGTCCTCCGGGTGGCTTCGGGCCAGGGTAGTGGTTTGGCCCTTCGAAATTTGGGTGATGCCGGGCGCGAATATCGGCCAAGGCAGCCTGCCTCACAAGGGAGCAAATTGCATGCCAGTGCCCCGAGTTGGGTTTTTTGCTTGAAACTCAGGCACTCACGCCATTAAAGCTGATATTTGAAATATTTGATGCGTCATTATGATGCCCTAATTTCGGGCAGCGATCTTTTTTGGTGCGCGCAGTGTAGTGTTCAGAATAACTGGTTAAACGTTGAACAATTTCCGCTATAATTCTGCCCCCACTTTTTCGGCTGGCACCTCGCGCGCTGTATACATGAAACTAATCGTAAAAGTCTTCCCCGAGATCACTATCAAAAGCCGGCCGGTGCGCAAGCAATTCATCCGCCAGTTGGCCAAGAACATCCGTACCGTGCTCCGTGATTTGGACCCGGAATTGGTGGTGGTCGGCGTGTGGGACAATCTTGAGGTCGAGACCAAGGTCAGCGAGCCCAAAGCCTTGCATGAGATGACTGTGCGTCTGAGCTGCATGCCGGGCATCGCGCATTTCTTGCAGGTCGCAGAATACCCGCTTGGTGACATGGACGACATTCTCGCCAAGTGCAAGGAGCATTTCGGCGCCGCTTTGGCAGGTAAAGTGTTTTCGGTCCGGTGCAAGCGTGCTGGTCGCCACACGTTCAGCTCCATGGATGTCGAAAGATACGTCGGTAGCCAGCTTCGCCAGCAATGCGGCGCTGCCGGAATCTCCTTGAAAGCACCTGATATTGAAGTGCGAATGGAAATTCGCGACCAACGGTTATTTGTTATTCATAGTCAGCACAACAGCATCGGCGGTTATCCGCTAGGCGCCCTTGAACAGACCCTGGTGTTGATGTCCGGTGGTTTCGATTCGACGGTGGCGGCTTACCAGATCATGCGCCGCGGGCTCATGAGCCACTTTTGCTTCTTCAATCTCGGCGGTCGCGCTCACGAACTGGGCGTGATGGAAGTCGCTCATTTTCTCTGGAAGAAGTACGGCAGCTCGCAAAGGGTGCTGTTTGTCAGCGTCCCATTCGAAGAAGTTCTCGGAGAAATTCTCGAGAAAGTCGATAACAGTCATATGGGCGTGGTTTTGAAGCGTATGATGTTGCGCGCTGCGTCTTCTATTGCGGATCGGCTTGAAATCGACGTGTTGGTCACCGGTGAAGCTATTTCCCAGGTTGCCAGCCAAACGCTGCCGAACCTGTCACTCATCGATGCTGCGACTGACAAGTTGGTATTGCGCCCGCTGATCGCCAGTCACAAGCAAGACATCATCGATCAGGCTAACGAGATCGGGACTGCCGATTTCGCCAAGCACATGCCTGAATATTGCGGGGTGATTTCGATTAACCCCAAGACCAACGCCAAGCGCAACCGCGTTGAATACGAAGAACAACAGTTCGACATGGCCATTCTCGAGCGAGCGCTTGAGCGAGCAAAACTGGTAACAATTGATCGAGTAATCGACGAGTTGAGCCAAAGTGTCGACATAGAAGAAGTCAGTCAAGCACTGGCCGGTCAGGTCGTTATCGACATCCGTCACCCGGATGTTCAGGAAGACCAGCCGCTGGAATTGTCTGGCATTGAGATACAAACACTGCCGTTCTATGCATTGAACAGCCGTTTCAAGGAACTGGATTACACGCGCCAGTACCTGCTGTATTGCGACAAAGGCGTCATGAGTCGCCTGCATGCTCATCATTTGCTCAGTGAGGGGCATGCCAATGTGCGCGTTTATCGACCGAGCTAAGTGCCCGGGGCTGTTTGCCTGTGGCTTGCGTCACCGGCCCCCCGACGCCAGTCGTCCAGCCGTAACGGCTTAGGCCGACTCTACTGTAATAGCTGCCTACACTTAGTCAGCTGACCGAATCCTCTGATCGAGATACACAAGTGATCGAAAATCTACGCAACATCGCCATCATTGCTCACGTTGACCATGGTAAAACCACCCTGGTAGACAAACTCTTGCGTCAATCCGGCACCCTGGAACGCAACGAGCTCAACGACGAACGCGTGATGGACTCCAACGACCAGGAGAAAGAACGCGGTATTACCATTCTCGCGAAAAACACCGCGATCAACTGGAATGGCTACCACATCAACATCGTGGACACACCAGGCCACGCCGACTTCGGTGGCGAAGTAGAACGTGTAATGTCGATGGTCGACTCCGTTCTGCTGTTGGTCGATGCTCAAGACGGCCCTATGCCGCAAACCCGTTTCGTGACTAAAAAGGCTTTCGAAGCCGGCCTGCGTCCAATCGTGGTTATCAACAAGGTTGACCGTCCAGGCGCGCGTCCGGACTGGGTTCTGGATCAAATCTTCGACCTGTTCGACAACCTGGGCGCTACCGAAGAGCAACTGGACTTTAAAGTCATCTACGCCTCTGCCTTGAACGGTATTGCCGGTCTCGACTACAACGAGATGGCTGACGACATGACGCCGTTGTACCAGGCTGTTGTCGATCACGTTCCTGCTCCACAGGTTGACCGTGATGGTCCGTTCCAGATGCAAATCTCGGCACTGGATTACAACAGCTTCCTGGGCGTCATCGGTGTTGGCCGTATCGCTCGTGGTCGCGTCAAGCCGAACACCCAGGTTGTTGCGATTGACGCTGATGGCAAGCGCCGCAACGGCCGTATCCTGAAACTGATGGGTCACCACGGTCTGCACCGCGTTGACGTTGAAGAAGCAGCTGCCGGCGACATCGTCTGCATCAGCGGCTTCGACCAGTTGTTCATCTCTGACACTCTGTGCGACCCACTGAATGTTGAAGCGATGAAGCCGCTGACCGTTGACGAACCTACTGTTTCGATGACCTTCCAGGTAAACGATTCGCCTTTCTGTGGTAAAGAAGGCAAGTTCGTCACCAGCCGTAACATCAAGGAACGTCTGGACAAGGAATTGTTGTTCAACGTTGCTCTGCGCGTTGAAGAAGGCGACTCTGCCGACAAGTTCAAAGTGTCTGGCCGTGGTGAGCTGCACCTCTCGGTACTGATCGAAACCATGCGTCGCGAAGGCTTCGAAATGGGTGTTGGTCGTCCGGAAGTGATCATCCGCATGGTTGACGGCGTTAAGCACGAACCCTACGAAAACGTCACCATCGATCTGCCAGAAGATTCCCAAGGCGCGATCATGGAACAAATCGGTATCCGTAAAGGCGACCTGACCAACATGGTTCCGGATGGCAAGGGCCGTGTTCGCCTTGAATACAACATCCCGGCTCGTGGTTTGATCGGCTTCCGTAACGAATTCCTGACCCTGACTTCAGGCGCCGGCATTCTGACCAGCATTTTCGACCGTTACGACGTGATGAAGTCGGGCGACATGTCCGGTCGTCAGAATGGCGTTCTGGTTTCGGTTGCTACCGGTAAAGCATTGACCTACTCGCTGGAAACTCTTCAAGCGCGTGGCAAGCTGTTCCTGGGTCACGGCGAAGACGTGTACGAAGGCCAAATCGTCGGCATCAACAGCCGCGACAACGACCTGGGCGTTAACCCAACCAAAGGCAAGAAGCTCGACAACATGCGAGCTTCCGGTAAAGACGAAACCATCGCTTTGGTTCCGCCTATCCGTTTCACTCTGGAACAAGCGCTGGAATTCGTTCAAGAAGACGAACTCTGCGAAGTGACTCCAAAGTCGATCCGCCTGCGTAAGAAAATTCTTGGCGAAAGCGAGCGTACCCGCGCTGCCAAGAAAAACGGCAACTGATGTAAGTAGCCGTTAAAAAAACGCCCCCGACAGCGATGTCGGGGGCGTTTTTGTTTGTGAGGCAGGTGAACGATGGGACCGGTGATTCTGATCAAAAAATATACAGAGTGTTATCGACCGGTTTGCGCTCCGGGGTCTTCGGTACATATGCACAATACCCAGGCCGCGGCCCGATTTTCGGGTGATTGCGGCAGGTGTCAGGGCGTTGTTCGTAGATCGTGCACAAACGGCTCTTACGGTCCAGGTACAGGCAATCATTGTTGCTCATGCGCTGTAAGGTAAAAATCCCGAGCTTCTGGTTATAGCGTTCGACGATCCCTTCTTTTTGCAGGCGCTTGGCAATGTTCTTCGGCGGATCGCCACGCTCGAATTCGTCAACCACACCAATGCGGATCAAGTCCTTGATTTTTACTTCCACCGGCAACGTACAGCAGCTGGAAATGCAGCCACCACACATGGTGCTGGAGTATTTGGCCCAGGTATCGATTCGGTCGATTTCTGCGGCGGCGATCAGTGTGGGTTTCATGTGCTTACATTTCCGGGTGTATCGGGCGCGCGATGATACCGGTGGTTGCGCAATTCGCGTAAGCAAAAATTAAATGACCGACTGTCGGTGGGCATGTCTCACGCGGGCAAGTGCGGTCCTACAAAGCTGACGCTAGCAATTCAATCTGCTCCTGCCTCTGCGCTTGGCTCAACCGCGAATGCGGATTCAGCGTCGACCATTGTGGATGGGCTCTTGCCTTTTGAAGCGTCAGGGGAAGTTTGCCATCTCGCCAGCTCTTGTCCTGTGGCGCGGTCAGCTTAATGCTCGTCATGGCAGCATGACCACGCCCGGTAAGTGCTTGCAGCAGTTGCCGCTGGCGTAGGGCGAGCAGCCTCAGCACCGCATCGTCGACCGTTAGCTCGCGTTTGCCCTTGAGCTTGCCAATCAGACGTCCTCCGTAACTGCGGGCCGTTTGCAGTGCGCCTCCGGCAATCGCCCCCGCCAGCGCCGCGACGCCCAGCGTTAAACCGCCTAACAATAAATCGACGCTAGCCCCGGCGGCGGCACCTGCGGCGATTCCGCTGCCTACGCGGACACCCAGAACCTTCAGAGTTTCTGGATTGAACAAGTCATCACTCCAACGCCCATCCAGCAGCGGCACATCAATAGCCGTCGCATCCTGGGGGCGGAATGCATACAGTTTGAGCAGTGCATCGACGCAGCGTTGCTCGCGTTGACGCACCGCTTTGCGCAAGTCGTCGATGGCAGCCTGTTCCAGACCTGAGCCAATGACGACGCTCCGTCGACAGGCGGCGCAATCTATCAACAGTTCGGCAATCAGCCTCGCCGCACTGTGCTGACGAGCCAGTCGTTGCGCTTGCTGATCAAGGATAAGTCGTTCCAGTTGATCTCTGGAGTTTTCCAGTAGCAGCGCGAGGCTTTCATACAGCCGACGTTCGCCATCTTCCGGTGGCGCTACGCTGTCGAACCTCACTAAAGCATGCAAGCCCAGCCTTGCCAGAGCGTCGCGCCACTCGACTTCGCGGTGTTCGGCGCTGCTCACGAAATTCAACACCGGCAGCAATGGTTTGCCGCAACTCGCCAGCACGGTCAATTCGTCTCGGTATTTCGCCAGCACCGGTTCGCGAGCGTCGATAACATACAGCCCAGCATCAGAAGTCAGCAGTTGGCGCAGTACCTTGGCCTCTTGTTCGAAGCGCTGTCGGGCTTCGCTACCATCAAGAAACCGAGCCAAGCGCGCAGGCCCATCAAGACGCTCACCGGGACGGTCCAGACGCTCCAGGTAGTCGAGCAGGGCGATGGCGTCTTCGAGCCCTGGCGTGTCATAAAGCTCCAGCAATGCCTCCCCATCTACTGACAGTCGGGCGCCTTCGACGTGTCGAGTGGTACTCGGGCGGTGCGACACCTCTCCGAAGCCGACGTCTCGGGTCAAGGTTCGCAGCAACGAGGTTTTGCCAACATTGGTGTGACCGACCACTGCAAGCGTAAGCGTTTTAGTCATGGCCGGTCTCCAACCAATTCAGCGGTGAGCTGTTGGAGTAGCTAATGGCGAGTGAGTCCAGCGCTAAATGCCAGTCGTCCAGGCGTTCGACGTCCAGTGTCTGGCCTTGCGGTGCCTGCAGCAACCAAACCCGAGTTGCGCCGGCAGAGCGCGCCAGTTCAGCGATTAGCGCCAGGCTACCTCGGTCTGGTGAGCGGCGCGGATCGCAGGCGATAACCAAGCGCGCAACGGGAAAACGAATGAGCTGATCGAGTAGGTTCTGCCGGGATTCACGGCTGTCCAGAATACCGGCGTTACTGACGGTCCCGGATAACGCCGGTGGCCATGGGTGTTGTTGGTCCAGTTCGATGGCGACCAGCAGTAAGCCTTCGCTGACCAGGGCCATTGTATTTGCTGGCACGCTAGGAAGATGCTCTGGCGCTACGTCGTGGATACCCAGGCGCTCGCTGCTAGGCATTAACTGTTCGCGCAGATTGGCATAACCGGGCAGTGTCAGATCAAGACCGAGTGCAGCACGACCTCGATACCAATGCCACACGCACATCAATGCCAACAGTAGTCGTGGGAATATTCCATATACCAGCAGCACCCCTACCAGCCATGCCGCCCAAGCCTGGCGTACGCTGTCGATGCTTGACGCGTTATCGCCACTGGCTCGAATCATTGCTTCGGTCGGCACATTGAAGCCCAATAGTGCTGGGATTGTTCCTAGAAACCGGGTCATGCTGACGAAAGTATCGCTGCCTAGAATAGTGGTTTCCCACACAAAGCCGTAACGACGGGTTGCCATCAGAAGCAGTAAAAGTCCCAGCGCGCTGCACAACGCTAGCAACCATGCACCGTTGATTACTATGCCCAGAGCCCAGCGATTCAGGCGTTGGCGTTGCAGTAACAAAATCAGCGCCGGGACCAATTGTGCGGCCTGGGCGTCTCGGGCAAGTTTTTCACTTAACCACAACCATAGTCGGCCAAGGCTGGCGGTGCTTTCCCCCGCGAAGACCATGCCCAGCGCCCAACTCGACAGCAGAATCAGATTCAGCCCGAGCAAACTGCCCAACGCCCAGAAGACATTCACCGGCGTTTGCCCGTTGCCCAGCGCTGCGAACGCCAGGCCGGCGCCGCTGATGACAACAACAACGGCCAGTAGCAGCAGTGCTAGTCGCGCGCCTTGTTTCCAGTGATGCAGCGCGCCAACTAGACCATCGCGCTCGGCTAACCACAGCGCCCGGTTCGTGATGCGAGTTGTCAAATCTCCAGCAGTAGCGCGGGCGCGGCGATTGGCTTCACTGTCTTCCAACAGCCCTGCTTGTTCTTCGCGCAGGCGTACGGTTTCGGTCAACCACAGGGTATCCATAGAGGTCAGAGCAGTCACACGCAGTTCCGTCAAAAAATTCAGTGCTGAGCATAACCTCTGTGGCCGGGCTCAGGGCAAGCGCTGTGCTTCTGCTATTCTCGCGCTCATGAAAACTTATCTGCCCCTCAGCCTGATTGCAGCCCTCGGTGAAAACCGCGTGATAGGCGTCGACAATTCCATGCCCTGGCATTTGCCTGCGGATTTCAAATATTTCAAGGCGACCACCTTGGGTAAGCCGATCATCATGGGTCGCAAGACTTGGGATTCACTTGGTAGGCCACTGCCGGGACGGTTGAATCTGGTGGTCAGTCGCCAGCGCGATTTACAGCTTCAAGGCGCGGAAGTGTTTGCTTCGCTGGACGCTGCCGTCGTGCGTGCCGAGCAGTGGGCGCTGGAGCAGGGCGCAGCCGAAGTGATGCTGATCGGCGGGGCGCAATTGTATGCGCAAGGCTTGGGGCAGGCGGACCGTTTGTACCTTACCCGCGTGGCCCTGAGCCCCGATGGTGACGCGTGGTTTCCCGAATTCGATAGGGCGCAGTGGACGCTGGTCTCGAACACCCAAAGTTCGGCGCTGGATGACAAGCCGGCCTACAGTTTTGAAGTATGGGAGCGCACTAAGGGCTAACTAAGAACCTGAAATCGCAGGCGGCATCGCTTTTAATTGTTATCAACATGACGTCGTCGAAACACAAGTGGTCGCGGGTAAACCTGATATGTCATGAGATTTTGTTACGGTCAGTGCTTAATTAAAAAAGGGGACGCCGTTATGAAGCTCGTGCCGAAACTATTTGCTGCTGCACTAACGTTGGGACTTGCCAGCCAGACTTTCGCTACCGAGTTGACCCATTGGCCTGCCGCCCAGGCCAAGCAACTCAACGCCATGATCGAAGCCAACGCCAACAAGGGCAACTTTGCCGTGTTCGACATGGACAACACCAGCTATCGCTACGATTTGGAAGAAGCGCTATTGCCGTTCATGGAAAACAAAGGACTGATCACTCGTGAAACCCTCGACCCTTCCCTTAAGCTGATCCCCTTCAAGGACACGGCGGATCACAAGGAAAGCCTTTTCAGCTACTACTACCGTCTGTGTGAAGTTGACGACATGGTCTGCTACCCGTGGGTTGCCCAAGTATTTTCCGGTTTTACCCTCACCGAACTCAAAGGTTACGTCGATGAGCTGATGGCGTCCAGCAAACCGGTACCGAGCACCTATTACGATGGCGACATTGTAAAGACAATCAATGTTGAGCCGCCAAAGGTCTATGCCGGGCAGGCGGAGCTGTACAACAAGCTGATGGAAAATGGTATTGAGGTTTACGTTATGACGGCCGCTTCTGAGGAGCTGGTACGCATGGTCGCGGCGGATCCCAAGTACGGCTACAACGTTAAACCGCAAAACGTCATCGGCGTGAGCACCTTGCTTAAAAATCGCAAAACTGGCGAACTCACGACTGCACGCAAACAAATCACAGCAGGCAAATACGACCAGAACGCCAACATGAGTCTGGAGCTGACTCCATACCTATGGACCCCGGCAACTTGGATGGCGGGTAAGCAGGCGGCGATTCTGACCTACATTGATCAGTGGAAAAAACCGGTTCTAGTGGGTGGAGATACCCCGTCAAGCGACGGCTATATGTTGTTCCACAGCGTTGACGTGGCCAAGGGCGGCGTTCACCTGTGGGTCAACCGCAAAGACAAGTACATGACCCAACTCAACGGCATGATGAAATCCAACGCACAAGCCCAAGCCAAAGAAGGTCTTGCAGTGACGGCGGACAAGAATTGGGTGATCGTGAAGCCGCAAGAGATTCAGTAAAGGCGTTGAAGGGCGCAGTGTATCAATGACGCCGCGTCGCTTCATTCATAGGCAAGCCTGCTCCCACAGATTCAATGTCAGGCACAAATGATGTGTCCGGTCCTGATCCTATGGGCGCAGGCTTGCCTGCAAATGGCCGGTTGCGTCTAAGGCATCAACTTATCAAGCATCGCTTTGTCACGAACCGCGCCTTTATCAGCGCTGGTGGCGAGCAAGGCGTAGGCTTTCAACGCCGTCGTCACTTTGCGCGGACGCTTTTCAACCGGCTTCCAGCCTTTGGCGTCTTGCTCGGCACGACGGCCTGCCATTTCTTCATCGCTGATCAACAGGTTGATACCGCGGTTGGGAATGTCGATCAGCACTTTATCGCCTTCTCTTACCAAGCCAATCGCGCCGCCTGCTGCCGCTTCTGGCGAAGCGTGGCCGATGGACAGACCCGAAGTGCCCCCCGAGAAACGACCGTCAGTCAACAGTGCACAGGATTTACCCAGGCCTTTCGATTTCAGGTACGAGGTGGGGTAGAGCATTTCCTGCATGCCTGGACCGCCTTTCGGGCCTTCATAACGAATGATCACGATGTCGCCAGCTTTAACTTCATCCGCCAGAATTCCGCGAACTGCGCTGTCCTGACTTTCGAAGATTTTTGCGGTGCCTTCGAATACATGGACCGACTCGTCAACGCCTGCGGTTTTCACGACGCAACCATCCAGCGCGATGTTGCCGTACAGCACGGCCAAGCCGCCTTCTTGCGAGTACGCGTGCTCGACGCTACGGATACAGCCGTTTTCACGGTCGTCATCCAGGGTTTCCCAACGGGTCGACTGGCTGAACGCCGTCTGCGTCGGAATGCCGGCCGGGCCCGCTTTGAAGAAAGTGTGCACGGCTTCGTCGTCAGTCTGGGTGATGTCCCACTTGGCGATGCCTTCGGCCAGGGTCTTGCTGTGTACCGTGGGTAGATCAGTGTGAAGCAAGCCACCACGGGCCAGTTCGCCGAGGATGCTGAAAATTCCACCTGCGCGGTGGACGTCTTCCATATGGTACTTCTGAATGTTCGGCGCGACTTTGCACAGCTGAGGCACTTTGCGCGACAAGCGGTCGATATCCTTCAGATCGAAGTCGATTTCGGCTTCCTGTGCTGAGGCCAGCAAGTGCAGGATGGTGTTGGTCGAGCCGCCCATGGCGATGTCCAGCGTCATGGCGTTTTCGAACGCCTTGAAGTTGGCAATATTACGCGGCAGCACCGACTCATCGTTTTCGTTGTAGTACTGACGGCACAGATCAACGATGGTCCGGCCCGCTTGCAGAAACAGCTGCTCGCGGTCGCTGTGGGTTGCCAGTTGCGAACCGTTGCCTGGCAATGCGAGCCCAAGCGCTTCTGTCAGGCAGTTCATCGAGTTGGCGGTGAACATGCCGGAGCACGAACCGCACGTTGGGCAGGCACTGCGCTCGTATTCGGCGACTTTTTCGTCGCTGGCGTTGGGGTCGGCAGCAATCACCATGGCATCGACCAGATCCAGCCCATGGGCTGACAATTTGGTCTTGCCAGCCTCCATCGGTCCGCCCGAAACAAAGATCACCGGAATGTTCAGGCGCAAAGCAGCCATCAACATCCCTGGGGTGATTTTGTCGCAGTTGGAAATGCAGACAATAGCGTCAGCGCAGTGGGCGTTGACCATATATTCCACGGAGTCGGCGATGATCTCGCGGCTCGGCAGGGAATACAGCATGCCGTCGTGGCCCATGGCGATGCCGTCATCTACCGCAATGGTATTGAATTCCTTGGCAACGCCACCCGCACGCTCGATTTCACGCGCAACCAGTTGACCCATGTCTTTCAAGTGCACATGGCCAGGCACGAACTGGGTAAATGAGTTAGCAATAGCGATGATCGGTTTTTTGAAGTCGGCGTCTTTCATCCCGGTGGCGCGCCACAAAGCCCGGGCGCCGGCCATGTTGCGGCCGTGGGTAGACGTTTTTGAGCGGTAATCAGGCATGGGGCACTCCGGCAAATCAGGTTTCAAGGGGGGGGAGAGCTTCTACTGACGTCGCTAAGGCCCGGCAGTGACCGGAAACTGCGATGAAACCGACAACGCTACGGGATCGCCATGCGCGCTCGGTCTGAGCTCATAAACCCGCCGGGGGATGACTGGCGATGAATAGACGCGATTCTACACCTGTGGTGGCTGGAGGGAATGCCGGTGTGCTTTGGGATGCTGTGTGTCTGTGATGACGCCATCGACCAAGCCCGCTTCTACAGGGGGATGAACTACGAACGGCGCATCAAACCCAGCCATCTTTACGCTTGCGGCCGCGGGTCATTGCCGGAATGATTAGACCAATGAGCAGTCCGGCGCCGGCGATGCTGCCGCCGTAGGCCATATAGCGCATTAATACCTGGTTGTTCTCATCTCCCAGTTTCGCCTGCGAGGTGCGAAGTTCGGATTGTGCGTTAGTCAGCTGCGTATTGAGATCCTTGCTGCGGGCTTCGAGCTCATCGATCAGCTTCTTGCGGGTATCGAGGGTCTCTTGCATGCCCTGAACACGAACCTTCCAGCGGTCATCGATTGTTTTCAACTGCCCGCTAAGGTCGGTCACTTGCTGAGCCAGCTCCGGCAAGCGTTCTGCCTGGCCAGGTACGCTTTGCAGGTCGGCGCTGGGAATCCATACCGTACTGCCACCTTCGCCACGCACTTGGCTGTAGTCACCTTGAGTGTTGATCAATTCAACTTTTCGACCGGACTTGAGCGTACCGACTATGCGGTAGCCGTCGGTCGGGCCGGCGCGCACATAAGTATTGAGGGTGTCACTGACCCAGCGATCGCTGGCTTTAGCATCTTCCGCCTGCGCCAGGCCACAGAGCGAAAGCAAACTTCCAAGTAGGCTGGCCCCAAGGATCAAGCGCTGACGGGCAATATTTACGAAAAAAGGAGTAGGCATTGGCATGATTATCTTTGGTTGGAGAAAAGATAAGGGCGCCGATGGACGGGCCGGTCGCGAAGAAAAAATCGGGCAGCAAGACCCGTTTAGCCCAACAAAGACACGGCAAATTGTTTCAAGTTCATTCTGGACTGACGTCTGGCTCCATGTGAGGCCAGAAAATTACCGATCAACAGACGCTTCTACGTAACTCATATGCCAATTGTAGAAGCGTGCTGCTTGTCATGTATTTCAGCTATTTGGCAGCAATCGGCAGGTAATGCTTTTGATGTAGCGCGTCTCAGCAATAGCCGGGTGAACCGGGTGATCGGGGCCTTGGCCGCCGCGCTCCAATAGTTGGATGTTGCGATCCAAATGGCGGGCGCTGGTCAGGAGGATGTTTTGCAGGTCATCTTCCGGCAGGTGCATGGAACACGAAGCGCTGATCAGGATTCCGTCTTTGCTGAGCAGGCGCATGGCTTGTTCGTTCAGGCGGCGATAAGCGCCTTCGCCGTTTTTCATGTCTTTTTTGCGTTTGATGAAGGCCGGTGGGTCTGCCACGATGACGTCGAAACGCTCTTCGCTGTTTTTCAGTTCCTTCAGGGCTTCAAACACGTCGCCTTCGATGCAGGTGATTTTGTCAGCAAAGCCGTTCAGCGTTGCGTTGCGCTCAACACCGTCCAAGGCAAAGGCTGAAGCGTCAACGCAGAAAACATCGCTGGCACCGAAAGCCGCTGCTTGTACGCCCCAGCCGCCGATGTAGCTGTACAAATCCAACACACGTTTGCCTTTGACGTAGGGAGCGATGCGAGCGCGGTTCATGCGGTGGTCGTAAAACCAGCCGGTTTTTTGCCCTGCAATGACCGGCGCTTCAAACTTCACCCCGTTCTCTTCCAGGGCTACCCACTCCGGCACCAGACCAAAAGCAGTTTCCACGTAGCGGGTCAGGCCTTCGGCGTCGCGGGCGGCGGAGTCATTCTTGAACAGAATGCCGCTTGGCTTGACCACCTGAACCAAGGCCGCAATCAAATCGTCCTTATGTTTTTCCATGGTGGCGGAAGCCAGCTGCACCACCAAGATGTCGCCGAAACGGTCAACGACCAAGCCTGGCAACAGGTCGGAATCACCAAATACCAAGCGGTAATAAGGCTTGTCGAACAGACGGTCACGCAGGGACAGAGCGACGTTCAGGCGATGCACCAGCAACGACTTATCCAGTTGCACCTTGATATCGCGGGACACAAGACGCGCGCAGATCAGGTTGTTGGGGCTCATGGCAACGATGCCCAGTGGCTTGCCGCCAGCGGCTTCCAACTGTGCTTGATCGCCTGCAGCAAAGCCGCTGAGTGGGGTGGCGGCTACGTCGATTTCATTGCTGTAGACCCACAAGTGACCGTTGCGCAAGCGACGGTCGGCGTTGGCTTTGAGGCGCAAGCTAGGCAGGGACATGACGTCGCTCCTGAAAAAAGAGCGAGATTATAACGCGTGATCCCGACTCAGGGCCGGGATCACGGTAATTAACTGGTACAAGCCCGATTATGCCGACAGGGCCTGGATCAGCTCACGGTTAAACGCTGGAATATCGTCGGGCTGGCGGCTGCTGATCCACTGCCCATCCTTGACCACTTCTTTATCAACCCAATTAGCGCCCGCATTGATCAGGTCGTCCTTTAGGGTTTTGTAGCTGGTCATGGTTTTCCCTTTAACCAGACCCGCGGACACCAACAGCCAGCCGCCATGACAGATCACTGCGATCGGCTTGCCTGCCGAATCAGCTTTTTTGACGATCTGCTGGGCATCGACATCAACGCGAATCGTGTCCGAGTTCTGAACGCCACCCGGCAACACAACGGCGTCGTATTGATCAATATCCGCTGACTTGAAGGTCAAATTCACCTCGAAGTCGTCAGCCGGTTTGTCATGGTTCCAGCCTTTTACCTGCCCTTCCTTGGTCGACAGAATTTCGACTTTTGCGCCCGCTTGTTCCAACGCATCTTTAGGGCCAGTCAGTTCGGCTTGCTCGAAACCATTTGTAACTAATATGGCGATGCGCTTACCGCTCAGGGTATTAGACATGGTTTTTCCTCGTTTTTTGGCAGTGATCATTGGTCCCGAGCTAACGTGTTGGCCGTCTTGAGTTCGGTGGCCGAACCCTCAGGAGTCACACTATCCGAAGCATCTCTTTGGTCAAAGTTCCTGCGTTGTGCGCCATCGGTTGCCGACTAAACCCCCGATAGGGTTAGAATCGCCGCCTAGTCAAGAGTATGTATTTTATGCCGCCAGAGCTTACTTCCGAGCAGATTCGACAGGCGCTGCAAGGAATCAGCGTTCCGCCCCAACCGCAAATCATGGTGGATTTGCAGATGGAACAGTACATGCCCGATCCAGATATGGGCGCGATTGGGCGGTTGATTGCGCAAGATCCGGGCTTATCCGGAGCGTTGTTAAAAATCGTTAATTCACCGTATTACGGCCTGCCTCAAAAAATTACCTCGATTGAGCGCGCCGTGAAGGTCTTGGGCGATGGCTCAATCATCAATCTGATCAACGCGCAATCGATCAAGGGCGAGATGAGCGATGAAATCATCGTCACGCTGAATCGTTTTTGGGATACGGCCCAAGACGTTGCGATGACCAGCCTGACGTTGGCCAAACGAGTTGGTTCGCAAGTTGTGGATGAAGCCTACGCGGTAGGTTTGTTTCACGATTGCGGCATCCCGTTGATGCTTAAGCGCTTTCCCGATTACATGAATGTGCTGGAAGACGCTTACGCTAAGGCGGGGCCCAGCTGTCGAGTTGTGGACACTGAGAACGCTGCGTTTAACACCAACCATGCGGTGGTCGGCTACTTCACCGCGAAGTCATGGCGCCTGCCTGAGCAAGTGGTTAATGCCATTGCCAATCATCACAACGCCTTGGCAATTTTTCAGAATGACACCGGGGCCGATAGCCAACTGAAAAATTTGTTAGCCATATTGAAGATGGCTGAGCATGTCTGCGAGTCCTATCGAGTACTGGGCAATCAAGGCGAAGACCACGAGTGGGACAGCGTCAGTCACTTGATCCTTGATTACCTCGGGATGTCCGATTACGACTTCGAACACTTGAAAGAGTCCATTCGCGAGCTGAGCGTCCACTAGGTGTCGCTCCCGCTTTCTGCCTAGGTCCCTAATGCCTGAATTACCCGAAGTTGAAACCACCCGCCGAGGCATTGCGCCATATCTGGAAGGGCAGCGCGTCAGTCGCGTGATTGTCCGTGATCGGCGATTGCGCTGGCCTATTCCGGAAGACCTGGATGTGCGTTTATCCGGGCAGCGGATCGTCCTGGTAGAGCGACGAGCCAAGTATCTGCTGATCAATGCCGAAGTCGGGACGCTGATCAGTCATCTGGGCATGTCGGGTAACTTGCGTCTGGTTGAAGCTGGCTTGCCCGCGCTCAAGCATGAACACGTTGATATCGAACTGGAATCGGGGCTGGCCCTGCGCTACACCGATCCGCGTCGTTTCGGCGCAATGCTCTGGAGCCTCGATCCACACAATCACGAGTTGCTAGTCCGCCTTGGCCCGGAGCCGTTGACTGAGTTGTTCGACGGCGAGCGTTTGTTCGAGCGGTCCAGAGGGCGATCAATGGCGGTCAAGCCGTTCATCATGGACAACGCAGTGGTGGTCGGCGTCGGGAACATCTACGCCACCGAAGCGCTGTTCGCTGCCGGGATCGATCCGCGCCGGGAGGCCAAGAGCATCTCTCGTGCGCGATACCTGCGGTTGGCCGTCGAGATTAAACGAATCCTGATCCACGCCATCGAACGTGGCGGTACCACCCTGAAAGACTTTATCGGTGGCGACGGTCAACCCGGTTATTTTCAGCAGGAGTTGTTTGTCTACGGTCGCGGATATAAGCCGTGCAAGGTCTGCGGCAATGAGCTGAAGGACGTCAGGCTTGGCCAGCGCGCGAGTGTGTTTTGCCCTAAGTGCCAGACCTGAGGTGTACTCACAAAAATCGGCAAGTTAGGCGAAATGATATCTGACCGATGCAAACCTTGCGAAACCGACGCTGCTGTTTATAGTGAGCAGCATTCCTACCATAGCGCTTGAAGGATCACGCCATGAGCCCGTTTCGTACCCTTGTTGTTGTCTCGGCTTTCCTATTTGGTTTGCAAGCGCTCCCCGCTCAGGCTCAGCAAGAGCAAAGCGGTGATCTAACCCACGATGTTGAAGCACCTCCCGCCTTCGCCATGATTGGCGATTTGCTGATTGCTCGGCCTTTGTTGATCGCGGCAACCGCCGTTGGCGCAGTGGTGTTTGTTGTGGCACTGCCATTTGCAGCGGCAGGCGGCGGTATCGGTGACGCCGGTAAAGCCTTGGTCGTGGACCCCGGCCGGGCGGCGTTTGCACGCTGCCTGGGATGTACCGGCGTTGGTTACAACAAACGCGAATAACCGCCGCTAGGCGCGTTAGGCTTTGCTGGTCAGAATCAGATATTTCGCCATCAAGTCGTCTTTGCTCTCGACGTGAGCCTCATCCAGTGGGATGCAATCCACCGGGCAGACTTGCTGGCATTGCGGCTCATCGTAATGACCCACGCACTCAGTACACAGGTTTGGATTGATCACGTAGATCTCCTCACCTTGTGAAATCGCTTCGTTAGGGCACTCGGGTTCGCAGACGTCGCAATTAATGCAGTCGTCGGTGATGATCAGGGACATGAAACACTCCTGCCGCGGTCAGCGCCGGGGCATCGGGAAACTAATGCGGCGAATTGTGCCGCATTAGGGTTGTTTCTGCACCTTAGCGTTTGAACCGTTCGGTCAACGCATCGGCGACGGCGGGATGTACAAACTTAGTAATATCGCCGCCCAGTGCCGCAATTTCACGGACTAACGTCGAAGAAATGAACGAATAACGTTCAGACGGGGTGAGGAACAGGCTTTCAACGTCGGGTGCCAATTGGCGGTTCATGTTCGCCAATTGAAACTCATATTCGAAATCTGACACTGCCCGCAGACCACGCAGGAACACATTCGCGTTCTGTTCTTTGGCGAAGTGAGCCAGCAGGCTTGAAAAACCTACGACTTCGACATTGGGTAGATGTTTGGTGACCTCGCGTGCCAGCTCCACGCGCTGTTCCAGGGAAAACAGCGGGTTTTTCTTCGGGCTGGCGGCGACAGCGATGACCACTTGATCGAACAGGCGCGCGGCGCGTTCGACCAGATCGCCATGACCCTTGGTGATAGGGTCGAAGGTGCCTGGGTACAACACTCGGTTCATCGCGTCGTCCTGGTCGGAGTCCTTAGGGAGTCGGATGGTATCGCAGCCATCCCGGTCGGCCAAGTCGGCTTATGGCTAGTGTCGGGTTTTCAGGGCTTACAGGAGCACTGTCTTCAACCGCTCCGCCAACGCCGTCGTCAGTTGTGCGGCCAGTCCGTACACCGAGAGCTGTGGGTTGGCGCCGATGCTGGTGGGAAATAACGAGCCATCGTGAATAGACAGATTGCTCAACCGATGATGTCGTCCAAGGCTGTCGCAAACAGCAGTATCAGCGTCCTCTCCCATGGCGCAACCGCCCATCACATGCGCACTGCCCAGTCGGGTGCGGAAGATTTCCAGGCTTAAGCCATTAATCACTTTTATCGCTTGGGCGAGGGTTTTGACGTAGCCAGTGTCTTCATGCAACGGCATCACCGCCTTCGCGCCGCCTGCAAATTGAATCTCCGCCATGCTTTGATAAGCACGTCGGATGCCGTCCCACGCGTAGGGCGACACCTGATAATCCAGCACTGGCGTCCCGTCACCGCGCAGTTGCACGCTTCCGCCCACGCTGTCGGGGTGAAAGCCATCGCGCATCAAGGCCAGCATCATGTGGGTTTTAGGCAAATGAGCCATGTATTCTGCATTGTCTTGGCCAAAGCTACCCAGCAGAGTGCTAGCCAGTGCGGGTTGTAAGGGTGGCACTTCGAGTTTGTAGGACATCCGTCCAGTTGCGCCATCGAGCCACTGGAAATGGTCGGAATAGATCGATTGTGGTGCACCGTAAAACGGATTGATAACCCGATCAAACTGCGCCGCCGAAAAGCTTGTCAGGTGCAAAAAGGTCCGTTTGCCGACGCGTTTGTGTGGGTCGGGCGCCTCAGAGCGCATCAATAACGCCGGGCTATTGATGCCGCCTCCTGCCAGTACATAATGTTTGGCCTTGACTGTGATACTGCGACCGTTGGGCGTCACGCAGCGCTCATCCATGCCCAGGCATTGCAGGCCTACGACCTTGTCACCCTTGATCATCAGCGTTTCAGCCCGCGCGAGATAGAGCAGTTCGCCGCCTTTGTCCAACGTGGCGGGAATAGTCGTGACCAGCATCGACTGCTTGGCATTGGTCGGGCAACCCATACCGCAGTAGCCCAGATTCCAGCACCCGCGAACGTTGCGCGGAATGATTTTCCAGCTATAACCGAGGTGTTCGCAGCCCGCGCGGATCACGTCATTGTTGGCGTTCGGCGGTAGGCCCCACGGTGCTACACCCAGCCGTTGCTCCATCTTCTCGAACCACGGCGCCATCTGCGCGGCACTATGGCCTTTGACGGCGTGCTGGTCCTCCCAATGGGCGAGCGTCGGCTCTGGCGTGCGAAAACTTGAGGTCCAGTTCACCAGCGTGCTGCCACCCACGGCGCGGCCTTGAAGAATGGTGATCGCGCCGTCTTTGCTAATACGACCAAGGCCTTCCTGATACAGCGTGGAGTAGGCTTGTGCTTCGAGCATTTTAAAGTCGCTGCTGGTTTTTAGCGGGCCTTCTTCGATCAGCAATACCTTATACCCGGCAGCGCTCAGAATCTCTGCTGTTGTCCCTCCGCCCGCGCCACTGCCGATAACGACCACGTCGGCTTCGAGCGTCAGGTCTTTTCCCAGCTTTGCGCCGTTGTAGGTTTTCCAGCCGCGGGCAAGGCCTTCTCGAAACACATCAGGAACCGGCATAAAACCTCTGCTTTTATTCTTATTTTTAACGGGGATGCGTTGGTCGGGGTGATCAAACCGTAGGCGGGCCTGAATACCCGCAATGCGCCCATGATTCGGCCCGGCCATACCACGCCATCATCACCAATTGCAGTAGGGCGTTATGGCCCATTCGCAATATGCCGAGCGAGCTGCTATCCCAGCGGTTAAGAAAGATTCTGATGTGCTCCGAGCTGGCGTTGTCCCAGCGTCCCCAAATACCTGTTAACGGGCCGCGTGTCACCGGCAACGCTAATACGTCGAATAACTGCTGAGTTAGTTTCAGCACTCCAGGAGAAAGCCCACTCAGGCTGGCATCGATATTTTTTAACGTGTCAGCGACAGCGTTCTGCACTGAAACGGCGCCAAGGCTGCCCTCCAGCAGCACCGGAATCAGCGCGCGCAGAAACGGTAAGTCGCTATCGCGCAATACCTCGAAATCAGCAGCGGGCGCGCTGGCTGAACAACCCGTCAGGCTTGCGGCGAGTCCGGCTGTGGACAAAAAAGCACCTGCGCATAGGCCGACTTTTAGTGCAGTGCGTCGCGACAAACTAAAGTGGTCAATGGTGTTCATTTTAGTGTTGGGCCTGTATTTTCCTGGAAGCCAGATCAGCGAATAAACAGCTTGTACACCAGTCGCTGTATCGCTTTTCCATAAGGCGGATAAATCAATCGCGCCGCATTAAAGCGCTGCTTGATAAACACGCCTTTGGCCTTGCTGAACGTCAGAAACCCTTCATGTCCATGGTAATGGCCCATGCCCGAGGCGCCGATGCCGCCAAACGGCATGTCATCCTGGGCGACGTGCAATAACGTGTCGTTCAGGCACACCCCACCGGAATGCGTCTGCTCCAACACCCGTTGTTGCTCGGCCTTGTTGTATCCAAAGTAGTACAACGCCAGCGGGCGCGGTCGCTGATTGATGTAGGCAAAGGCCTGGTCGATGCTGCTGTAGGGCACGATGGGCAAAATCGGACCGAAAATTTCATCTTGCATCACCGTCATGTCGTCGCGGACATTGAGCAATAGGCTGAACGGCATGCGTCGGCCTTGGCTTTCGTTAAACAGCGGAATCACTTTCGCGCCTTTGCTGCTGGCGTCGGTGAGGTGGCGATTAAGCCGCGCGAGCTGCCGCTCATTGATAATTGCGGTGTAGTCCGGGTTGTCAGTCAGCGTTGGGTAAAAATTGCGAATGGCCTCGCGATAGGCCTCTATAAAGCCATCGACTCGGTCTTGTGGTACCAACACATAATCGGGCGCGACGCAGGTTTGCCCCGCGTTCAGGCCTTTGCCGAAGGCAATCCGTTCAGCCGCGTCCTTGAGCGGCACGTCATGGGAAACGATCGCCGGGGATTTTCCACCTAATTCCAAAGTGACCGGTGTCAGATTTTCAGCAGCGGCGCGCATCACATGTTTGCCAATGCTGGTCGCGCCGGTGAACAACAAATGATCAAACGGCAGCTTCGAAAAGGCTATCCCGACTTCAGCCTCGCCCAAGACGACTGTTACCAGATCCGCCGGGAAGACCTGACCCAGCAAACGCTTAAGTAACTGGCCGGTAGCGGGTGTTGATTCGCTGAGCTTGAGCATTACCCGATTTCCGGCCGATAACGCCCCAACCAGGGGTCCGACGGCGAGAAACAGCGGGTAATTCCACGGTACGATAATTCCAACAACTCCCAACGGCTGATACACCACCTTGGCCGACGCAGGCTGAAACGCCATGCCGACGCTGCGTCGAGAAGGCTTCATCCAGCGCTTAAGGTGTTTACTGGCGTAATGAATGCCCAACAAACTGGGCATCAACTCAGCCAATAGCGTTTCGTCGGCGCTGCGATGACTGAAATCACTGCTGATGGCGTGGATCAAAGCTTGTCGCTCATCGCTCAGCAGCGTGCGCAAGGTCTTCAGCCATTGCTGGCGCTGCTCGGCAGTCGGCATTGGATGGGTGGCGAAGGCCTGACGTTGGACGTTGAACAGATGTTCAAGCGCGGTGACGGTTTGTTCAGACTCTTGCAAGTAGGCGAATTCGGCGGGCATGGTCGTTGCTCTTTTTAAACTTGTGCTGTGTTTTTAGAGTCATAACTCTACAAAGTCAAATTTTCGGAAGGACAGGACGTGCCAGCATTCAATTGTGCTCTGCCACTGACCCATGGAGGCAGGCTTTTTTGCGAATTTAACGGCGCGGACTTTCAGGTGGACCGCACCGTTTGCTTCCCAAACACGGTTGCCCTCAACGCCGTGGTCGTCATGTTGAGGAGGTTAGGGCAATGAATCTTTAGTCAGTGCAATATCGTTGGCGCTTCGTCGCGGGGCAGGTTAGTGCGTGGCGGCGTAGTTTCGCCGCTGCCATTAAAGCCAACCAGCTGTTCTTTCAACTGCCGAGCTACGTCTTGGCCAATGGATTTCGACACGTCTCGTACCACGCGCCCGCGATTAAGCGAGATGTGCTGGTCGTAGCCGTTTACCAGCTTTGTGTCCTGACCTTCGCCCATGGCAGTGAAGGCCGACGTGATTTCAAAGGTGCGGGTGTTGATCAGGCTAAAGCTGCCAACCAGCGTCAGTCCCAAGACTGCCGAATGGCTATTGGTATTTGCCAGAGCGGATATATCCTGACGAAAATCGATGTCCGACACAGTTCCGAACAGAACGAAGTCCGCCCCTTTAAAGTTTCCGCTCTTTATCCGCTTGATTACGTCATAGACGTCTTCTTGGGATTTGGAGGTGTACGGGGTGCCCTGAACCAGTTTGAACATTCCAGACTTTAGAATCTCGCCCTTAATATCGCCGCTGAATTTGCGCAACTCGCCCTGCTCGATGTAGCTGGTGCTGCTTTCGTATTCGTTGTAACTCGCCGAGCCACTGGCTTGATAGGCGTTGGCCTGGACATATGTCTGCGCGGAGACCGTATGGATGTATTGCTCCACCCGCTGCTCGAAGCCCAGGTCGGTGACCGCAATTTTTGGGGCTGCCTGCGCGCCAACGGCGCAGATCAAACCGAGAATGCCGATCCATGCACGCATTGTTTAACGCTCCGTGGTTTTGCGGATTTCTTTTTCGTCCATCCATTCGGCTATGCCGCTGTCAACGTCGACCAGTTGCAGGCTGAACTTGTAAAAAACGTCTTTAACGTCGCTGCTGCGTTTGACGATTGAGCTGATCGAGCCTTCCAGTCGGTATTTAGCAGCGACCATATTGCCGGTCTTATTGACTGTCGATGGCTTATATAGCCCGCTCTGATTTTGCAGTTTAAGTTGATCGACCTGGCTCTGCATGTCGGTGTTGTCGCTGGCAAAGCGGGCGGTCCCGGTCTTCATCAGTTGGGTTTTGATCGAGGTAGTAATCTCGCGGGTATCGATGTACTCGCTGGTCTTGTTTTTCACGTCGTACACCTGCACCACAGGACGACCCTGCAAAGCGCCGGATTGTGCCAGCGAGCGGGTCATGCTTTCAGCGATGGTTTGCAGGTCAGTTGAGCCGAACTCGTTGGTCACCAACTCGACAGCTTTGGTGTCGCCATAGCTGATATTTTTTCCGCCGAGAACCGGGGAATTCGAGGCGCAGCCGCCGACCAGAAGAGCAGTTAGGGCGATCAGTGAAAAGCGTGCAAAAAACATGGTGGGTCTCTCTTGAAAAGATCGAGCAAAAAAGGAGTTTTTGATTAAGGCGTTTTCACTTCGATTCTGAAATCAGTAGCCTTGGGCACGGGTGCGATGCTGGTCAGAACGCTGGTTTGCGACCCGTATAGGGTCTGGCTTTTCCAGGTTTCTTCATCGGCCACGGGAAAACCGTCGTTGTCGAGCCATGCAAATCGGTAATAAAACGTCGTATTGCTGCTGCTGGCATTGCTCAGCGCTGCTTTAACGGTCAGAAAGCCGTTCTCGCGGGCAACGCGCATAGCGCCGACGTCGATGTTTTTCAGCTTACCCATAGCCACTATTTTACTGGCAGCACTGCCCGGTACCGGAGGAGGTGGAGGCGTAGCGCAACCGACGAGTAGCGCAACAGCCATCAGGCCAAAAATTTTGATACGCATACGGGCGCTCCGTTAAGGTTGTTTGATGCTGGCCAACGCTTGCGATGTGTTTGGTGGGATGACGTGTGAGGCCAAGCCGCTGGCGTAAACCTGATTACCGATCACACGAAGTGCGATGACTTGGTAGCGCTGATCGACTTTGATCTGAACCTGTCGACCGCCTTGAGCAGCCGGCAGACTTAGTTGATGGTCGCCCTGTTTAAGGCGCAAACGGACCACTTGGGTCGTATCGGGCAACGTGCGCCAGGTGCGGGTATCCGCGCCTTCAGCTACGGCGGAGGCGATACCCAGCACCAACCCGGCCATCGGGTTGGCTTTGTTTAATTGGGCTTGAGCAACGCTGCGGGTAATGGCGCGCACGGAAGTGCGCAGGATGATCCCTGGCATGTCGTCACGCAGTGCCCGCCGCGACATCGCGGTGGTGCTGTTTAGTAACGTCAGGTTGAGCGGCTGGCCATCGAGACCAATTTGGCTGAAGGCGGCGGTCGACAGGTCCGGTCTGATCACCGGAAAAGATAAAGCCGTGATCACTAGGCCGTTGTTGATCGGCAAGGGCAGCGGAATACGGACCGAGTCGCGGGCGGGGGCAAAACCGCTTTGCACCACAATCAGAACATCGCTGTCCGTGCTGGTGCTGGCCGCGTTGTCGAGATTAAGCAGGGCTTGGCTGAGCAGCGGAGTATTTGGGCGCAGCTCTGCGGCCTGGCGGTAACCGGGTGCGGCAAGACCTCGTTCTCCCAGTGCTTCGTAGACATAGCCGGCCAGATAATGACTGAACGCGCTTTGATAGCTGTTCTTAAGGCCGACAACGTCCGGCGCATTCAAGCTTTCTACCGGATAGCCCTTAAGGTCTTTGAACTCGGTTTTGACGCCTCGGCTTTGAGCGTCCTGTTCACTCTTGGCGTATTCTTTGTCGCGCAACTGGGCGATCACGGCCTCACGTTCGTGAGTCTTCTTGATCTCGGTTCGTGCTACCTCGAAGTTGTTCTGGGCCAACAGGTTGAGGGCCATTTGGGTGGTTAGCATGACTTTTTCGTAGTCATAACCTTCGTAACGACGGACTTTGTCGTTGACTAAGTAACTACCGAACTGGCTGAGGTATTTGTCGGTATCCAACTTGACCGACTCTTCCCACGCGAACACGACACGATCGGCTGCATGCCAAGCGGTTTGACTGCCTGCAAGATCACCCTTAGAGCGTAGTAATTCGCCTTTTTCGAAGTAATACAGCAAGTCCTTATCTTCGCCGGCATTGTTTTTTTCCAGCGTTAAAAGCGCGCCGTCAACGTTGCCGGTAGCCAACTGCTGGTTGGTTTCTTTGAGTTCGGTGTCGTAGCTGCGGAAGGCGGCGCAGCCAGCCAGTTGCGTAATAGCGACTAACGCCAACGCAGTCATTGCACGAAATGCCATGAATTATGTTCATCCCTGAAAGTCGACAACCGGCAGGAGGTGCCGATTGGAAAACCGTTTTGTAGCGGGAGCAAAGTATAGGCTTCAGTGCTGGCAAAACAATGGCCTAATGACAGTATTTGTTACGCTTTTACGTGTAGCACATACTCACTGTCTCTTTTTGGAAGTACCGTATGCGCGTTTGGATAGATGCCGATGCTTGTCCTCGGCCAGCGAAAGATCAGGTCATCAAGTTCGCCTTGAAGCGTCAGTTCGAGGTGCTACTGGTGGCGGGACAAAGTCAAATTAAGCCGAGCTACAGCTGCGTCAAATTAATCGTGGTCCCTAGCGGGCCGGACGCGGCAGACGATTATTTGGTCGAGCATGCGGTGCCAGGTGATCTGGTGATCTGCAGCGACGTGCCGTTGGCAGATCGTCTGATCAAAAAAGGCGTCGCCGCGCTAGATCCTCGGGGCCGCGAGTTTGACCCGCAGAACATGGGTGACCGCTTGGCAGTGCGAAATTTGTTCACTGATTTACGTGAACAAGGCCAAATGAGCGGTGGCCCAGCACCCTATGGCGACCGCGAAAAACAGACGTTTGCCAACGCGCTCGACAGGATACTCACGCGATTGGCTTAACGACGGCGCGGTATCGAAGACGGGCCGCGCGTTCTGAATTTGGAATTGTGACTAGGCCGCTTCCTCATGGTCTTGCATAAGTTCAATTACCCGATCAACCAACTTGTTAATGCCCGCCGCCGCCTCGCTGATTGACTGGGCGATCATATAGGCCGGAGTACTGATCAGTTTGCGTGCAGGGTCTTCAACGATTTCGCCTACGGTGCATTCCTTGTGGGTGCCGCCCATTTTGCCGATTGCTTTGGCGGTTTCTGGATCGTTACCGACGGTGCAAGTAACGCCAGGGCCGTAGATTTTTGCTGCCAGGGCAGGGGAAACGCAGATCAACCCCACGGGCTTGCGCGATTCGGCAAACGCTTCGGCCAAGGCCAGCAGAGCGGGATTGATGCTGCAATTGGCGCCTTCAACAGCGAAATTGGACAGATTTTTAGCCGCACCGAATCCACCCGGGATGATCAACGCATCGAACTCGTCGGCATCTGCTTCACGAATATCTTTGATTGCGCCACGGGCGATGCGGGCGGACTCAATCAAAACATTCCGCGACTCGGGCATTTCCTCACCGGTCAGGTGATTGATCACGTGGTGCTGTGGGATGTCGGGTGCAAAACACTGCACCTCAACCCCGCGCTGGTTCAGGCGCAGCAGGGTAAGGACGCTTTCATGGATCTCAGCTCCGTCCTGGACGCCGCAGCCCGAAAGAATAACGGCCACTTTCTTTTGCATGGGTTTGCTCCTGTGAAGGGCACCGATGGAGTCGCCGTTGGCGAGCTGGAATCTGTGTTAACCAGTCTGCAGTTTTATGCCAAATTAGCCGCTGATGCACGGCGGACCAAGCATGGCAGCGACAAGCTGCGGATTTATGGATGCGCGCCGGTGGTGCCGGGCGAATGTTGCCGCAAAATGCCCAATCATCCAGTCTGACTTGAGCCCTTTCCGTAAGTTCGAAATACTGCCGAGCCGTCGCAGCGGGCTTACATCTCGATGCAATTCGCGGTTCATGTGCGCCTGGGGAGCTATCTACTGTACGGGAGCGACAATTTATAGATAGCTGCCATGGTGGTGAGCGGGTCCGGGTTGCGTTAGTGACCTACGTGCGACTGAGCGCAATGTTTTTAGTGCGCTCGTGGACATTTCATTCGTCTGGTAGGTGCTTAATCTCGACCGTTGCCGATTCTCGCTTGGACAATTCCAACTCTCTGGCAATGCGAGCGGCCTTGATTCGACGTCGCAACCACAAGATCCCGCCTAGGATCAGCAAGGCGCCTAGCACCCACAGTTCGTACTTCTTAACATTGCCTAGCAAGCCTTCGAGCAGCGCGCCAAAGTGATAGGCCGCAGCGCCCAGTGCAGCGGCCCAAACGGCAGCGCCCAGGCCATTCAGTAGTAAGTAGCGTCCGGGCGGATAACCGGACAATCCTATTGCCACCGGCATCACGGTGCGTAACCCGTACACAAAGCGGAAACTCAGCACCCAAATATCGGGGTGCTTACGGATATGTTCCAGCGCCTTGTCGCCCAGCAACTGCCAACGAGGCTTGCGCGCCAGCAGCTTGCGGCCGTGCTTGCGCCCAAGAAAATACCAAAGCTGATCGCCAGCGTAGCTACCAAAAAAGGCAACCACCACCACCAGGTTGATGTCCATGTATCCACGGAACGCAAGAAAGCCGGCGAGGACAAGAATCGTCTCACCTTCAAAAAAGGTTCCTAGAAAGAGGGCAAAGTAGCCAAATTCCTGCAATAAATGTTGGAGCATTATATGGATGCTAGCGAAATGAACGCGCAGCCTAACTCGCCGAAGCCATTCAGGAAAGTGTGGATATGTGTCTCAGCGTTAACATTTCCTACAAGGACCAACGACTGCGTCCCACGGTCGCAGGGTTGCCCATAGCTGTAACGCAGCGGTCATAATAGCCGCTTATAACTGTCACGCTTGCCCGCCAGCGCGGGCTCAGGAGTCTTGCCGTGAGCTTTACCCCCGCCAGCCGCTTGTTTCCCTCTACTCGCCTGCGCCGCAACCGTCGCGACGATTTCTCCCGCCGCCTCGTCCGTGAAAACGTTCTGACCGTCGACGATCTGATTCTTCCGGTTTTTGTACTCGACGGGGAAAACCGTCGCGAAATGATTACGTCGATGCCAGGCGTCGAGCGTATGAGCATTGATCAGTTACTAATAGAAGCTGAGACTTGGGTTGCGCTGGGTATTCCTGCGTTGGCGTTGTTTCCGGTCACGCCGCCTGAAAAAAAGACTCTGGACGGCGCTGAAGCGTGGAATCCTGAAGGCATCGCTCAGCGTGCTACTCGTGCTCTACGTGACCGATTCCCTGAATTAGGCGTCATTACTGACGTTGCCCTGGACCCGTTCACCACGCATGGCCAAGACGGCATCTTGGACGAGCATGGCTACGTGCAAAACGACATCACTGTCGATGCGCTGGTTAAACAAGCTTTGTCCCACGCTGCCGCTGGTGCACAAGTAGTCGCACCTTCGGACATGATGGACGGTCGCATTCAGGCTATCCGCGAAGCGTTGGAGTTGGCAGATCACGTTAACGTGCGGATCATGGCCTATTCAGCCAAGTACGCCAGTGCCTATTATGGTCCGTTTCGTGATGCGGTAGGCTCGGCACTGAATCTGGGCAAAGCCAACAAGGCGTCTTATCAGATGGACCCGGCCAACAGCAACGAAGCGCTGCACGAAGTAGCGGCTGACTTGTCTGAAGGTGCAGACATGGTCATGGTCAAGCCGGGCATGCCCTATTTGGATATTCTTTTGCGGGTAAAGGAAGAGTTCAAAGTACCGACCTTCGTTTATCAGGTCAGCGGTGAATACGCGATGCACATGGCGGCCATCCAGAATGGCTGGCTGAGTGAGGGGGTGATACTGGAATCTCTCACCGCTTTTAAACGTGCAGGTGCTGACGGCATTCTTACTTATTTCGCCGTTCGTGCTGCTCAACTGCTAAAAGGGCAGTAGCCCAAACAGGAACACCCATGAATACCGAAGGACTCACCGAAGCTGCTGTTCAGATCGCCGTTCAGGATACTCAGCCTGTGGTTGAGCCGAGCATTGAAGTGGTGGCGGTCCCCGAGGCGGTCCAGCCCGCGCCAGTGCCACAGCCTGCTGTTCATAATCTGGACGACAGCAACCTGTACATCCACCGCGAACTGTCGCAATTGCAGTTCAATATTCGCGTGTTGGAGCAGGCGCTGGATGAGTCCTACCCATTGCTGGAGCGGCTGAAGTTTCTGTTGATTTTCTCCAGTAACCTCGATGAATTTTTCGAGATTCGTGTCGCAGGTTTGAAGAAACAGATTACCTTTGCCCGTGAACAAGCGGGCGCAGATGGGTTGCAGCCGCAACAGGCTTTGGCGCGGATTAGCGAATTGGTACATGGGCATGTGGACCGCCAATACGCGATTCTCAACGATATTCTTTTGCCAGAACTGGAAAAGCATCAGGTTCGTTTTATTCGTCGTCGGTACTGGACTGCCAAGCTCAAAGCTTGGGTTCGTCGCTATTTTCGTGACGAGATTGCGCCGATCATCACACCGATCGGCCTCGATCCCACACACCCATTCCCGTTGCTGGTGAACAAAAGCCTGAACTTTATAGTTGAACTGGAAGGGGTTGATGCCTTCGGTCGCGATTCCGGTCTGGCGATTATTCCGGCACCGCGCTTACTCCCACGCATTATCAAAGTGCCAGAGGAAATCAGCGGAGCAGGGGACAACTACGTTTTCCTATCATCAATGATCCATGCGCACGCCGATGATCTTTTCCAGGGTATGAAGGTCAAGGGCTGCTATCAGTTTCGCCTGACTCGAAACGCCGACTTGGCCGTTGATACCGAAGACGTAGAAGACTTGGCCCGCGCCCTGCGTGGCGAGTTATTTTCGCGGCGTTACGGTGATGCAGTCAGGCTGGAAGTGGCGGACACCTGTCCGAAACACCTTTCTGATTACTTACTCAAGCAGTTCAGTCTGAGTGAAACCGAACTTTATCAAGTCAACGGACCTGTCAACCTGACGCGTTTGTTCAGCATCACTGGCCTGGATAGCCATCCCGAGTTGCAGTACGCGCCGTTTACCCCGGCCATTCCTAAGCTACTGCAAAACAGTGAGAACATTTTCACGGTCATCAGCAAGCAAGATATTTTGCTGCTGCACCCGTTTGAGTCCTTCACACCCGTCGTGGATTTACTGCGCCAGGCAGCGAAAGATCCGCATGTGCTCGCAGTTCGGCAAACGCTGTACCGCAGTGGCGCCAACTCGGAAATCGTCGATGCTTTAGTAGACGCCGCTCGTAACGGTAAGGAAGTTACGGCGGTGATTGAACTGCGAGCCCGGTTCGATGAAGAGTCCAACCTGCAACTGGCCAGCCGTCTCCAAGCGGCAGGCGCAGTCGTGATCTATGGCGTGGTTGGATTTAAGACGCATGCCAAGATGATGCTGATTCTGCGCCGCGAGGCCGGCGAGATTGTGCGCTATGCGCATTTAGGGACTGGCAACTACCATGCCGGTAACGCTCGTCTGTATACCGATTACAGCCTGCTGACCTCCGACGATGCCCTGTGCGAAGACGTCGGAAAACTGTTCAGTCAGTTGATCGGGATGGGTAAAACGTTGCGCATGAAGAAGCTGCTGCATGCACCGTTCACCCTCAAGAAAGGCATGCTCGACATGATTGCCCGGGAGACGCAGTTCGCCCTCGATGGTAAACCGGCGCACATCATTGCCAAATTCAACTCGCTGACCGACCCGAAGGTTATCCGTGCGTTGTACAAGGCGAGCCAATCTGGCGTGCGTATCGATTTGGTGATTCGCGGTATGTGTTGTTTACGGCCGGGAATCGCGGGTGTTTCGCACAACATTCATGTGCGCTCGATCATCGGTCGCTTCCTGGAACACACACGGGTCTTCTACTTCCTCAATGGCGGTGAAGAGCAGATGTTTCTTTCCAGCGCCGACTGGATGGAGCGCAACCTCGATAAACGCGTAGAGACGTGCTTCCCGGTCGAAGGCAAGAAGTTGATTCTGCGGGTCAAAAAGGAGTTGGAGAGTTATCTGACGGATAATACCCACGCCTGGATTCTGCATTCAGACGGTCGCTACACGCGCAGCACGCCGACCGGTAACCAGAACCCTCGCAGTGCCCAGGCGACGCTGCTAGAGCGCCTGAGCAATCCAATACTCAGCGTACGCTGAAGACGATCCCAACTCGGGCCAACCACTCGGCTTCCAGTGCGAAGTCGGCCTGAGTCAGCTGGTTGTTTTCCAGCCAGCCGTCCGGGAACAATACGTCTAAGCTCTGATCGTTGGCGTGCAACACCACTTGAGGCATCGCTTGGGTGCCGCGGATGTGGTGGAACAGAATCGCAAAGCGCAGCAGCACGCACAGACGAATCAGCTTGATGCCTTCTTCGCCGAAATCAGCGAACTTGTCTTTGGGAATATTTCGGCGATGGCCTCGCACCAGCAGTGCCAGCATTTGTTGGTCTTCGCGGGAAAATCCGGCCAAGTCCGAGTGCTCGATCAAATAAGCGCCGTGCTTGTGGTAATGATAGTGAGCGATATCCAGGCCCACTTCATGAACCTTGGCCGCCCAGCGTAGTAACTCGCGATACGGCTCATCCTCCAGCCCCCACGCCACGGCCACTTGCTCAAGAGAGTGCAGCGCTTTGGCTTCGACACGAGCGGCTTGTTCAAGGTCGACGTGATAACGCTCCATCAGCGAACTGAGGGTGCGCTCACGCACGTCTTCATGATGATGGCGACCCATCAGGTCATAAAGCACGCCTTCACGTAGCGCGCCCTCACAGTGATCCATGCGGGTGAGTTCCAGTGCGTCGAAAATAGCTTCAAGAATCGCCAGGCCTGCCGGAAAAATGGCCCGACGGTCAGGTTTGATGCCTTCAAAGTCGATTTTATCGACATCACCGAGCTTGAACATTCGGCGTTTGAGCCAGGCCAAGCCCTCAGCATTTACTTCACCGGTGCCGTGGCCGCCTGCTTTAAGGGCCAGACCGATGGCGCGGATGGTGCCGGACGAGCCAATGGCCTCGTCCCACGTGAGGCGATGCAGCGCGTGTTCAATGCTCATGATTTCCAAGCGCGCAGCGGTGTAAGCCTGGGCGTAGCGCGCCGGGGTGATTTTGCCGTCTTTAAAATACCGTTGAGTGAAACTCACGCAGCCCATTTGCAAGCTTTCGCGCAGTAGCGGTTCAAAGCGCTGGCCGATGATGAACTCAGTGCTGCCGCCGCCGATATCAGCGACCAGCCTTTTGCCAGGAGCATCAGCCAGCGTGTGCGACACGCCGAGGTAAATCAGGCGGGCCTCTTCACGCCCTGAGATCACCTCCACCGGGTGGCCGAGAATCTCTTCGGCCCGGCGAATGAAATCTCCCCGATTACGCGCTTCACGCAGGGCGTTGGTACCGACGATGCGGACGGCGCCGGACTCCATGCCACTGATTAGTTGAGCAAATTGCTTAAGACAATCAAGACCGCGTTGCATGGACTCTTCGGTGAGTTGGCGTTCATCAGTGATCCCTGCGGCTAACTGAACCTTCTCGCCGAGCCGCTCTAGAATGCGGATCTCGCCCAGATTGGCTTTGGCCACGACCATATGGAAACTGTTGGAGCCCAAGTCGATGGCGGCGATCAAAGAATGATTTTTTCTAGGGGACAGCGGCATGATTAAAGAGTCTCGGTCGAAAACCCCGTCATCGTGCCACGATCCTTCCCCGCCGCCAACGCGAAGCGTCGTGTGGCGCCCTGTAGAAGCCAACTTGTTGGCGATTAATCAGGCAAAGAGGTTTTCCGGTACCGCGTTAATGCCCTAGTCAACGAGTTGGTTCCCCTCAAGCATCGCTTATTTACGACTGCTTCGTAACCGATCGCGGGCAAGCGTCCTCCTAAAGCCCCGTATTGCTGCGCGACGGCCCGCTTTTTTCGTGCATTTCTGATTTTTTTGCTTCTGCGATTTGTAGGATCTTGGTGGTAGGTATGTAGGGCTTTTCTGATTGTGTGTTTTGCCGATTTTTTGCTGGTGTTTGGTTGGTAGGGTGCGGCTATTCCAGCCAGGAGCCAGCGCCATGACCCAGTGTTTCAAAGACCACGAATGCGACACGCAGAAGTTGAATCAGAACACCAAGCCGTTCTCCGAATGTAAAACGCACATGGTGAGCGCTTACGACACCACCTTTGAATGCACCGACGTCCCGGTGCTGACCTGCTCGGGAATCTGGCGAGTCTTCCAGCGCGAAGCTGAAGAAATTGTCGCCCCCGGCGGTGTCCTGATCGCCGACTCCATCGAACGCAACCGCGTCATCAACGCTGCCTATGCCCGGTTGTGGCTGCACGACAATCGTTTCCAATGGGCAGGGCTTGCGGCCTTTGCATCTAAGCAAGTCGGCTGCGGGTTGTTGCATGCAGCGAATACGAATGAGGTCATTCAAGCTGAAGTCGACGCCGGGCGCCGGATGTTCGACAGCGGCTCGGACTCGAGTGTAGGTATCAAGGGCCTGATTAATATCAAGACGTTGGATAAACACGCCATGGAGGATTATGAGGCCGCCAGCAAAAACAACCCTGTGCCGTTCTCGACGTTAGGCGGCGAACCCTCCTTGATGCAACAACAGTTCCGACACGTCTACGACATGATGGCCTTGGGTAATACCACGTTGTTTCTCGATATCTTCCCGCTGCATGCGTTTTACAAAAAGCGTGGGCTTGATGAACTAAGGATTTGTCTTGGCGAGCGAGCGGGCATTTTTGGTCATCCGAAGTTTCCAGTGTTGTGGCCTGTGGGGCAGAAAAAGCTCGAGTTCGGTGTTCGGCATGGACAAATCCTGGAGGGTTTCGCTGCGATAGAAAAAGGGAATATTGCCAAAAGCGTGGAGCTTTTGGCTGTACATGAACAACGCAATATCCTGCAACCGACTATTTACGAAGACCCACAACTTAAACGGCTACTGCGCGGAAACCATGCCTCCTATGTCACCGGTTTTCCTTTGGGGGTGGCTCAAGCGATTGAGTTGACGCTGGCGAGCCAATGCCATCCCGTCGAGGATGGACGCACCCTCGAATTCAGCAGCAACCCGTTTGCAGACTTGTCAGATTACACGCAGCGCATAGCCTTCGTGATGCAAGCAGCGGCGCGTTTTGACGAGATGCTGGGTGACGGAAATCGACCTTTGCTGGAGCAATCAATAAGAGATATCGCCGAAGGGTCAGGTGTCCAATGAAGCGGCGATACTGGTTCTGCCTGGCCCTGCTGACAGTATGGTTAGCATTCGTCGCGAGGTCGTGGTACGAGCGGGAGATCGCCCTGGTGATAGGTGGAACCTACGAGGAGATGCTCAAGGCTTCGTCAGCCCGTTTTAGTTCACCTTTTCCCGGTGGGAGAATATGGCCGGGCATGCCAAAGTCAAATGTACAATTACGATTCACCGACCCGCAATATGGATTTATCACGCCAAAAAGCGCTGACGTATTCGTTGTATTCGATGACAACGTTATTGAAAACATCCAAATGTCTCCGCAGCTGGAACCCTTGTTACTCGATGACGCCTTGAAGGTAGTGCTGGACCTTCAGGACCAATGGCGTCGCGGAGGATGGATAAATAGAAATCACAAAAAATACCCACCCTTTGCCGATACGCCTCAATGGCGTGCTCAATTGCGCGACAAGGGAGGCACAACTGATTGGTATGCTGGCGACAAGTATCAGGCCATGCTCACAGTGCATCGTTTTGAAGATCGCAAACGCCCCGAAGAAGAGCGCTATAAGATTACCCTTGAAGTTGCCAAGCCTTGGACGCCTTACCCATGACTTGGCGTCGTTGGACGCTAATGATAGTTCTGACGGCATGGGCAGCATTCGTCGCGAGGTCGTGGTACGAGCGGGAGATCGTCGTGGAGATCGGTGGAACTTACGAGAATATGCGAAAGCAGTCGTCAGCCCGCTTTAGTCCACCTTATCCAGACGGGGGAATATCGTGGGGCGGTGCAAAATCCAACGCCCGATTACGGTTCCTCGACCCGCAATATGGATTTATCACCCCCATTGGTACGTCCTTCACTATGGGATTCAAGGGCAACACCATTGGCGATGTTCGTATCTCTCCGCAGACCGAGCCCTTGTTACTGGATGATGCCTTAAAGGTAGTGCTGGACCTTCAGGAACAATGGCGCCGCGGCGGATGGATAGATAGAAATCACAAAAAATATCCACCCTTTGCCGATACGCCCCAATGGCGCGCTCAATTGCGCGACAAGGGAGGCATAACTTATTGGTATGCCGGCGACAAGTATCAGGCCATGCTCACAGTGCATCGTTTTGAAGATCGCAAACGCCCCGAAGAAGAGCGCTATAAGATCACTCTCGAAGTTGCTAAGCCTTGGACACCTTACCCATGACTCGGCTTCGTTGGAGCTGCCTTATAGATTCAACTGAGTTCGTCACAATCAGTGGGCAAGTTCCACCTCAACTACCCAATCTAAAAAACACCCTATCTAGCCAAGGAGTACACCCATGCCAATGCCACCCTACTTGACCATCATCGGCGAAAAACAAAAATTGATTACTGAAGGCTGTTCGTCGTTAGAGTCAATTGGCAATAACTACCAGCTCGGGCGAGAAGATCAAATTCTGGTGGATTCATTTGATCAGCATTTTGGTCGACCCCAAGGGGCGCAGCCCGGCCATCGGGTTCATGGGCCCTTCACCATTACCAAGATGCTCGATAAGTCGACCCCATTACTGTTTGAAGCGTGGCGCACGGGTGAAACACTGAGCCAATGCAAGTTTGACTGGTATCGAATTTCACCCAATGGTTTTCATGAGCATTTTTTTACCATGGTCTATAAAGACGCCCTGATTACCGATATACATATCGCAATGCCACATTGGCGCGATCCTGCATTTGCTCATATCACTCAATTGGAAACTGTTACGTTTACGTATCGGAACAACAGCTCGACTCATGAAACCTGCGGAACGACGGGTTCCGACTACTGGAATGAGGGAGCGTCGGCATGAAGTTGGTGCATCGTCGTAAACTTAACATGGGAGAAGAAAAATACGTCCATTCTCCCGCTGAAGCCTTGGTGATAGTCAAAAGACTTTTAGCAGGGCATCGGAAAATCGAAGGTCTGGCCGAATTGCGACGCGCCTCGATGGTCTTTCACGATCGTTATGTCTGGGAGCAGATTGAGCGCGGCGAGTGGGTGCTGACCAAGCCTGAGGCGCGCACGTTTGACTGGGGGGATTACGAGCCGCACGCTCGCCACCGAAGGATGCTGGCGGCTTTAGAGAACCCACCGCCTCAAATAGTCCCCCCTAAACTGATATTTCGTCTGTTTGACACAGAAACAGAGGAATTTATTGTTAGCCAAAGTTACTTTGGCGAATTTGATGGGGAGTCAGGCCAACGACGAGTCGATGCTCAAGGGTTTGGCAATTTCCCGGTGACATCGAAAAGATCGAGCCTTTCAGTGCGGATAGTGAACAGCTATTACCGCTATTAATGGCGTGTCGTTGTCGAGTTCTATGGCAGTGAGGGGATTGATTTATGTTTAGCGCTTCATCGAAAATCAAATCAGTTCCCTCAGCCCCCGTGATCGACCGACCCTTCGGGATCGAGATCCGAGGGGATTCATCGCACAGCAGCACTTTGGGTGACATGGCCAACGCACGGGTAATCGCCACGCGCTGTTGCTGACCGCCTGACAAGCGATCAGGGAATGCATCGAATTTCCCCCCCCCCCCAACGCGCTCCAGCATCTGCCGCGCAAGTTGCGCCGCTTTGGCTTTGGGCACCTTCGGCACCACCTGGCCTTCTTTTGAAGCTCTGTTTCGCACCGACTTTGCACCGACTTTTATGCTTGCCGGTGCCGACCTATTGCGCAATTGATGCAGGACCATAGCAAGACTCAATCAACCTCGGCTTCCTGAACCCGGTGAGTCCCGCTATGATGGAGCACGATTTTTAGCCTACGACCTCGGAGACTTTCCATGAGTAGCGACCTTATTAAACACGTCAGTGACGCCAGCTTCGAAGCAGAAGTCCTCAAGGCTGAAGGCGCGGTACTAGTAGATTACTGGGCCGAGTGGTGTGGCCCATGCAAGATGATTGCCCCCGTCCTGGACGAAATTGCCGAGACGTATAAGGGCAAGTTGACGATTGCCAAGTTGAACATTGACGAAAACCAGGAAACTCCTGCCAAGCATGGCGTTCGCGGTATCCCGACCCTGATGTTGTTCAAAAACGGCAACGTTGAAGCTACCAAAGTAGGCGCTCTGTCGAAGTCGCAACTGACTGCATTTCTCGATAGCAACATCTGAAGCACCTAAGCCCCGCACAAAGCGGGGTTTTTTATGAAGCCAGGACTAGACGCCCTGAAAGTGCAGTGTTACATTCGGCCCCGCAATGGCTTCTCCATTGCCCCCTGCTAGCCGTCGCCGACGCTTATCCTTTCGAATTAGTACGCGATCCTGTCGCCTTCTCTGCGGCGCGGCCTCATTAAGCCAAAAGCTTAATTTCCCCTCCCATACATGATTACGTCATTCCTATATGAACCTGACTGAACTCAAGCAAAAGCCGATTACCGATCTGCTCGAAATGGCCGAACAGATGGGCATAGAAAATATGGCCCGTTCGCGCAAGCAGGATGTGATTTTTTCCCTGCTGAAAAAGCACGCCAAAAGTGGCGAGGAAATTTCCGGTGATGGCGTGTTGGAGATTCTCCAGGACGGCTTCGGTTTCCTCCGCTCTGCAGACGCCTCCTACCTAGCCGGTCCTGACGATATTTATGTCTCGCCGAGCCAGATCCGCCGTTTCAACCTGCGCACTGGCGATACCATCGTCGGAAAGATCCGTCCGCCTAAAGAAGGCGAGCGTTATTTCGCTCTGCTAAAGGTCGACACGATCAACTATGACCGTCCGGAAAACGCGAAGAACAAGATTCTTTTCGAAAACCTGACGCCGTTATTCCCGACCATTCGCATGAAGATGGAAGTCGGTAACGGTTCAACTGAAGACCTTACTGGCCGGGTGATCGATCTTTGCGCCCCGATCGGTAAAGGCCAGCGTGGCCTGATCGTTGCGCCGCCAAAAGCCGGCAAAACCATCATGCTGCAGAACATCGCAGCGAACATCACGCGTAACAATCCGGAAGTCCATCTGATCGTATTGTTGATCGATGAGCGCCCGGAAGAAGTGACCGAAATGCAACGCACTGTGCGCGGCGAAGTGGTTGCTTCGACCTTCGACGAGCCACCAACCCGGCACGTACAGGTTGCCGAAATGGTGATCGAGAAGGCCAAGCGTTTGGTCGAACACAAAAAAGACGTGGTGATTCTGCTCGACTCCATCACCCGTCTGGCTCGTGCTTACAACACCGTGATTCCTAGCTCCGGCAAGGTACTCACCGGTGGTGTCGATGCTCACGCCCTGGAGAAACCGAAACGTTTCTTCGGCGCTGCACGGAACATCGAAGAAGGCGGCTCGCTGACCATCATCGCTACCGCGCTGGTTGAAACCGGCTCGAAGATGGATGAAGTGATTTACGAAGAATTCAAAGGCACGGGCAACATGGAGCTGCCGCTGGATCGTAAAATCGCTGAAAAACGCGTGTTCCCAGCTATCAACATCAACCGTTCCGGTACCCGCCGTGAAGAGTTGCTGACGGCTGATGACGAGCTGCAACGGATGTGGATTCTACGCAAACTGCTGCACCCTATGGACGAAGTCGCGGCTATCGAGTTCCTGATCGACAAGCTGAAGCAGACCAAGACCAACGACGAGTTCTTCCTGTCGATGAAGCGCAAATAAGCCGCTGACTCAATCTGGCTGAACCGTGTGAAAAGAGTGGTGTCCTTAGGGACACCATTTTTTTTGGGACACGGAAGTGAATTACATCCTTGGCAATCGTCGTGACATCGACGGATTACGGGCGCTGGCCGTTATTCCAGTCGTCCTGTTTCATTACGGGTTCAATGGCTTCAGCGGCGGCTTTGTAGGCGTCGACGTGTTTTTTGTTATTTCAGGATTTCTGATTACATCAATCATATGTCGTGAAATCGAAGCTGGGCGGTTCAGTTTTTATGAGTTTTGGTCGCGGCGCGCTCGACGCATTATCCCAGCGTTAAGTGTAGTGATAGGCGCCGTTCTGTTAGTCGGCTGGTTGCTACTACCCCCTAACGATTATGCGCAGTTGGGCCGAGCCGTTCGTTACCAGGCGATGTTCGTTTCCAACATTCTTTTCATGCATCAAGACGGCTATTTCGAGGCGGCTTCGGCGTTCAAACCGTTACTGCACACTTGGTCGCTGTCTGTCGAAGAGCAGTACTACATTTTCTTCCCTTTGTTGATGGTTCTGCTTACGCGTTATATCCGGCGCTGGCGTTGGGTGTTGTTCGCGTTGCTGGTGGTGTCGTTTCTTCTCAATATTTGGACTGTGGCCCGGCAACCCGATGCCGCTTTCTTTTTATTGCCGATGCGGGCATGGGAGTTGCTGTGCGGCGCAATGCTGGCTGCGCTACCTGCGCAGCCACGCGGATTGCGTCCGTGGGTTTATCAGGTCGTGAGCGTGGCGGGATTTGCGGCCGTGATCCTGGCGGTGTGTACGTTAGACAAAAATACGTTGTTTCCGGGTTGGGCGGCGTTGCTTCCGGTACTGGGTGCTACAGCGATGTTGTGGGCCAACGGCCAGTCACCGACGTGGGTGGGCCGACTCCTGGGCACTCGGATGCTGGTAGGAGTTGGGCTCATTTCATATTCGCTCTACCTCTGGCACTGGCCGATTTTCGTCTACGCCAATGCGGTATCGGTCGATGGCCTGTCACTGACCGAAGCCTGCGCCTGGGTGCTAGTTAGCATGGGGTTGGCATGTCTGAGCTGGTGTTTTGTAGAACTGCCTTTCAGGCAAAAGCGGCTAATGGCGACTCGCGAGTCAATGGTGGGTGCTGCCGCTATCAGCATGTTGGCGCTGGCCATGCTGGGCCAATCATTACGCTGGACGGACGGTATGCCTGAGCGTTTATCCGATCAAGCCATGCGATATGCTCAGGCGAGTCATTGGACTCAAGGGCAGATAGCATGTTTGATGGACACGCAAAGCGCTGATTTGAACACTGTGTGCCGCTTTGGCGGGGCCACCGACACATCGCCTCTGCAATTTGTGTGGGGTGATAGCCATGCTGCCGCGCTGACGCCTGCGCTCCGGGCCGACGCAGAGCGTTATGGTAAATCTGTTTGGCTTGTCAGCTTGGCGGGTTGCCCACCCATCATTGGTGCTCACGTTCGTCAGCAATGCGAAGACTTCAATCGGCAAACGTTGGCGCTGGTGCGCCGAAAAAAGGTTCGCGATGTCGTACTCGCGGGTCGCTGGAGTCTATATCTGTATGGGGAAGAAGACGGCGACCAGAAGTACGTGGTGTTCCGAGCTGACGACGGTGGCAGCGCAGAGCAACACATGGCGGGCGACCTGCGCAAGATGGTCGCCCGTGTGCGTGAAACCGGCGCACGGGTATGGTTGTTCAAGGAAGTGCCGATGCAGCGTCCGGGCACTATCGGTCGACTGAGCAGTTTGGCCATGATCGGGCGTTCTGCTTCGATGGTTGGTCGCCCGGTTGTTGAGCATAAAGCACGACAGCGATTTATCGACAGTTTATTCGCTGAATTGAGCGCTGCCGATGGTCAAGTGCGCGTGCTAGATCCGGCCGCGCTGTTGTGCTCGAGCGGTGTTTGCCGGGCCGAGATAAACGGCGCGCCGTTGTACATGGATGAAAATCACTTATCGGATCAAGGTGGCGAACGCCTTACCCCATTGTTCGACCCGATTTTCTTGAGCGAAAATGCCCGCTGACGTCGCCTATTCAACCTTCAGAGCAGGTAGGATGGGCGTCTATTTTAGGAATGGCCTGATCAATGAAATTCAAGGATCTTCGGGATTTCGTGCAGCAGCTTGAGCAGCGCGGAGAGTTAAAACGCATTAAGGTGCCCGTCTCGCCGGTGCTTGAGATGACCGAAATTTGCGACCGGACCTTGCGTAGTAAAGGCCCGGCATTGCTCTTTGAAAACCCCATCGGTTATGACATTCCGGTACTCGGTAACCTGTTCGGTACGCCGCAACGGGTGGCCATGGGCATGGGCGCCGAAGCCGTCAGCGAACTGCGTGAAATCGGCAAGCTGCTGGCGTTTCTCAAAGAGCCTGAGCCGCCTAAAGGCTTGAAGGACGCGTGGTCGAAGCTGCCGATTTTTCGCAAGATCATCGCAATGGCACCCAAGATCGTCAAAGATGCCCCATGCCAGGAACAGGTTATCGAAGGTGATGATGTCGACCTTGGCATGTTGCCAGTCCAGACTTGCTGGCCGGGCGATGTAGGTCCGCTGATCACTTGGGGGTTGACCGTCACCAAAGGTCCGAACAAGGACCGCCAAAATCTGGGTATTTATCGTCAGCAAGTAATCGGCCGCAACAAGGTCATCATGCGCTGGCTGAGTCACCGTGGCGGCGCGCTGGATTTCAGGGAGTGGTGCGAGAAGTATCCCGGCAAGCCGTTTCCGGTCGCCGTGGCGTTAGGTGCTGACCCGGCGACGATTCTCGGCGCAGTGACGCCGGTGCCTGACAGCTTGTCCGAATACGCATTCGCTGGCTTGCTGCGCGGTAACCGCACTGAGCTCATTAAATGCCGTGGTAACGACCTGCAAGTTCCAGCTAGTGCGGAAATCGTCCTCGAAGGCGTGATTCATCCCGGCGAGATGGCCGATGAAGGGCCGTATGGGGACCATACCGGTTATTACAACGAAGTCGATAGCTTTCCGGTGTTCACGGTGGAGCGCATCACCCATCGAATCAAACCGATTTACCACAGCACCTACACCGGTCGGCCACCTGATGAACCGGCTATCCTTGGCGTAGCGCTAAACGAAGTGTTCGTGCCGATTCTGCAGAAACAGTTTCCGGAGATCACCGATTTCTACTTGCCGCCTGAAGGCTGTTCCTATCGGATGGCCATCGTGACCATCAAGAAACAATATCCCGGCCACGCCAAGCGCGTAATGCTGGGTGTCTGGTCGTTTCTGCGACAGTTCATGTACACCAAGTTCGTTATTGTCACCGACGATGACATTAACGCTCGGGACTGGAGCGATGTGGTCTGGGCGATTACCACACGCATGGACCCCAAGCGCGATACGGTGATGATCGAAAATACGCCGATCGACTATCTCGATTTCGCCTCCCCGGTTTCCGGTCTGGGTTCGAAGATGGGTCTGGACGCAACGCATAAATGGCCGGGTGAGACCACACGTGAGTGGGGTCGGGTTATCGTCAAGGATGAAGCGGTAACACGCCGGATCGACGATATTTGGAATGAGTTGGGAATAGATTGATGCGTGTAACCTTGCAGCCGTCTGGTGCGGTACTGGAGATGTTGCCCGGCGAGCGAATACTCGATGCTGCGCAACGTCTTGGCTATGACTGCCCGCAGAGTTGCCGCAATGGCAATTGCCATATTTGCTCTGCGTTGTTGGTCGAAGGTCGAGTCATGCAAGCGGGTGAGGAGCGTGATCATGGCGAGTTCTACACCTGCCTGGCCGAGCCGCTGGAAGACTGCGTGGTGATGTGGGATGGCGTGTTAGCGCGTAACGAATTGCCGTTACGCAAGCTGGCCTGCCAGATTACCGAGTGCGTTGAAGTTGGCGGGGACGTATGGCGCATTCGGCTGCGAGCGCCCGCAGGTAAGCCACCGCGCTATCACGCCGGACAATACTTGATGATCGAACGCGAAAACGGCGAGAAATCGGCATTCTCCATGGCCTCATCCCCACACCGCGGGCGCGATCTTGAAATGCACATACTGGCTCGTGAAGCCAGTGCATTGAGCCTTATTGAACAATTGCAGCGCAACAGCATGGTCAACGTCGAACTGCCTTATGGCGATTCACACCTCGCCGATTTACCTGTTGGGCCGCTGGTATTGATTGCAGCCGGCACTGGCATGGGGCAAATGCAAAGCTTGATCGAGCATTGCCGTGCTTCGGGTTTTCAACACCCCGTGCATCTGTACTGGGGGGTTCGACGCCCTGAAGAGTTTTACGACATGCCCCATTGGGATGAGTGGAAACAGATGCCAAACTTGTATTTGCATAAAGTAGTCAGCGACCTATGCGGTTGGAAAGGGCGCTGCGGCATGTTGCATGAAGCGGTAAGCCAGGACATCAGCGATTTGTCGTCGGTGATTGTCTACGCCAGTGGCTCCCCGGCAATGGTCTACGCAACGCTCGACGCCTTGGTCAATGCCGGAATGGACGCGCACCAGATGCACGCCGACGTTTTTGCCTACGCGCCTCGCGGCTGAGTCAGCCTCAGAAACGAACCCCGACGTTCACCATCGTCGCCGAGAACCCCAACAAAACCGCCTCGGCCGTGACAGGGCCGAGATGGACGCCCACCGATGGGATAATCACCGGCGCAACGCCAAATCGGTTGAACGGAATCTTGTCGCGGTATTGGCCCCGATAGCCATACATTAGGCCTCCAGAAACTTTCACGTACACCGGATAATCTGCGTTCTCAAAGCGTTTGCCGACATACCCGTAAGCTGATTGCTGATCGTACGAATTGCGAAACGTGGCTGCTCCATACAGCAAACCAGACCCTTCGTTGCGCTCTAGGCCAATCAGCTGCTGCTGATTATTGTGTTTAGGGTCTGGAGAAAAATGCCGTGTATATACACTGGTCTGGACCAGCCAGAAGCCATCTTCACCCTTGCCCATGGCTTCACTCGCCCCTACAGATGTGAGCGCCGTCAGTAGCGTCAATGACGCCCAGCGTTTGATTTCTCTGACGTTCATCATTTTCCTCTGAGCATTTAAAGCCAAGGGGCGGCTTTATACAGCGCTGTAGTGAGGCTTGAAAGAGTGAGATGCCTACAGGATGTGTCGGAAATTTCTGCCAGTGTTAGGCGGTCGGATTAGAAGAGTTCCCTTAGCCTTTCAGCAGCTTCACTCGCTATTCGATTTCGGTATTTAGAATAGTTGACCAAGGCTTCTAAGCTATAACGGTGACCGCAAAGGCGCCCGCAGCGTCTTTGTGTTCACTACCGCTCGGAAGATCAGCTTCGGTAGTGGATTACAAATTGCATGATATGCATCAGGTCAGCGACAACTGGGGTGGTAAGGCCAGGGGGAAAGCAATGGGGAATGAACTCAACAGTTTGATCGCGGCTGCCCACATCGGCCTGGAGCTCAGTTACCCACCGGTAATTGACCTCGGCCCGCACTTAACGCGCGAACAACTGCTCAGCTCTATGCAAGACACCATGAAGCTGCATCAAGGTGGCCCTGTGTGGCTATTCGCTTATGGCTCGCTCATTTGGCGGCCGGAATGCTCCGCCGTAGAGCGTCAGCGCGGACGAGTGCACGGTTATCATCGCGGTTTGTATCTTTGGTCCCACGAACACCGTGGCACACCAGAACTTCCTGGTCTTGTGTTCGGTCTTGATCGCGGGGGTTCTTGCAGCGGGTTCGCCTATCGCCTGCCCGCAGAATGCTTGCAAGAATCACTGCTCGCCCTTTGGCAGCGCGAAATGCCTTACCCCTCGTATAGACCTCACTGGCTAAGCTGCCGCCTTGAAGACGGCACTCGGGTTCAAGCATTGGGTTTCGTACTCGAACGCCACCTGCCCAGCTACGCCGGCAACTTGCCCGACAGTGTCCTCAGCCAAGTCCTCGCCAATGCCTGCGGCCGCAACGGCAGCACGCGCGACTACGTCGAACAAACCGCTAACTGCTTGCGCAGCCACGCCATGCCGGATCTGAATCTGGAAGCGAAGCTCAAACGAATGAATTCGGTCTCACAGGGTAGTGCAGGGTAATAGTTATGGCTTTGGACTCCCGAGCCACCATCGCAGCGGCCCGGGCTCTTAATCCCCGTCATCTAACTCCAACAACTACCTTCCCAACTGCTTTCCTCTGCGCCAACGAGTCAATCGCTTCTCCGGCCTTTTCCAGTGGATAAACCTGCGATATTAACGGCTTCAACTTCCCCTCCGCATACCACGCAAACAACTGCTGAAAATTAGCCGCGTTATCCAACGGCTGTCTTTGCGCAAAAGATCCCCAGAACACCCCAACCACCGAAGCACCTTTCAACAGCGCCAAGTTTACCGGCAGTTCAGGAATACGCCCGCTGGCGAACCCCACCACCAACAACCGGCCATTCCAGGCAATTGACCGCACCGCTTGGTCAAACAGATCCCCGCCCACCGGGTCGTAAATAACGTCAACGCCCAGCCCGTTGGTGAGGCGTTTGATCTCGTCTTTGAGATTCGTGCCGCTGTAGTTGATCAACTCATCGGCGCCGGCTGCTTTGGCTACGGCAAGTTTCTCCGCGCTGCTGGCGGCGGCGATGACTTTGGCGCCCATGGCTTTGCCGATTTCGACGGCGGCGAGGCCTACGCCGCCTGAGGCGCCAAGTACTAGCAGGGTTTCGCCGGGTTGCAGGTTGGCGCGCTGCTTGAGGGCGTGCATGGAGGTGCCGTAGGTCATGCTAAAACCAGCAGCAGTGATGTAATCCATCGCATCCGGGATAGGCAAAACGTTGTAGCCAGCTACTGATATTTGTTCAGCAAAGCTGCCCCAGCCGGTCAACGCCATGACCCGATCGCCGATTTTCAAGTGGCTGACTTTTTCACCGACGGCCGAAACCACGCCCGATGCTTCACTGCCCGGAGAGAAAGGGAAGGGGGGTTTGAACTGATATTTACCTTCAATAATTAGCGTGTCCGGAAAATTGACCCCCGCTGCGTGCACATCCAAGACAATTTCGTTTTTCTTTGCTTCTGGACTGGCGACTTCTTCCAGCACCAATGTTTCGGCGGGGCCGAAGGCTTTGCACAGCAGGGCTTTCATCGGACTATTCCTTTTTTAGTTATAGCCGATAAGTGTAGGTAGGCAGATTTCTGGGTCAATCAGAATGCCGGAGCCAAATAAGCAGACATAAGTGCAGTAAGCTACGCAGCAAATCGGATGAGGAGTGGACTGTGAAAGCGTGGATCATCATGTTGTTGGCTTTGTCGCTGCCCGTCGTGGCATCGGCTGAAGAGTCTAAAGAAAGCGATGCCAGCAAAGTGGCTTATGTTTCCCTCAGTCCTGCCCTAGTGGGCAACTACGGCCTTGATGGCGGGCCGAAGCTGCACGTCTACAAAGCTGATATTGCGCTGCGGGTTACAGGTGCCGACGCTGAAAAGGCGGTCAGACACAATGAGCCGCTGATTCGCAATCAGTTGGTGGCGCTGTTTTCGCAACAAACCGTCGACACCATGAATAACGTCGATGCGAAGGAAAAATTGCGTCAGGAAGCGCTCAAGCAAACCCAGCAAATCATGAGCGATGAGGAAGGTAAGCCGGTTGTTGAAGATTTGCTCTTCAACAACCTAATCATTCAATGACGTACTTGAACCGGGATTTAAAGCAGCGCCAGTATCGCTTGCCATTGGTCGGCGGATACTGGCATGACTGAAAGCCGGGTACCTTTTTGCACGAGAGGCAATTGTTCCAGTGCGCTTTGCTGCTTCAGGTAACTGATTTTTAGCACGTGTGGAAAAGCTTCGACGAAGCTGACGTTGACGGCGCTCCAGCGATTTTTTTTCTCGCTGGATTTCGGGTCGAAATAAGCGCCACCCGGATCAAGTGCGGTGGGGTCCGGATAAGCTGCATCAACAATACGTCCGATGCCGACAATCCCGGGTTGCGCGCAGCTGGAGTGATAAAAGAAAAAGGTGTCATCAGGCGCCATAACTCGCATGAAGTTTCGCGCCTGATAATTGCGTACGCCGTCCCAGCGAGTTTCGCCTAGGCGTTGAAGGTCTTTGATCGAGAGTTCTTCCGGCTCGGATTTCATCAGCCAATAGGCCATGGGTGTTGCTCCTGAATCGGGGTTGAAAAAAGTGATGCGATTTTATGACAAACCGACGTTCGGTTGACGCCATCATTTGCGTGAAAGTGATAGTTGTCGGAGAATGCGCGTGATTTTAAGCATCGCGTTGTTGCAGCGGCTTTATAAACCGTAGTCAGTGACGCATTGATTTGCCCAAGGGGGGCAATCGATGAAACGCAAACCGGATATTTTATGGGTTTTGGCTTTTTTGTTCGGTTTGGGTGTAGTAACCACCGGCTACGCACAGAGTTTGTGGACGAATAAGTCTGATGCGCCTGTAGAAATTTCTCAGCAGCACCATCAAAAGCCACCGCAGCACTGATTGATCCTATCGACGCTGCAATCATAAGCAGCGTCTAGCCTCGATCCTTATTGACTCCTTGATACCAGCGCTTATCGGTCACAGTGCCTTGTAACGGCACGTCCCAGCTCGCCTGCGCCAATTGATCGATCTTTTGACATTCATGGGCCAGCCCAAGCAAAACCGGCTTCTGCCAGGCTTTTCTTCGGGCCTGATACGCTAGGCTACGGTCATAAAAACCACCGCCCATGCCCAGTCGCCCCCCCACATCGTCAAAACCCACCAACGGTAGAAGAATCAGATCCAGTGTCCAAACAAGTCGCTGCCGGGCGACATTTGATCGTGGCTCGGGGATGCGAAAGCGGTTAGGTCTAAACGTTTCCCCGTGAATGACGCGCTGAAAAACCATCTTGGTGCGTGGCCAGGCGCTGAGCACCGGCAGGTAGGTTTTCTTGCCGCGTCGTTGAGCTGCACGCAGCAATAAGCGCGGGTCGATTTCACCGTCGTTGGGGATATATAGCGCTATGTGTCTGGCGCGGCGGAACAGTGGGTTTTGTGCGAGCTGGCGATACAGACCGCGAGCGGCTTGGCGTTGTTGGCTGGGGTTTAAGGCGCGACGAGTTTTGCGCAACTGAGTACGCAGTTGTTGCCGCGAAAGTGGCGCGGGACTGGTCATTCAGGTAGATCCAGAGTCAATTTGGCTGGGCGCCGAATCGTAAAGACCATCGCCAGACAGCAAGACTGGCCATGGATAAAAATAAAGACTCCCCGACGAACCGCTGTCGGTGTAGCCCTTGAACCCGAAAGTTCAAGGTGGAGATTGCAGGAGGACTTAAGGCTTTCCGTCAAGCGGACATGCACACCGTCCCCAACGTGCAACCCCCGTGGTTGTGCGTATCGGCTCAGGGACATGACCGACTGGCTAGCACTCCAGGGAGCGGTCGCAAGTATACCCGAAACCTGTCCAAAGATTCACTTTTGGGTGGGTTCCGGATCAGTGGCCAGCACTAGATCAACCCTTTCCAGCAAATTGCGCACTTGCTCGCGGGTCGACCCACTGGCCTGAACGTCGGGCAAATCCTGCTTATGGAGCAAGTCGTGGGTGATGTTGAGCGCAGCCATCACGGCAATGCGATCGGCCCCAATGACTTTGCCGCTGCTACGGATTTCACGCATCTTGCCATCCAGGTATTTCGCAGCACTGACCAAATTGGTGCGCTCTTCCTGAGGGCAGATGATCGAATATTCTTTATCGAGAATCTGAACAGTTACGCTGTTACTTGAGCTCATGAGTCTTGCTCCAGGGCCTTGAGGCGCGAAATCATGGATTCCACCTTATGACGGGCGATTTCATTTTTTTCAATGAGATGAGCGCGTTCCTCGCGCCAGGATTTTTCCTGAGCTACTAAGAGTCCATTTTGGCTTTTTAGTTGCTCGACACGCTTGATTAGCAACTCCAGTCGAGCCATCAACGCTTGTAGATCGGTATCTTCCATTGTGTCCCACTGAATACTTTCTGATGAATGGCGTAGGTGCAGGCGCGTTAATAGTCGTTCAAAAGGGCTTGCAGGGCAGTCTCGGCGCGTTTACTGGTGCAACTGCTGGAAATAAATGAGCGCACGCCCTACGATATAAGGCCTCCATTCTAGACATTGCGCCGCTTGGCGCCTAGTTACCCATGCCTATTCAGAATTCTCCGTATAAAGCTTTTGCCGCCCTGCTCAATGCCGGTGGCTATCCTGTGTCTCCTGCCGAGCTGCATGGCCTTTTGTTGGGCCGCAGTTGTGCTGGCGCTGGTTTCGACATCGATAGCTGGATGGTCGATGCCAGCGAAATGCTCGGCGCAGCACCGCAAGACGCTATTCGCCAGGCGCTGGTTGGTCTGCAAGAGATGGTCAAAGGTGAATTGACCAGTGACGACATGACTGTCGTGCTGTTGTTGCCTACTGACGACGCCCCGTTGGCTGAGCGCGCCATTGCGCTTGGCCAGTGGTGCCAAGGCTTTCTTGCCGGTTTTGGTCTGACTGCCCGTGATACTGCAATCAGTGCTGAAGCTATGGAAGTTCTTCAAGATCTATCGGCTATCGCTCAAGTCCAGGACGCGCTGGAAGAGTCCGAAGATGGCGAAGGCGATTACATGGAAGTGATGGAATACCTGCGCGTCGCTCCGCTGCTGCTATTCACTGAATGCAACAAGCCTGCGACACTCGAACCGAAACCGTCGTTGCATTGATCGCTCAGCTTGCGGCCGTTTGCCGGCGAGTCAGGCCGGCCGCGCAAAGCACTCATAAGGGGACTTCACCTGTTTATGATCCATATCCCGAAGTCGGAATACGCCCGTCGTCGCAAAGCCCTGATGGCGCAAATGGTCCCCAACAGCATCGCGATTTTACCGGCTGCTGCGGTGGCTATTCGCAACCGCGATGTTGAGCATGTCTATCGTCAGGACAGCGACTTCCAGTACCTCAGCGGTTTTCCAGAGCCCGAAGCAGTCATCGTTCTGATACCCGGCCGTGAGTACGGCGAGTACGTGTTGTTCTGTCGTGAACGAAATCCCCAGCGTGAGCTGTGGGATGGTCTGCGTGCAGGGCAAGAGGGGGCGTTGAGTGATTTCGGTGCCGACGATGCATTCCCGATCAGTGATATCGACGATATTCTTCCCGGCCTGATCGAAGGCCGTGATCGGGTGTACTCGGCCATGGGCAGCAACCCTGAGTTTGATCGCCATGTGATGGACTGGATCAACGTCATCCGTTCCAAAGCGAATATGGGCGCGCAGCCGCCGAACGAATTTGTTGCGCTAGATCATTTACTGCATGACATGCGCCTGTATAAATCTGCGGCAGAAATCAAAGTTATGCGTAGCGCCGCCGAAATCTCTTCGCGTGCCCACGTTCGAGCAATGCAGGCCAGTCGTGCCGGGCTACATGAATTCAGCCTCGAAGCTGAGCTGGATTATGAATTTCGCAAAGGCGGGGCGAAGATGTCGGCCTACGGTTCCATCGTCGCTTCGGGTCGCAACGCCTGCATCCTGCACTATCAGGAGAACGACGCGGTGCTTAAGGATGGCGACTTGGTACTGATTGATGCAGGGTGTGAGATCGATTGCTACGCCAGCGACATCACCCGTACGTTTCCGGTCAGCGGTACGTTTTCGCCCGAGCAAAAAGCGATCTACGAATTGGTGCTTAAATCCCAGGAAGCGGCGTTTGCAGCGATTGGGCCCGACAAGCATTGGAATCAGGCTCACGAAGCCACGGTTTTAGTGATTACCACCGGATTATTGGAGTTGGGCTTGTTGCAGGGCAACGTTGAGGAATTGATCGTCAGCGAAGCCTATAAAGCGTTTTACATGCACCGTGCCGGTCATTGGCTGGGCATGGACGTACATGATGTTGGCGATTACAAAGTCGGCGGCGAATGGCGTGTTTTAGAAGTCGGCATGACGCTGACTGTTGAGCCGGGGATTTATATTGCCCCGGACAATCAAAACGTCGCGAAGAAATGGCGAGGAATCGGTGTGCGGATCGAGGATGACGTAGTGGTGACCAAGCAAGGATGTGAAGTGCTCTCCCATGGCGTGCCCAAGACGGTCGCGGCTATCGAGGCCTTGATGGCTGCTGCGAGAGCCGAGGCCGCATGAGCCGGGTCAATATTGCAATCGTCGGCGGCGGTCTAGTCGGGGCAAGCCTGGCTTTGGCCCTTCAAGCAGGAGCAAAGGCGCGGGGCTGGAAGATCGTTCTGATTGAACCCTTCGCCCCCGGTGATTCTTATCAACCGAGCTATGATGCACGTTCGTCCGCATTGTCCTTTGGTGCGCGAAAAATTTACGAGCGCTTAGGCCTTTGGCAGCACATCAGCCGTCGTGCTGAGCCGATCCTGCAAATTCAGGTTTCTGACCGCGGGCGCTTTGGCGCAGCTCGATTGTCGGCAATGGAAGAGGGCGTGCCGGCATTGGGTTACGTGGTGGAAAACGCCTGGTTGGGTCAATGCCTGTGGCAGGGCCTGGACAGCGACGTGATCAGTTGGCGCTGTCCGGCCGAGGTCAAGCGCATGCAACCCTTGGGCGATGGCTATCGACTTACCCTCGATGACGAAACCGAAGTGGAATGCGACCTGGCGATACTCGCCGATGGCGGCCGTTCGGGGCTGCGCGAGCAATTGGGGATCGGCGTCACTGAGCGGCCCTACAACCAGAGCGCGCTGATCGCCAACATCACGCCGAGTGAAGCCCATTGCGGGCAAGCATTCGAGCGCTTCACCGATGACGGCCCGATGGCGTTATTGCCGCTGCCCGAGAATCGTTGCGCTCTGGTCTGGACCCGTGGAGGTACGGACGCCGAGCGTCTGATCGCGCTGGATGAGCGCAGTTTTCTCAGCGAACTACAGAATGCGTTTGGCTATCGTTTGGGCGCATTGCGACAGGTGGGTGCGCGGCATGTGTATCCGCTGAAACTCGTCGAGGCGCAAGAGCAAGTCCGTCCGCATTTGGCAGTGTTGGGCAACGCCGCTCATAGCCTGCATCCGATTGCTGGGCAAGGCTTCAACTTGTCGTTGCGCGACGCTAACGCATTGGCCGAAGCGCTGCTGGCGAGTGAATGCCTGCCAGGCGATTTTGCCACCTTGCAGGCGTATCGCGAGTGCCAGCGTTTGGATCAGCTATTGACCGTAGGCTTCTCCGATCAAGTTACACGACTGTTCGGCAGCGTTCAGCCATTAGTCGGTACGGGGAGGAATCTGGGTTTGCTTGGGTTGGACCTGTTGCCCCCCGCAAAACGTTGGTTTGCCCGTCAAGCCATGGGGCTGGGAACTCGCCCCGATGCTTGATGCCCGAACCCTTACATCACGGCTTACGCCATTCGCGGGAATGATTTAAAGCATGGAAACACGCGCAGATCTTCTGATTGTCGGGGCTGGAATGGTGGGTAGCGCCCTTGCGCTGGCGTTGCAGGGCAGCGGCCTGAATATCGTGCTGCTCGACGGCAGTGCGATGAGTGTTACACCGTTCGATCCGCAGTCGGCATTTGAACCTCGGGTCAGTGCGTTGTCTGCCGCTAGTCAGCGCATTTTGGAACGCCTGAATGTTTGGGAAGGCATGGCCGCGCGGCGCGTTAGTCCCTATGGCGAGATGCAGGTGTGGGACGGCAGCGGCACTGGGCAAATCCATTTTTCGGCAGCCAGTGTGCACGCTGACGTACTCGGCCATATTGTCGAAAATCGCGTGGTTCAAGATGCACTATTGGAGCGGCTGCACGACAGCAATATTGGCCTTCTGGCCAACGCGCGGTTGGAACAGATGCGTCGTTCCGGGGACGATTGGCTGCTGACACTGGCTGACGGGCGTACCTTGCGCGCGCCGTTGGTGATCGCGGCAGATGGAGCCAATTCCGCGGTACGTCGCCTGACAGGCTGCGCCACTCGGGAATGGGATTACCTGCATCACGCCATCGTCACCAGCGTGCGCACCGCTGACACGCATCAGCAGACCGCTTGGCAGCGTTTCACCGATGAGGGGCCGCTGGCATTTCTGCCGTTGAAGCGCGAGGGCGAACATTGGTGCTCGATCGTTTGGTCCGTCACCCCGGCCGAAGCCGAACGCTTTATGGCGCTAAGCGATGAAGCGTTCTGTCGCTCGCTGGAAAAAGCGTTCGAAGGTCGTCTCGGTGAGGTGTTGAGTGCTGACCCACGGCTTTGCGTGCCGCTGCGCCAGCGGCATGCCAAACGCTACGTGGCTGAAGGCTTGGCGCTGATCGGCGATGCGGCGCACGTCATCCACCCGCTGGCCGGGCAGGGCGTCAATCTGGGTTTTCTTGATGCCGCCGTGTTGGCTGAGGTTCTGTTACATGCTGCTCATCGCGGTGAGCGCTTAGCCGATGTGCGGGTGCTTAGCCGTTACGAACGCCGCCGGATGCCGCATAACCTTGCGTTGATGGCCGCAATGGAAGGGTTGGAGCGTTTGTTCCAAGCTAATCCGTTGCCCTTGCGCTGGTTGCGCAACACCGGCCTCAAATGGGTCGACCGACTACCAGATGCTAAAGCTCTGTTTGTGCGTCAGGCGCTGGGGTTGACGGGTGATTTGCCTGCGTTAGCGCAGGTTTAAACAGTGAGTCGTGTGAGATCGAATCCACTTCAGAGGCATGTGGCTCGGTCTCTAAGGCATACCGCATCATGACATTCGTGCATGAATTTGCTCTCGCAGAGCAATTATTCGATTCAATGGTCCCGTGCGATATTCCGTAACGCCTCTGTTGTGAGTTTGGTTGAGATCGCAAAAGGTATTTCTTACCCTTTCGCCTCAATTCTGACACGAGGCCATGCCCATGCAGGTAAGCAAGCGTCTTCTATCGACCCTGATCCTGACAGTGCTCGCTAACAAGCCGCCGACGAGATTGTGGTGTGCTCATCGCGCATTGATGAGCTGATCAAGCCGGTATTTGATGCATACACCCTCGAAACTGGGGTCAGAATCAAATTCATTACGGACAAGGAAGCGTCTTTGATGCAGCGAATCAAGGCCGAAGGCGAAAACGCCACGGCTGATTTACTGCTGACCGTTGATGCCGGCAACCTGTGGCAGGCTGAGCAAATGGGTATTCTTCAGCCATTCACATCGCCCGGCGTCTGTCTCCAACCCCGGCGGTGCGCTCTGCGTTGAGTGCGGCCAACCTCGGTTATGCGCTGCCGGGATCGGTGCTGGCCGTGTCGATCATGTTGGGCTTTAGCTACCTGGATCGAGCGTGGGTCATTCCGTTGTCGACGGCGGTGGGAGGGGCCGGCAAACCCTTATTGCTGGGTAGTCTGTTTGCGCTTCTATTGGCCTATCTAGTGCGCTTCATTGCAGTGGCATACGCGCCGCTCAATGGCTGCCTGCCTCTATTGCTGCCTGGAGCCCTAAGCGCAGGATTGTTAGTGTTTGTAGATGTACTCAAAGAGATGCCTGCAACGTTGCTTATGCGTCCATTCGGATGGGATGCCTTGGCCGTCAGGATTTTCGAAATGACCAGCGAAGGCGAGTGGTCAAGGGCATCGTTGCCGGCCTTGACACTTGTGATAGTAGGGCTTCTACCAGTCATCGGTTTGATAAGGCGTTCAGCCCGTCAGATCGGCTAGGTGCGGGTCTATCACCATGCGGCTACAATGCGCCGCAATCGGTGCGGTCTGTCAGACTAATCGGGTGGTTGAATCTGTCTAAAGCTAATGTTTATAAGGCTTTCCCAGTGTCGCGCCGCTCCGCATCTTCGCCACGCCCGGAAGGAGAAACCCATGGGACAGCGTACGCCGCTCTTTGACATGCACCTCGCTCTTGGCGCAAAAATGGTCGACTTTGGCGGTTGGGACATGCCGTTGCATTACGGTTCACAGGTCGAGGAGCATCATCAGGTGCGCCGCGATTGTGGGGTATTTGACGTATCCCACATGACGGTTATCGATATAACTGGGAGTCAGGCAAAGGTCTGGCTTCAATATTTGCTCGCCAATGACGTCGGCCGTTTGCTCCTGCCAGGCCGAGCCCTCTATAGCGCGATGCTCAGTCCTGACGGTGGTGTAGTCGACGATATGATCGTCTACCTCACCGACAGCGGGTATCGTCTGGTCGTCAATGCCGCTACTGGCGCAAAGGATTTGGCCTGGATGCGCGCTAATGAGGCTGACTTCGATGTGCAACTGGTCAAACGCGATGATTTGGCAATGCTGGCTATTCAGGGACCCCACGCTCGGCACAAGATTGCCGAATTGGTTACCGGTGAGCGTGGCGCAATAATTCAACAACTGCGGCCTTTTGAAGGGTGCAGCGAGGGCGACTGGTTCATTGCCCGCACCGGTTATACCGGTGAAGACGGACTTGAAATCATCCTTCCGGTTGACCAAGCCTGTGGTTTTTTCAACGATTTGGTCGGCGCAGGTATTTCGCCTATTGGCTTGGGAGCCCGCGACACATTGCGTCTTGAGGCCGGTATGAACTTGTATGGCCAAGACATAGATGAACAGGTTTCACCTTTGGTGGCCAACATGGCATGGACTGTCGCCTGGGAGCCTGCCGGCCGCAACTTCATCGGCCGCAGTGCACTGGAAGCTGAGCGGGCCGCTGGGGTGAAATCAAAACTGGTCGGGCTGGTGTTGGAAGAACGCGGGGTTTTACGGGCGCATCAGGTGGTTAGAATCTCAAAAATTGGCGAAGGGGAGATCACCAGTGGTAGTTTCTCGCCTACGCTAAGCAAGTCGATTGCATTGGCTCGTGTGCCAATGGCAACCGCCGACCGTGCTGAAGTCGAGATCCGCGGCAAGTGGTATCCAGTTCGCGTGGTACAACCTAATTTCGTACGTCATGGCAAAGCCTTGATTTAACTTCTCTGGCGGGTTTTCCGCTGACCTGATGTAGAGGATGACTAAATGAGCAATATCCCCGCTGATCTGCGTTTTGCCGAGAGTCACGAATGGGCTCGCCTTGAAGCCGATGGCATGGTGACTGTTGGAATCTCCGACCATGCACAAGAAGCATTGGGCGACGTAGTATTCGTAGAGTTGCCAGAAATTGGCAAACTCTTCACCGCAGGCGACGCTGCTGGCGTGGTTGAGTCCGTCAAAGCCGCATCTGACATCTACTCGCCGCTGTCTGGCGAAGTAGTTGCAGTTAACGAAGAGCTGGGCAGTACCCCAGAGGCGCTGAATACTGCACCTTATGACTCGTGGATTTTCAAGCTCAAGCCAAGCAATACTGTGGAGCTGGAAAATCTAATGAATTCGGCTGCGTATAAGACTGCTATCGGCGAATAACGATTTCGATAGACGAAAAAGCCTCGACTAGTCGAGGCTTTTTCTTGAGTGCTGTTATGTAGCCGTTTCGGGTTATTTCTCGGCGACCAGATTTTTAGCCAAGATCGCGTTGGCCAGTTCCATGTCCGTCGCTTTCAAGCCCGGGTTGTCTGTACGCACTTGTTGCATGGCCGCTTCCAGAAACGGGCCGCGAATACCACCATCGCTGGCGACAAAACTATCGGCATCGTCTTGGGCCGCGACGATCAACTTACGGTCGTGTCTGAATGTTAGATACGTGGAGCCGGTTGTTGCGCCGGATGAGATTACATCGTGCCAAAAACCGTCGGCCATCGCGGACGCGACCGGGAGTGAAAGCAGAGCTAACGTGGCTACAGCGAACTTAAGACGCATGATGGGTAACTCCGACGTGGTTGTTCTGATGTGTTGGATTGCCCAAGCCATGTCGGAGTTCCGTAAGGCCCTCAGGAAGCCGCTTCAACTTTTAAAACGGCCCCGTCTTGACTGACTACTCTTACTTGGCTGCCTATCGGTAAGTCAGGGCCCACCACCATCCATACGCCATCATTGACCTTGATTTTTCCGCGCCCCCCGATGATTGCGCTTTGAACGATGAAGGTGCGCCCGATCAACTCCTGACCGCGCATGTTCAAACCCGGTTGATCCGACACCCTGATCGCGCTGCGTTGACGTTGCCACCAATACACTGCGGTTAGTACCGAGAGCACGGCGAACAGCACGAATTGAAGTGTCCAGGGCATTGCCGGAATCAGAAAACTAAGAATGCCCACGCCTGCCGCCGCTACGCCAATCCACAGCAAGTAGCCACCAGCGCCAAAAACTTCAAGAATCAATAAGACCGTGCCCAACCCCAGCCAATCCCAAAACGATAGGTGTTGCAGGTAGTCCCACATGGTCACGCCTTAGACTTTTTTGCTTTCAAAGGTGGCTTTGACAATCTCGCCAATTCCGCCGACCGCACCAATCACTTGGCTGGCTTCAAGCGGCATCAGGATAACTTTGCTGTTGTTGGCTGATGCCAACTTGCCTAAGGCATCAATGTATTTCTGTGCGACAAAATAATTGATCGCTTGCACGTTGCCAGACGCAATGGCTTCGGACACCACTTGTGTTGCCCGCGCTTCTGCTTCTGCTTGACGCTCACGGGCTTCGGATTCAAGGAAAGCCGCCTGACGACCGCCTTCAGCTTCAAGGATTTGTGCCTGCTTCTTGCCTTCGGCAGTCAAAATGGCCGACGCCCGAAGCCCTTCCGCTTCCAGAATTTGCGCGCGCTTGATCCGCTCGGCTTTCATCTGGCCAGACATCGCGGCCATCAGGTCCGCAGGTGGGCTGATGTCTTTGATTTCGATGCGGGTGATCTTGATGCCCCACGGCGCGGTCGCTTCATCGACAGTGCGCAGGAGTTTTTCGTTAATACCGTCGCGCTGGCTGAGCATCGCGTCGAGTTCCATAGAGCCCAATACAGTTCGGATATTGGTTTGCAGCAGATTACGAATTGCGTGCTCAAGGTTATTCACCTCATACGCCGCTTGTGCGGTATTGACCACTTGGAAGAAACATACCGCATCTATCTGCACCGTAGCGTTGTCAGCAGTGATGACTTCTTGTGGCGGGATATCGAGCACGCTTTCCATGACGTTGATCTTGCGGCCGATACGGTCCATCACCGGCACAATAATATTCAAGCCCGGTTTCAGCGTATTTGTGTAACGCCCGAAACGTTCAACCGTCCATTGATAGCCCTGTGGGACAACCTTGAAGCCCATGAACACGATGGCGATGGCCAACGCGACGAACAGTAAAAGCACACTACCGATTTGCATAACGGTTCCCTGTTTTGATGGTTAACGGGCATTTAGGCAGAAATACATGTTCAGGGGCGATTTAACTGAGCATAGATCTGCCACAAGATGTGGCAAACCCTCGCCATCGGTTACGCCAATTCACGGTAGGGGCTGCGAAAATCATTTTTGTTCGCTTTGCGGTGTCACCCGCAATACCTCTTCCAGGGTGGTCAGGCCTGACGAAACTTTTAGCGCGCCCGACAGCCGCAGGCTGCGCATGCCTTCCTTGAAAGCCTGGCGACGCATTGCTGTGATGTCTAGGTCGGCGGCAATAAGCGCTTTGACGTTATCGGACATCAGCATGATTTCGTAAACCCCGGCTCGGCCCCGATATCCTGTGTCTCGGCATTCTGCGCAACCCACTGCGCGATGAGCTCCGGTGGGCAATGGAGCTTGCCACGGTCGGGTGAGGGTCTGCCAATCAGTTTCTTCCAGTTCAATCGGCGCTTTGCAATGCGGACACAATGTCCGAACCAATCGCTGGGCCATAACGCCAAGAATCGTCGCCTTGAGCAGGTAATGAGGAACCCCTAGCTCAAGCAGGCGGCTGATGGCGCTGGGCGCGTCGTTGGTGTGTAAGGTCGATAGCACCAGGTGTCCGGTAAGGGCGGCCTGGATTGCCATTTCGGCGGTTTCGAGATCACGAATCTCGCCGATCATGATGATGTCAGGGTCTTGACGCATCAGTGCGCGAATGCCACTGGCAAAGGTCAGGTCGATGTTGTACTGAACTTGCATCTGATTGAACGCAGGTTCAACCATCTCAATGGGGTCTTCGATAGTGCAGAGATTGACCTCTGAAGTTGCCAGCTTTTTCAGCGTGGTGTACAGCGTGGTGGTTTTGCCTGATCCGGTGGGTCCGGTGACTAAAATGATGCCATTGGGCTGTTGCGTCATATCTTGCCAGCGGCGCAGGTCATCGCTGGAAAAACCTAACTCATCGAAATTTTTCAGCAGCACTTCCGGGTCGAAAATCCGCATTACCATCTTTTCGCCAAACGCCGTCGGCAGGGTCGACAACCGCAGTTCCACTTCGCCACCGTCCGGGGTAGTGGTTTTGACTCGGCCATCTTGTGGCTTACGTTTCTCGGCCACGTTCATCCGGCCCAGGCTTTTAAGGCGGCTGACGATGGCCATGGTCACTTGTGCCGGGAATTGATACACGTTGTGCAACACGCCATCGATGCGAAAGCGCACAGTGCCCTGCTCGCGGCGCGGCTCGATGTGGATGTCACTGGCGCGTTGCTGAAACGCGTATTGAAACAACCAATCCACGATATTGACGATGTGCGCGTCGTTGGCGTCGGGCTCCTGATCGCTGGCGCCTAGCTTAAGCAACTGTTCGAAGTTGCCCATACTGCTTAGTCGTTGATCGGTCGCGCTGGCTCCGCTGACGGATTTCGCCAGCCTGAAAAACTCCACAGTCAGTCGCTGAATGTCTACCGGATTGGCGATCACGCGCTTGATGGGCAGCTTTAAGACATGAGCTAAATCTGCTTCCCACGCACTGACATGGGGCTGGGCGCTAGCGATGGTCACGGCTTCGCGATCCACGGCCACGGCAAGAATCTTGTGCCGCTGGGCGAAGGCGTAGGACATCAACGGCGTGACCGCCGCCACATTGATCTTCAGCGGGTCGATTCGCATGTAAGGCTGCCCTGATTGCTGGGCGAGCCAAGCAGTAAGGGTTTCCAGGTCAAGTTTTTTTCCGGGACGCTGCAGGTTATCGAACTGCTGCGCTGCGAGAAACTCCAGCGGATGCAGCTGAAGATTCACGGTAGTGCGACGCAGTTTTACAGCGTCCTCTGCACAGTTCTGGTCGGTAAAACCTTGAGCAATCAAGTCGTGCAGTAGATCGTTTAAATCCAGCGGACGGTCTGGGTTCACTGAGGCGAGGACAGACATTCGGGCTCCTTGGGACAGTCTTTGCTCTGACCGGTAAACGGCTAGATAAGAGTAGTCCGCGGCGCGGCGCCTGCGATACCTGAACCGAGTATAAAGGTTACGAAAGTTTGTTCTGGAATCAACCGGTGGTAAGGGCGATACATGCTGGAAGGAGCGCGCTTGCCCGCAATGAAGCGCGAAGCGGTCATAGCAGGCCGCCCGGCTTCAAACTGAAGAATAAAGTGGCTGGTTCTACGACTGCTGCGCAGCCGATCGCGGGCGAGCTACTCCAGATGTTCCCTGTTTGCTGTGCCAGCGCGGCGTCGAAGACGTAGCCGCCCCTTCAACAGGACATTCGAAAATGTTATAGGCGCAACAGTGTTTTCCACGCGCGGCTCTGGAATACCACTACAGTCTGTTGCACCCGAGCATCCAGAACTTCATCGCTGATGGGCTGATGGGCCAGTTGCTCAAGCTTGTTCAGCTCGCCGTAGAGACGGTCCAATTCAGGCAGGTTCAGCGAGCCGCGTGCCAAATGCAGCCAAGCCTGAATGCGCTCTATACGCGGCAGTTGTTCTGCCAAGTCCTCTGGCTGTTGCTGATAGCGACCCAATTGTAACGAAGTCGCTTCTTCCGCCAGAAGGCGAGGCACCCAGTTGGCCAGTTGTGCGTCGCCTTGGCGATTGCCACGGGTATTGCGGTCAGCGGTCCAACTACGGGCCAACAGCCAGCGCGACGTGTTTAAAGAAAATACTCCCCAACGGGTGTCTTGCAGTTCTTCGGCAAATTGTTCGTGCGCGGCGTTACGTACATCGGGATCGTCCTGACCGGCTTGAACCAGTGGGCGCCAATCTTCAAGCAACGCATCCAATGAAACGCGCATCTCATGCGTCGAGGTCCGGGGCGCGGCTTGACCGAGGCTCCCGGTCAATGCGCGCAATTCGGAGAGCAGCGCCACCCAGTCCTGCAACAAACGCCAATGGCCGTTGAAACGATATTGTTCGGCAAGACGCTGGCTGCTACCCAACAAATGCCAGGCTAGTGCGCAATAGGCGTCGTCCAGTGGCATCTCTGCGGTCAGTTCCGGCACTGGCAGGCTCAGTGAATAGCTGTCGGCGTCAAACAGTCGATAACCGCGCTCAGCTTTGCTGATATCACATGGCATCAGTGCAAGCGTGGCGGCCAGTTCTGCGGCCAGCTCCAGCAGAGCTGCGGGTTCGCCATCACGCAGTTCGAGTTCCAGTTCGCAGATTTCTTCCTGCTGCTTGCCCGCGACGACTTTGCCGAAATCCAGCGCCGCTTCAATCACGACTTTAGCTTTGCCACGACCCCATGCGATTTCTGCGCGCTCGCGAATGAAATCGGTGGTAAATACCGGTTTGATGGTTTTCTTGTCCAGCTCGGCCAGCTGTTCTGGCCAGCATTCGCCGTCGAGTTTCTTCAGGTCGAGCTTGGCCTTGGGAATGTCCCAGTTGTATTCATTGCGCTCCGACAGTCCGGCAATGCTCTGACCACGAGTTTTCATCGTCTGAATAATCGCGTCGCCATCTTTGCGTATGCGCAAAGCCACTTTGGCGGTCGCCAGATCGCGCTCCGGGGTATCGAAATACTGGTTGAACAGCTCAAGCCGCTCCCAACCGCTTTTGTTGCGTTTTTTTAATAACGGATGCTCGCGCAATGCAGCGAGGGTTTCGCGGCTGACGCGGAGTTTGATTTCAGTTTCTTTCTGCATGGCCGGAAATCCAAGCTAATCGCTAATAACGGGAGTGCAGCCTTCAATTACGCGGCTGCCAAGGCCGAGCAGTGTACAGGACATGAGTAGTCACGGTTTATTAGTGGGGCGCGATAGCCCTATGATGGACAGAATGTCGCACCGCTTTTAGGAGACCCTGTATGCGCTTACCGACCATGAAAGAACAATTCGCCGCCATGATCGCTACGCCTTCGGTGAGTTGCACTCAGCCCGCACTGGATCAGTCCAACCGCGCCGTGATCGATCTTTTGGCGACATGGTTGGGCGATTTAGGGTTTGCCTGCGACATTCAGCAAGTAAGCCCCGGTAAGTTTAATTTGCTGGCAAGTTTCGGCGGCGGACCGGGTGGCCTGGTGTTGGCCGGGCACAGCGACACCGTGCCGTTCGATGAGGCGTTGTGGAAAACCGATCCGCTGAAGCTCACTGAAGTCGATGGCCGTTGGGTAGGGCTGGGCAGTTGCGACATGAAAGGTTTTTTCGCGTTGGTCATCGAAGCGATTCAGCCGTTGCTGGATAAACCGTTCAAACAACCGTTGCTGATCCTTGCCACTTGCGACGAAGAAAGCTCCATGGCTGGAGCGCGCGCATTGGCTGAGGCCGGTCGTCCGCTGGGCCGTGCGGCGGTGATTGGTGAGCCAACCGGGTTGAAGCCAATTCGTCTGCACAAAGGCGTGATGATGGAGCGTATTAATATTGTCGGGCGCAGCGGTCACTCCTCGGACCCAAGCCTGGGCCATAGCGCACTAGAAGCGATGTACGACGCCATCACTGAGTTAAAACGCTTACGCCGGCAATGGCAGCTCGACTACCGTAATCCGCAGTTCAGCGTTCCCGGCCCGACCTTGAACTTCGGTTGCATTCATGGGGGCGACAACCCTAATCGAATTTGTGGTCAATGCTCGCTAGAGTTCGACTTGCGGCCTTTGCCCGGCATGGACCCGCAAGTGTTGCGCGCCGCGATCCTCCAGAAGTTGCAACCGCTGGCCGAGCAGCATCAGGTACAGATTGACTACGCACCACTTTTCCCAGAGGCGCCGCCGTTCGAGCAAGACGCTGATGCAGAACTGGTACGCGTCGCGGAGCGATTAACCGGTCACAGGGCTGAAGCAGTAGCGTTTGGCACCGAAGCGCCTTATCTTCAGCGCCTTGGTTGCGAGACGCTGGTGCTGGGTCCAGGTGATATCGCCTGCGCTCATCAGCCCGGTGAGCACCTTGAAATGTCACGCTTGGAGCCTACGGTGCTGTTACTGCGGCAGTTGGTTGACTACTATTGCTTGAAATCGGTGGCCGCTCAGTGAGTCCGGCCGCCGCCGAAAGGCCTTTAACCAGAAGGAGAGTGCGCGTGTTGCCATGCCTGTTCCGACGATAACCACCACAAGGCTGTGTGTGTTCTTACGCTTTCGTCCAATTTTTACAGGCTCTTCACGTTATGCACGACTACGTTAACTGGCTTCGCCACGCTTCGCCGTACATCAATGCTCATCGCGATTGCACCTTCGTTGTTATGCTCCCCGGCGATGGCGTCGCACACCCTAATTTCGGCAATATCGTCCATGACTTGGTGCTGTTGCACAGCTTGGGCGTGCGATTGGTATTGGTCCATGGTTCGCGCCCGCAAATAGAAAGCCGCCTTGCGGCGCGCGGCCTGACGCCGCATTTTCATCGTGATTTACGCATTACCAATGCCGCCACGCTGGAATGTGTCATCGACGCGGTTGGCCATTTGCGTATTGCCATTGAAGCCCGTCTGTCCATGGACCTGGCGGCGTCCCCGATGCAGGGCTCTCGACTGCGGGTGACCAGCGGAAATTTTGTCACAGCAAGGCCCTTTGGCGTGGTTGAAGGCGTGGATTACCACCACACCGGCGAAGTGCGCCGGGTGGATCGTAAGGGTATCAACCGCTTGCTCGACGAGCGCTCCATTGTGTTGCTGTCGCCGCTGGGCTATTCGCCAACGGGCGAGATTTTTAACATCGCCTGTGAAGACGTTGCCACCCGGGCTGCGATTGATCTGGGTGCTGATAAACTGCTGCTGTTCGGTGCCGAACGTGGGCTGTTGGATGAGCAGGGTCGTTTGGTACGTGAACTGCGTCCGCAGCAGGTTCCCGCGCACATGCAGCGTTTAGGCAGTAACTATCAGGCTGAGTTGTTGGGTGCGGCTGCTGAAGCGTGTCGCGGCGGGGTTGGCCGTAGCCACATCGTCAGCTACGTCGAAGACGGTGCGCTGCTGACAGAGTTGTTTACCCGCGACGGCGGCGGCACATTGGTCGCGCAGGAGCAGTTCGAGCAGGTGCGCGAGGCAGCGATTGAAGACGTCGGTGGTTTGCTGGACCTGATCAGCCCGTTGGAAGAGCAAGGGATTCTAGTCCGTCGTTCGCGGGAAGTCTTGGAGCGCGAGATTGAGCAATTCAGCGTGGTTGAACGCGAAGGCTTAATCATTGCTTGTGCCGCCCTGTATCAGATCGCCGACTCAGACGCGGGTGAGCTGGCCTGCCTAGCCGTTAACCCAGAGTACCGCCACGGCGGTCGCGGCGATGTGCTGTTGGAGCGGATTGAATTACGTGCGCGGGAACAGGGTCTCAAAACCCTGTTTGTACTCACTACTCGAACAGCGCATTGGTTCCGTGAGCGCGGATTTGAGCCTAGCAGTGTCGATCGACTGCCCAGCGCCAGGGCTTCGCTCTACAACTATCAACGCAACTCGAAGATATTCGAAAAAGCGTTGTAGGTTTTTCAGAGATCACTTCGCCAATAGCAGCCCACTGGGTGGCGATATAGCAGGCGGCGCGGTTTCTAAATGACTGCGCCGTTTCCTTCCCAAATAACTGAATTCAGTCCCAAAAACTCTTTTATTTCAGTTATTAATCGCCAAAATGCTCGCTTGATACGAACCAACGAACGTATCAAAATCAACAGTTTCTTCGATTTTTTCCAGCTTTGCCTGTTCGGCAATTGAGGTGTGGGCCAACGTTTCGAAGTGGGCCTGATCTTCGACGCTCAGCGGTTCGCTGCGGAAATACTCCGCGTGCACTTGGCTCTGGCGGAACGAAAATGCGGTAAAGCCTTCCGAGTGGCTGGTCATGCTCGCCAACACTTGTGCCGATGGAGTCAGCGCCGGGTCGTTGACCTTTATTAGCTGTGAAGCCAGGGACTTGGAGTGTTCGTCGCCACCATAGCTTTGATCGAGTAACTGCGCCAATGGAGCGATTTTTTCCAGCAGCTCCGTTGCCCATGCTTTCAGGCCGATGGTGCTGTCATTGCGGCGCAGTTCGAGACCTGGGCGACGACCGTCCTTGACCACGGTCAAGAAGTTCGAGCCTGCGTTGGTGCACTCGTTGTCAGTCAGTTGAGGGCTGTCCTGTAGCGCGCAATACAGCACAAACGCATCAATGAACCGCGCTTGTTGCAAGTCGATACCCAAAGGCAAGAACGGGTTAATATCCAGGCAGCGAACTTCAACGTATTGCACGCCACGGGCCATCAACGCCTGAATTGGCCGTTCGCCCGAGTGCGTCACGCGTTTCGGACGGATATTGGAGTAGTACTCGTTTTCGATCTGCAGAATGTTCGTGTTGAGCTGGATCCATTCACCGTCCTTGCTGGTACCAATCTCGACATAAGGCGCGTACGGAGTGCCTACCGCCTTACGCAAGCTGTCGATATAGCTGGTCAAATCGTTGTAGCACGGTGTTAATCCTGCTTGAGCGTTACTCTGGTAGCCCAAATCGCTCATGCGCAAGCTGGTGGCGTACGGGAGGAATAAAGTGTCGGCGTCCCATTGTTCCAGTTGATGTGAACGGCCACGCAAAAAGCCTGCGTCCAAGGCCGGGGATGCGCCAAACAGGTACATCAATAGCCAACTGTAGCGGCGGAAGTTACGGATCAGAGCGATATAGGACGACGATTGAAAGTCGCGGTCCGTGCCGACAAAGTCCTCAGCCTGGCGAAGCACAGGCCAAAGTTTTTCCGGCAGCGAAAAGTTGTAGTGAATCCCCGCAATGCATTGCATCGCTTTGCCGTATCTCAAGGCAAGGCCTTTGCGATAGACGTACTTGAGTTGACCGATGTTTGACGTACCGTAGTAGGCAATCGGAATATCTTCTTCAGCCGGCAATGGACAAGGCATTGACGGGCTCCACAGGTATTCGGCACCGAGTTTACTGTAGGCGTAGCGATGGATCTTGTCCAGACTGTTCAGTGTGTCAGCCGGGTCAGCCAGTGCCGGAGTGATGAACTCTAACAATGACTCGGAGTAGTCGGTGGTGATTTGCTCGTTGGTCAGCGCGGCACCCAATGCTTCAGGGTGTGGGGTCTGTGCCAAGCGTGCCTGGTCGGTTACGCGCAAGCATTCACGCTCAATACCGTGTAGGCACTGCTCCAGCAAGGAGAGGTGAGTAGGCTCGCTAAGCAAAGCCAGGCGGCGGTTGAGAAGTTCGCTCAAGTTGGATTCCTTCACGCGTCAGTCGCCCCAATATGGGGGTGGGTATGACCATCTACAAGGGTGAAGAGAAGAACTGATGTCTTCGCCTGGTTGTGGTTTGGAACGCCGAAGCCCCATTGCAAGATTCGTCGCACAGCAAACAGTTAATTTCGACACTGTTACGCAGTGTCGAAATTAACTCAAATCCACGCTCGACAGCTAGATGACGGCAAATGTGCCCTGCGCTTTAGCGATCAATTTATCGCCTTGGACCACTTCTGCTTCGACTACCAGCGTGCGTCGCCCGGCGTGAAGCACCTTGGCGATACAGAGCACCTCGCCTTCGGAAACCGAACGCACATAGTTGATTTTGCATTCGATGGTCACGCTTTGTTGATCGAAACCGTGGGAGCTGGAACACGCTAGCCCCATGGTGATATCGACCAAGCTGAAGATTGCTCCACCGTGCATTACGTTGCCGCGATTGCGCAGATGAGGCTCTAGCGGCAACGCGACGTGCGCAACACCGTGGTCCAAAAGAGCCAATCGGCAGCCGAGCGTATTAAAAAATGCACTTTGGGTGAGACCTTCCGGGATATCCATCAGCGCTTCTTCAACTGCTTGGCGTTGGCGAACAAAGACGCCATGGCATTGCTGGCCGGAATCGCGGCGGTCGGAGCCTCTTTGCGCGGGCTACTTTGTTGCGAGCGCGGAGCCGAACCGGGACGTGCGCCTCGTGCGCCATCAATTTTCTCGCCGGGGGTATCACCCATGCGCATCGAGAGCCCAACCCGTTTACGCGGTATGTCAATTTCCATGACCTTGACCTTCACCACATCGCCAGCTTTCACTGCTTCACGGGGGTCTTTGATGAACTTCTCCGACAACGCCGATATGTGCACCAAGCCATCTTGATGGACGCCGATATCGACGAAGGCGCCAAAGTTGGTCACGTTGGTGACCACTCCCTCAAGGATCATGCCCAACTCCAGATCCTTGAGTTCTTCGACGCCGTCCTGGAACTCGGCGGTTTTGAACTCGGGACGCGGGTCACGGCCTGGTTTTTCTAGCTCTTGCAGAATGTCGGTCACGGTTGGCAAGCCGAAGGTTTCATCGGTGTATTTTTTCGGATCCAGACGCTTGAGGAAGCTGGCGTCTCCAATCAGCGAGCGGATATCGCGGTCGGTTTCAGCGGCAATACGCTTCACCAGCGGATAAGCTTCCGGGTGAACGGCGGAGGAATCCAGCGGATTATCACCGTTCATGACACGCAGGAACCCGGCAGCTTGCTCATATGTTTTTTCGCCAAGACGGCTGACTTTCTTCAGCGCGGCGCGGGTCTTGAACGCCCCGTTTTCATCGCGGTGGGCGACAATATTTTGTGCCAACGTAAAGTTGAGGCCAGAAATACGTGCCAGCAAGGCCACAGACGCGGTATTCACATCGACACCGACGGCATTCACGCAGTCCTCAACCACTGCATCCAGACCACGGGCCAGTTTTAGCTGCGATACATCGTGCTGGTATTGGCCGACGCCGATGGATTTCGGATCGATTTTCACCAGCTCAGCCAGCGGGTCTTGCAAGCGCCGGGCGATCGACACCGCGCCACGAATGGTCACGTCCAGGTCAGGGAACTCTTTGGCAGCCAGTTCTGAGGCGGAATACACCGAAGCGCCGGCTTCTGAGACCATCACCTTGGTCATTTTCAAGCCTGGGTATTTCTTGATCAGTTCGGCGGCCAGTTTATCTGTTTCCCGGCTGGCGGTGCCGTTACCGATGGCGATCAAGTCCACGGCGTGTTTAGCACACAGGGCGGCCAATACGGCAATGGTTTGATCCCACTGGTTCTTAGGTACGTGGGGATAAACCGTGGCGTAATCCAGCAACTTGCCGGTTGCATCAACCACCGCCACTTTGCAGCCGGTGCGCAAACCAGGGTCGAGGCCCAATGTGGCGCGGGGGCCGGCGGGCGCGGCCAACAGCAAGTCGTGCAAGTTGTGCGCGAATACGTTGATGGCTTCGGTTTCTGCGCCTTCGCGTAGCTCGCCGAGCAAATCGGTTTCCAAGTGGGTATAGAGCTTGACCTTCCAGGTCCAACGCACCACTTCGGCCAGCCACTTATCAGCAGGGCGATTCTGGTTTTGCAGTCCGAAACGTTCGCTGATCATCATTTCGCACGGGTGCATGGCGCCTGGCAGCTCTTCGCCAACCTTCAGCGAGGAACTGAGAAAACCTTCGTTACGACCGCGGAAAATAGCCAAGGCGCGATGCGATGGCATGCTTTTTAGCGGCTCGTCGTGTTCGAAGTAGTCGCGGAATTTCGCGCCTTCTTCTTCTTTGCCAGCCACCACCCGAGCACTGATCACCGATTCCTGCTTAAGAAAGCTGCGCAGCTTGTCGAGCAAATGGGCGTCTTCGGCAAAACGCTCCATCAGAATGTATTTGGCGCCTTCGAGTGCAGCCTTCGCATCAGTCACGCCTTTTTCGGCATTGACGAAACGGGCAGCTTCGCTTTCAGGGGTCAGGCTCGGGTCGTTGAACAGTCCATCGGCCAATTCGCCTAGGCCCGCTTCCAGAGCGATTTGGCCCTTGGTGCGGCGTTTTTGTTTATAGGGCAGATACAAGTCTTCAAGGCGAGTTTTGGTGTCAGCAAGTTTAATATCGCGAGCCAGCTCGGGGGTTAGTTTTCCTTGCTCTTCAATGCTGGCGAGAATGCTGATGCGTCGCTCGTCGAGTTCACGCAGATAGCGCAGGCGCTCTTCCAGATGACGTAATTGAGTGTCATCAAGACTGCCGGTTACTTCTTTGCGGTAGCGAGAGATGAAGGGCACTGTTGAACCTTCATCGAGCAGAGCGACGGCCGCTGCGACCTGCTGTGGACGTACACCGAGTTCCTCGGCGATGCGGCTGTTGATGCTGTCCATAAAACCACCTAGCAAATTGTGAACAAAAAATATACGACTGTTTACAAGCAGCGTCGGCCAGAGTGCCTGACTTCGCGGCGGCGCATTATACCCGGCGATCTGCGATAAAGGGGATTGGCGCCTCTAACGGGCGTTGGGTGTAACAGTTACTGGCGGTTCAAGTAAAATCTGCTAACAATGCTTACAGTACGTAACTCGGCGGCTACGCCATAATGCGCGCCGAGATCAAAGGAGCATCTAATGAGCAGCATTGCACAAACTGCTGAAGGGGAAAAAATCCTCATTGTTGACGACGACCCAGGGTTAAGCAGCCTGCTAGAGCGCTTTTTTACGAGCAAAGGGTATCGCGCCCGTGCTGTAGCTAACGTCGAGCAAATGGATCGCCTGCTGGCTCGGGAGGTTTTTCACCTTGTCGTACTTGATTTGATGCTGCCCGGCGAAGATGGGCTATCTGCCTGCCGCCGTTTGCGTGCTGCCAACAATCAAGTGCCGATTATCATGTTAACTGCCAAGGGCGATGAGTTGAGCCGTATCCGCGGCCTGGAGCTGGGTGCGGACGATTACCTGTCCAAGCCATTCAACCCCGATGAGCTTATGGCGAGAGTCAAGGCTGTGCTTCGTCGTCAGACCACACCCGTACCTGGCGCGCCCGGCAGTGAAGACGAGTCCGTCACATTTGGTGATTACGAGCTGTCACTGGCAACTCGCGAGCTCAAACGCGGCACCGAAGTGCATATGCTGACGACGGGTGAATTCGCCGTGCTCAAGGCTTTGGTCATGCATGCACGCGAGCCACTGACCCGCGACAAATTAATGAATTTGGCTCGTGGTCGTGAGTGGGATGCGCTGGAGCGCTCCATTGACGTACAAATTTCACGCTTGCGTCGCTTGATCGAGCCGGACCCTTCCAAGCCTCGCTATATCCAGACAGTATGGGGTGTGGGTTACGTATTCGTTCCCGATGGTACTGGAAACAAGTGATCTGCATTTTGTAGGAGTGAGCTGTTAAGCGCGCCGATCCTCGCCCCGACAGTCGATAGCCCATTGTGGGATATCGGCTGGTTTGGTGCGGGCGTTCACGCGACTGGCGCTGTTCGCGATTCACCATTTATGCGAGCCTGACTCGCACCTGCAAAGTGTGTAGCTACTGCCATGAAAACGCCGCTCTGGTTCCCGCAAAGCTTCTTCTCTCGCACCCTATGGCTGGTGCTGATTGTCGTCCTGTTTTCCAAAGCACTGACCTTGGTTTATCTGCTGATGAACGAAGACGTGCTGGTCGACAGACAATACAGCCACGGTGTCGCACTGACGTTACGTGCCTATTGGGCTGCTGATGAGCAAGACCGCTCGGCAATTGCCGAAGCTGCGGGGCTAATCCGCGTGGTTGGCGGTGGGGTACCGGAGGGCGAGCAACATTGGCCTTACAGTGAGATATATCAACGGCAAATGCAGGCTGAGCTAGGTGCAGACACTGAGGTGCGCTTGCGCGTGCATGCGCCACCGGCACTTTGGGTTCGAGCGCCCAGCCTAGGGGACGGTTGGCTCAAAGTGCCGTTGTACCCGCATCCGTTACGCGGTCAGAAGATCTGGAGCGTACTTGGCTGGTTCCTAGCCATTGGTTTGTTATCCACTGCGTCGGCGTGGATTTTCGTGAGGCAGCTTAATCAACCGCTTAAGCGTTTGGTGTTCGCCGCCCGCCAGCTCGGCCAGGGACGTAGCGTACGTTTGCCGATTAGCGATACGCCCAGTGAGATGGCCGAGGTATATCGCGCGTTCAACCAAATGGCCGAAGACGTTGAACAGGCCGGGCAAGAGCGGGAATTGATGTTGGCTGGAGTTTCTCATGACCTGCGCACACCTCTGACTCGTTTACGTCTGTCGCTGGAGTTGATGACTGATGAAAACGAGCTAACGGAGGGTATGGTTCGCGATATCGAAGACATGGATGCGATTCTCGATCAATTCCTGGCGTTCATTCGCGATGGTCGCGATGAAAAAATCGAAGAAGTCGACTTGGGTGATTTAGTGCGGGAGGTGGTAGCTCCCTTCAACCATCCCGTGGAGCAAATTCGATTATGTCTGGAACCAATACCGCCTTTTCCGCTACGCCGAGTTTCGCTTAAGCGGTTGTTGAACAACTTGATTGGTAACGCGATGCATCACGCGGGCAATGGGATCGAAGTCGCCGCTTATGTATCTGGAGATGCCAGTGCGCCTTACGTAGTGCTGAGTGTCCTGGATCGCGGTATGGGTATTGATCCATCCGAGCTGGAGATCATCTTCAATCCCTTTATTCGTGGCGACCGGGCGCGTAGTGGAAAAGGTACCGGGTTGGGATTAGCGATCGTCAAGCGAATTGCCGCCATGCATGGCGGCAACGTAGAGCTCCGAAATCGATCCGGAGGCGGCCTTGAAGCCCGTGTGCGTTTGCCTCTGGGATTGATGTTGCCAAGGGGGGCGGTTTAGCTGAAGTGTGTAAGACGAATACCCTGTAGGGCCTATCAACCCTTCCCTCTGGTCCGCGTCATGTGCGGGCCGCTGTTCTTTTCCAGATACTCCATGATCATCCCGGCCACGTCTTTGTTGGTGGTGGTTTCGATGCCTTCCAGCCCCGGTGATGAGTTCACCTCCATAACCAGAGGACCGTGATTGGAGCGCAGGATATCCACGCCGGCGACGCTCAAGCCCATCACCTTGGCTGCACGAATGGCTGTCATGCGTTCTTCAGGTGTGATCTTGATCAGGCTAGCGCTGCCACCCCGGTGTAGGTTTGAGCGAAACTCTCCGGGCTTGGCCTGACGCTTCATCGACGCAATAACTTTGTCGCCCACGACAAAACAGCGAATATCGGCGCCGCCTGCTTCCTTGATGTACTCCTGGACCATAATGTCTTGCTTAAGGCCCATGAACGCTTCAATCACCGACTCAGCAGCAGTCGCCGTTTCACATAGCACCACGCCAATACCTTGGGTGCCCTCTAAGACTTTGATGACCAACGGAGCGCCATTGACCATGCGGATCAAGTCTGGAATGTCGTCGGGTGAGTGAGCAAACCCGGTGACGGGCAAACCAACGCCTCGGCGTGAAAGCAATTGCAACGAACGCAACTTATCCCGCGAGCGAGCAATAGCTACTGATTCGTTCAGCGGGAATACGCCCATCATTTCAAACTGGCGCAGCACCGCGCAGCCATAAAACGTTACCGAGGCACCGATTCGCGGGATCACTGCATCGAAATCCTCTAATGGCTTGCCGCGATAGTGGATTTGCGGCTTATGACTGGCGATGTTCATGTATGCGCGCAGGGTGTCGATCACCACCATTTCATGGCCGCGGGCGGTACCTGCTTCGACCAAGCGTCGTGTGGAATACAGACGCGGGTTACGCGACAGCACAGCGATCTTCATGCAACACCTGTGACAGAAGTAATAGATGCCGGAAATACCGGCTTTTCTTGAACGTATGTAGCGCCCGGATTAACTACCAAATGGCCGTCGATAAGGGCTTTGGAACCAAGCAACAAGCGATAGCGCATGGCTTTGCGGCAAGCCAGTGTAAATTCCACAGGCCATACCCGATCACCCAGCGCCAGCGTGGTTCGGATTACGTAGCGGACCTGCGTATGCCCGTTAGAACTTTTTATGGTTTTCATCGCGACCAACAGCGCTTCGCAACGGCGATGGCGTAGCTGAACCACGGTGCCTAGGTGCGCGTTGAAGCGTACCCATTTTTGGCCATCGCGTTCGAAAGGTTCGATTTCAGTCGCGTGAAGGCTTGATGTACTCGCCCCGGTGTCGATTTTTGCGCGCAAGCCGGCCACGCCTAGATGGGGCAGCGCTACCCACTCGCGAAGGCCGACGACTGTCAAATGATCAAATATTTTCAAAGCGATCCCGAATGTTTCAAACAGTCTGCCAGGCGCCAGGATTTATCTGGGCTAAAGCTTTGAATGCAGGCTTGGCGAACAAGTAGCCCTGCATGAGAAATATTCCGCAGTCGGCCAAAAAATTGCGCTCTTCGGCATGCTCGATGCCTTCAGCGATGACTGCAACACCTAACTCTTCACACATTATGACAACGCCTCGAACAATAGCCTGACGGGCGCGATCCAAATGAATATCCCTAACCAGTGCCATGTCGAGTTTAATCAAGTCCGGTTGAAAATCTGCCAGCAATGTCAGCCCTGAGTAGCCGGCACCGAAGTCATCAATGGCCGTCTTGAAGCCAAACTCCTGATATTCGCGCAGAATGTTGGTCAAATGATGATTGTTATCCAAATGCTCACTTTCAACGGTTTCGAAAATCAGTTGGCTCAAGGGGAAGTTGTGCGCCTTGGCTGATTCCAACGTGCTGCGAATACACAGCTCTGGCCGGTATACCGCGTTGGGTAGAAAATTGATCGACAGGTGCTCGCGCATTCCCAATCGCGCTGCTCCAGCAATCGCTTCAGTACGACATCGTTGGTCGAAGCGGTAGCGATTTTGGGCATTGACTTGGCTCAAAATCGACAGGGCACCTTCGCCATGGGTACCGCGTACCAAGGCCTCATGAGCGAACACCGACCGATCACGCAAGTCGACGATGGGTTGGTAGGCAAATGCAAAGTCGAAATCCAGTTCGATGCTGTTCTGGCAGCCTTCGCATTTAACTTTAGGATGGGTGAGCGAGATCGGAAATTCAGTCACGTAGCATTCCTGCGCCAAGGGAGCCGTCGATAGAGAGGGCATTCTAGTCCCATGATCGGTTTGACGCCTGCTATACGTGACGTAGTAAAGTTCGGACCGTTGCTTATTAAGGAATCCCAATGGCACAAAAACAGGAAGAGGATGACAAAGTCAGGCTGGACAAATGGCTATGGGCTGCGCGTTTTTTTAAAACACGAGCATTGGCCAAGGCCGCGATTGAAAGCGGTAAAGTCCACTGGCGTGGCGAACGATGCAAGCCAGGCAAGGAGCCACGTGTAGGTGACGAGTTCCAAATCCGCGCAGGGTTTGATGAGCGTACGGTGATCATTCAGGCGCTATCGGCAGTACGGCGAGGCGCCTCTGAGGCGCAAACTCTGTACACCGAAACCCCGGAAAGCGTCCAAAAGCGTGAAAACGCCGTGGCCATGCGCAAGGCGGGCAGCATTGGCATCAGCACCGAAGGGCGGCCCACCAAGAAGCAACGTCGACAGCTTCATCAGTTTCGTGGTTCAGGTGACGACTAATAACCCCAGTCGGTTGAAAATCGTACGGCAGCTCTGTGTCTAACGCTTTTTTCAATAGGGTGTGAATGATCATCGACGTCAGCGAACCAAACCGACGATTATGTATAACAGTCACATAATGGCGACTGTCCAGATTTAGAGCCACACTGAATTGTCTGCCGGTGAGCTACTCAGCAATTGACGTTGTTCATAAAATACGCCCCATCGGCATGATTACAGCGGAAAAAATGTTAGTTGTCAGGCGGCGTTTTTTAGGCGCTCGTCATTACCTTGCCATCACTTCAGATACCTTTTCTCATGCATGATTTTCCGGATATTGATTACACACAGCGTTTCATTTTTGATGAAAGCGACGTTCGCGGAGAGCTGGTAACGCTTGAGCGCAGCTATGCCGAGGTGCTGGCCAAGCACCCGTATCCCGAACCCGTCGCACAGTTGCTGGGTGAAATGCTCGCGGCTGCTTCGCTGCTGGTGGGTACGCTGAAATTTGATGGTTTGTTGGTGCTACAGGCCAATTCCAGCGGTGCCGTACCCATGTTGATGGTCGAATGCTCAAGTGACCGTGAGATACGTGGTATAGCTCGCTACGAGGAAGACCAGATCGTGTCGGGTGCCGGGCTTCGCGACCTGATGCCGGATGGCATTCTTACGTTGACCATCGATCCGCGTCAGGGCAAACGCTACCAGGGTGCCGTGGCGTTGGACGGTGCTGATTTGTCCGAAAGCCTGACGTCATATTTCGCCCTGTCCGAGCAGTTGGGAACGCGTTTTTGGCTCAGCGCGGACGGCTCCCGTGCGCGTGGCCTGCTGTTGCAGCAATTGCCCGCTGACCGTTTAACCGATCCGGAAGATCGCGATGCCAGTTGGCAACATGTTACGGCGCTGGCCGGAACTCTGACCGCTGAAGAGCTACTCAGTTTGGATAATGAGACCGTGTTGCACCGTTTGTTCCATGAAGATGCAGTACGCATGTTTGACATCCAGCCTCTGCAGTTCCGTTGTAGCTGTTCCCGCGAGCGTTCGGCCAATGCCTTGGTGAGCCTCGGTGAAGAAGATGCGCAGCAACTGGTGATCGAGCATCACGGCGCCATTGAAATCGACTGCCAGTTCTGCAATCAGCGTTACCTATTTGATGCCACTGACGTGGCGCAGATATTTGCCGGTGGCGGTGTGGATTCACCCTCTAATACGCGGCATTAAGTGGGGCAGAATGTACCTGAAATGCCCGTAGGGTCGCGTTATTGCCGTTCTGACCGGAGGGTTCTACCTTTTTTAAGCAGTTCTGGCATAATCCGGCCCACTTTTTCCGCTGTAGTAGTGTCAGAATTTCTACTACAAAATGTTTGGAGCACCGGCCTGGGCCGACGGGGAACCTCATGACGCAAGCTAATAATGCCGTATACACCGATCTCAGCATCGATGATCTGGTTAAAGAAGCCTTGAACCGCGGTGAAGGCGAGCTTTCCGATACTGGCGCGCTGGTCGTGAAAACAGGCCATCGAACTGGCCGCTCGCCGGTTGACCGTTTTATTGTTGAGGAGCCAAGCACTCAGGACGCTATCGCTTGGGGCCCGATCAACCGTAAATTTCCGGCTGACAAGTTTGACGCACTGTGGAATCGGGTTGCAGCTTTCCTCGGTGAGCGCGAAAGCTTCGTCTCTCACGTCCATGTAGGTTCCGATCCGGCGCACTACCTGGCGGTCAAAATGACCACGGGTACTGCATGGCACAACCTGTTCGGGCGTTGCCTGTTCATTAACCCGGAAAAGTACAACCCTGCCGCTAAAACTGAATGGCAAGTAATCAACGCTCCAGAGTTCGTCTGCGAGCCTGAGCGTGACGGCACCAATTCCGACGGTACCGTGATCCTCAACTTTGCCGCCAAGAAAGTGCTGATCGCCGGCATGCGTTACGCCGGTGAAATGAAGAAGGCATTGTTCTCGGTACAGAATTTTCTGCTGCCAGCGGTTGACGTGCTGCCGATGCACTGCGCCGCCAACATGGGTGAAGACGGCGACGTCACGTTGTTCTTTGGCCTGTCTGGCACCGGCAAAACCACCCTTTCCGCTGATGAAAGCCGTTACCTCATTGGCGACGACGAACATGGCTGGGGCGTAGGTGTTGTGTTTAACATCGAAGGCGGTTGCTATGCCAAGTGCATCGACCTCTCCGAGAAGAACGAGCCTGTCATCTGGAAAGCTATTCAGCACGGCGCCGTGCTGGAAAACGTAATCATTGACCCGGTGACCAAGAAAGCTGACTACGCCGATGACAGCCTTACTCAGAACAGCCGCGCCGCGTACCCGCGTGAACTGATCGAGAAGCGCGCGCCGCAAAACCTCGGGGGCGAGCCGAACGCGGTGATCTTCCTGACCTGCGACCTGACCGGGGTGTTGCCACCGGTCTCAATTCTCAGTGAAGAGCAAGCGGCCTACCACTTCCTGTCAGGCTATACCGCACTGGTCGGCTCCACGGAAATGGGGTCAGGCAGCGGCATCAAGTCGACCTTCTCAACCTGCTTTGGCGCACCGTTCTTTCCACGTCCGGCGGGTGAATACGCTGAACTGCTGATCAAACGTATTCGTGGCTTCGGTTCGAAGGTTTATCTGGTTAACACCGGATGGACGGGTGGCGGCTACGGTGTTGGCAAGCGCTTCAACATCCCGACAACTCGCGGCGTCATTGCAGCCATCCAGAGTGGTGCATTGATCGGCGCAGAAACTGAACACCTCGCCACTGTAAACCTCGACGTACCGAAGCTGGTACCCGGTGTAGACACCGGTCTCCTCAATCCACGCAACACTTGGGCAGACAAAGCGGCTTATGACGAAGCCGCTAATGCACTAGCCGGGCTGTTTGTTGAGAATTTTAAGAAGTTCGATGTGAGTGACTCGATCAAGGCGGCCGGTCCAAAAGTGGTTTAAGAGTTGTATAAATAAAAAAACCGCCCTCCAGAGGGCGGTTTTTTTTGCAGAGTTCTGGGTCTGGCTTTTGTGCTACAGGTGCAGATTTCTAAACGAATCAGTGAAGATTTTTGTAGGTGTCATTAGTGGCGCTTAGGCTGCCTGCAAGCCCTTTTGCTGGCTGGAATTGGTCGCCTTCAATCGCCGTGAAGTGCACGCCGTGAGACCCGAACGTTACAAGCCGTTGATCTCTTTCCTGCTCGGTAAGCACGGTGTAGGACTGCTTGCGCATCGCTACATAATATTGTTCACCGCGCACGATAGCGTCGTGAAAATTAGCAATCTCGGCGGCGCCCAAGTTCAATTTTTTATCCAACTTGACACCCCAGCGCGTTAAGCATTTTTCAGCAAAATGCCTGACGATCCTACCGGGTTCGTGCAATACCTTCGGCCCTTCTGATCCATTTACTGCCGCGTTACCTACAAGCGTTGCGTGGCGGCCTGCCATTGGATAGATGTGAACGTTAGTGGAGGAATGGGTTGTCGGAATGACGCAGGAGAAACCTTTGGAGCGTTCGTCCCTGGCATAAAAGCCAACGTACTCCGAAACATTGCTACCCAATGTCACTTTTTCACCTTGGAAATTCAGCGCACCAGGTACGGGGTCCACAGCAAAAATATTAACCTTGATGTGTTTCAACTCGCTGTCTGCCAACATCGCATTAGCAAGCATGTGGCAGCTTACGCCGCCGCGACTCCACCCCACCAGATTGACCTGAGTGGGTATGATTGAACCCTTGCGGAAAATGTTGATTATTTGTTCCTGTATATTTTGTGGCGTGACCTTTCGGTCGCCGTAGTTGTACTTTCTCCATAAATACGTTCCTGTAATTTTGACCTCGTCAATTGGAATGCCTGCGGCCTTTAACGTTTTATAGTTTGCTTCCGTTAGTTGCGTGCGCTGCCAATCGCACTTTCCTTTAATCATGTGCAGTGCATGAGAAACGTTCTCATGCCAGCCTTTGCCGAAGAGGGTGCCTGACAGGCCGTACTCTTTAGATTTGGTAAACATTTCATCGGCTTGTAGGTTACCGCTTCCGGGCCCGTCAATAACAGTCCAGTCGGCAAACTCCCTGCCTGCATTGTTATTAGCGAGCGTCGATATCAACTCGCCGTCCCAAAAATTTTTATTGATAGAGTCAAATTTGTTTGAGCCTGTACCGCAGAAATAAACAGTGAAAATAGTCATTTTGTTGTCTCGCTGTATGTGGATTGAACGGCGAGAATAAACAAATTTAGTTCGGTGTAATGTTGAGGTGTATTACTGAATATTTTAATGAGATATCAAAGGGATTTTTTTTATTTAGTCTGTAGGATCTAACGGCTTTTAGGCGCAGTACCCACGATGCTTATTGAGAGGCTGCGCTACTGTTAGTGTATGTATCGGTGTTTAACTACTCAGCGCCTTGGACTAAACCCGTTAGCGGCACTGCAAAAGCGCTCCTCCTTTGCGGCATTCGCGCCGTTAATGGAGCCGTTTCTGTGGTTGATGGGGGTAGCGTCTATAACTCGGGCGGGAAGGGTAAACCTCGCTGCGGCGTTTTGCCAGCAGGGCGCAATCAGAGAACATTATGAAATCTCCTGAGGCGAGCCCGACTTTTCACCCTCTGTATTCAATCAATGGCTTTGGGTTATGGTCTGGTGCTTACTTGGCAATCGATGGAGTGGCGGCTTATGCATGAGCGTCTCGAGCGCGTGTTTGGTTATTCACATTTTCGGTCTGGGCAAGAGGCTGCAATCGCGGCAGTGTTAGCAGGGCGTTCGGCGGCAGCGATTTTTCCGACCGGGTCGGGTAAATCGTTGTGCTATCAACTGCCGGCGCTGATGCTGCCACACCTGACTCTGGTGGTTTCGCCATTGTTGGCGTTGATTCAGGACCAATTGGCGTTTCTGCAGCGCCACGGTATCGCCGCAGCAAGCATCGATTCAGCACAAAGCCGCGACGATTCAGCGCAAGTGATGGCGCGAGCCCGCTCTGGCGAACTGAAGATCCTAATGATTTCCGTGGAGCGCTTGAAGAACGAGCGCTTTCGTCATTTCATTGAGCAGGTGCCGATCTCGTTGCTGGTCATCGATGAAGCACACTGCATTTCGGAGTGGGGCCATAATTTTCGCCCGGACTACCTCAAGCTTCCCGATTACCAGCGTCAGTTCAATATCCCGCAAGCGTTGCTGCTGACGGCTACGGCAACGCCGAATGTTATCGCTGATATGCAGGCCAAATTCGCTATCGCTCCGGAAGACGTCGTGACGACCGGCTTTTATCGCCCCAATCTCAATCTATTGGTTGAGCCGGTTATGGGTCGAGATAAGCGGCGTCGATTGGTCCAATGGCTCGCACCGCGGGTGGGCCAGCCAACCATCGTCTACGTCACGTTGCAGAAAACCGCTGAACATATCGCTGCACATTTGAGTCAGAACGGCTTGGCGGCCAGTGCCTACCATGCTGGTTTGCCGCACGATAAGCGTGAGTCTATTCAGCGGCAATTCATGGGCGGGCAACTGAATTGCATCGTCGCCACCATCGCGTTTGGTATGGGGATCGACAAGAGTGATATCCGCAACGTGGTCCATTTCGACCTGCCGAAATCTATCGAGAATTACAGCCAGGAAATCGGTCGTGCAGGGCGTGATGGCGGTCCATCGGACTGTTTGGTGCTGGCCAACCGAGACAGCTTGAATATCCTGGAAAATTTTGTTTACGGCGATACGCCGGAGTACCTGGGTATCCGGCATGTCATCGATGAGTTGCTGAATACAACCAACGACGGACAGTGGGAGTTGCTGTTGGGGCCACTGGCCGATCAGAGCAATATTCGCCAACTACCGCTGAAGACCTTGCTGGTGCAGCTGGAGTTGCGCGGTATCATCGCTCCGCGTTTTGCATATTTTGCAGAATATCGCTTCAAGTTTCTGATCGAACCTAGCCTTCTATTACAGCGTTTTGAAGGCGAGCGACGTCAGTTTGTTGAAGCAATTATCGAGACCTCAGGCCGGGCACGAACCTGGGCCACGGTTAACTTTGACGCGTTGTATCAGCAGCACCAAGCCGAGCGTGGCCGAGTGGTGACCGCGTTGGATTACTTCCAGGAAAAAGGCTGGATCGAGTTAGAAAGCAAGTTGATGACGGAGGTCTACAGCTTGCTTGATATGAATTTCGACCCCGATGCGCTGGGCCATGAGTTACATGACTATTTCAAGCAGCATGAAGCCACTGAAGTTGCGCGGATCCACGCCATGCTTGATCTGTTCGCCACCGAGCGGTGCCTGAGTTACCGGCTCGCCGAGTACTTCGGCGACCTTCAGGCTCCCGAGCAGTGCGGTCATTGTTCGGTGTGTCATGGACATATTGCCCAACTACCGTCTCCGCCCGCGTTGCCCGCCTTGGCTGTGCAAAGTTTCGAAGACCTGTGCGGTGAATTTCTGCGCAGGCATTTGGATTACAGTGGCTACGATCCCAGTGCAGACTGTTTGGCCCGATTCCTGTGTGGTATCAGCGTGCCGCTTTTTACTAAACTCAAAGCACGAGGGATCAAAGGGTTTGCGGCGCTGGAAAATTACCCTTACGCGCAGATACGAGATTGGGCGCGTGACGCAATGATTGAGTAAGACTGCATCTTTCCATCACCAGAGTCTGCTTATGTCCGAGCAAAACCCGCAACGCGCTGATTATCGCTACTTCCAGCCGATTTCCACCCGCTGGCACGACAACGATATCTACGGTCATGTGAATAACGTGACCTATTACAGCTATTTCGACACGGCAGTGAACACCTATTTGATCGAGCGCGGCGGCCTAAGTATTCATGACGGTGACGTAGTGGGATTTGTGGTCAGTTCGTCGTGCGATTATTTCGCATCTATAGCTTTCCCGGACCTGATAGACGTAGGCCTTCGCGTGGGCAAGCTGGGTAAGAGCTCGGTTCAATACGAATTAGCGGTGTTCAAGGCCGGGGAAGACGAGGCCTGCGCGGCAGGGCGTTTTGTACACGTATTCGTGGACCGGGCGTCGAATCGACCGGCGCCAATTCCGGATAAGTTGCGCGAGGCGTTGGATCAATTAGCCCATTAACGAGAAGACGCAGTTCCATCCCAGTGGGAGCGAATTTATTCGCTCCCACTAATACATCGCAACGGTTACAAAATTCGGACGCTGGCGCTTGCTGCTTCCAGGCGAATGGCGACGAATTTTGACGTGGGCGTGCTACTGCCAAGACCGATACTTTCCAGAGGGACCAGGGGATTTACTTCTGGATAGTAAGCGGCAGCTTGTCCGGCTGGGATGTCGAATGCTAACAGGGTAAAGCCTTTGACACGACGCTCCAGGCCGTCGTTCCAGATCGAAATCAGGTCGGCTTTCTGCCCCGGTTTAAAGCCTAGGCGGATGATGTCAGCTTCGTTGGCGAACAAGACGTCACGCTGACCCTTTACCCCGCGATAACGATCGTCCAAGCCATAAATGGTGGTGTTGTACTGATCGTGCGAACGCATGGACTGCATAATCAGGTCCGGGATCTGACCCGTTGCGCGAACATTTTCATGCACAAGGTCCAAAGGCAGGACATTGGGCTTGAAGTTAGCTCTTGCTGTTGTGGTGTTCCAGCGACGCTCGCTCGCCGCGTTGCCCAAGTAGAAGCCACCAGGATTTTTAATGCGCTCGTTGAAATCTTTGAAGCCGGGAATCGTGTCGGCTATCAGGTCACGAATTCGGCTGTAGTCGGCGGTTAGCCACAACCAATCCACTGGAGCGGAGCCCAACGTTGCCGCTGCAATCCCGGCAATGATCGCCGGCTCCGAGCGCATCTGCTTGGAGAGAGGTTGCAGTTGGCCATTGGACGCATGGACCATGCTAAACGAATCTTCGACAGTTACGGCTTGCGGACCGTCGGCCTGAACATCGATGTCGGTACGGCCGTAGCACGGCAAGATCAACGCCTGTTTACCGTGAGTCAGGTGGCTGCGGTTAAGCTTGGTGCTGATTTGCACCGTTAGGTCGCAATTGCTCAGCGCTTTGACGGTACGCGAACTGTCCGGGGTGGCTTGAGCGAAGTTACCGCCTAGGCCGATAAATACCTTGGAGTGCCCATCAAGCATCGCGTGAATGGCTTCAACCACGTTGTGACCATTGGTACGCGGCACTTTGAACTGGAAGCGTTTTTCCAGTGCATCAAGGAACAGCGTCGGCGGACGCTCGTTGATGCCCATGGTCCGGTCGCCTTGCACGTTGCTGTGACCACGCACCGGGCACAACCCGGCGCCCGGTTTTCCGATGTTGCCGCGCAACAGCATCAGGTTGGCGATTTCCTGGATGGTCGGCACTGAGTGGCGGTGCTGAGTGATGCCCATCGCCCAACACATGATGACTTTTGTACCTTTTGCGTACATCCGCGCAGCCGTTTCAATATCGGTTAACGACAAGCCCGACTGCTGATAGATCTCTTCCCAAGATGTGTCATCGATAGCGGCTAAATAATCGAGCACTCCATCAGTGTGCTCGTTTAAAAAATCATGGTCGAAGACCGCAGGAGCGTTAGCCGCTTGAGATTCGCGCTCCCATTGCAGCAAGTACTTGGCCATGCCCCGCAGCAGAGCCATGTCGCCACCCAATGCCGGACGAAAGTATGCGGTACTGGTCGGTTCAGAACCGTTGCTGAGCATTTCCAGGGGATGCTGTGGATGCTGGAAACGTTCCAGGCCACGCTCTTTCAGCGGGTTGATGCACACTACTTGCGCGCCACGGGTCACGGCTTCACGCAGCGGTTCGAGCATGCGCGGGTGGTTCGTACCCGGATTTTGGCCGAGGACGAAAATTGCATCGGCGTGTTCGAAGTCAGCAAAGGTAACGGTACCTTTGCCAACGCCCACGCTCTGCGCCAGCGCAACGCCACTGGCTTCGTGGCACATGTTCGAGCAGTCAGGAAAATTGTTGGTGCCGTATGAGCGCACGAACAGCTGATACAAATAAGCTGCTTCGTTGCTGGCCCGGCCGGAGGTATAAAACTCGGCCATATCTGGACTAGGAAGATTGCGCAGGTGGTGGCTGATCAAGGCAAACGCATTTTCCCAACTGATCGGTTTATAGCGATCGGTCTCGGCGTCGTAGCTCATGGGCTCGGTTAAACGACCTTGGTATTCAAGCCAATAATCACTTTGTTCGCGCAACGCACTGACGCTGTAACGCGAGAAAAATGAAGCATCGACCCGGCGCTTGGTGGCTTCCCAGTTGACCGCTTTGGCACCGTTTTCGCAGAATTTGACCATGCCGCTTTCTGGCGAATCACCCCACGCGCAGCCCGGGCAATCGAACCCGCCGTTCTGATTGGTCTTAAGCATCATGCGGAGGTTTTTCAACGCGTTATCGCTGGTCAGCCACGCTTGCGTCACGCTCATGAGCGCTCCCCAACCACCGGCCGGTCCTTTGTACGGTTTGTAGCGCTTGACCGGAACTTTGTCGGCTTGGTGATGAGTGCTCACGCTTGATTCTCCACAGCAGGGCTATAAACACGTGGCGCACTGTGCTGCGGCAAGTGAATTAAATTTAGGTTGTGCCTACGCGCCCATTGCAGAGCTAGGCCGGTGGGCGAGGACAGGCTGACCAGTGTCTGGATACCGGCGCGCAGCACTTTCTGGATCAACTCCAGGCTGCACCGGCTGGTGACAATGGCGAGCCCGCCACTCATGGAAATGTTCTGGCGGATTAATGCACCGATCAATTTGTCGAGGGCGTTATGTCGGCCAATGTCTTCGCGGCCCAGTAACAATTCGCCTTTGCTGTCCATGAATAAAGCGGCATGGACCGCGCCGCAATGTTGGCCCAACGGCTGAAATGCGCCGATTCGTTGGCGCAGTCCATCTAGCCAGATCGCCGGAGGCAGCGGCGCGCCGGGTAAAACGTTGAGCTCTGGCAGGGCTTGTTCCACTGCTTCCACGCCGCACAGTCCACAGCCGCTGGTACCGGCAAGTTGGCGTCGCTGTTGCTTGAGGTTCCAAAATGCACGGCTGGCAATTTCCACGTGCGCGTGCTGCGCGGAGCCTGAGCCGCTGAGCTTCAAGTCATAGATTTCGTCAGGCGAGGCAATGATGCCGCTGCCTAGACTAAAACCTACGATGAAGTCTTCGAGATCGGTGGGCGTAACTAGCATCACTGCTTGGCTGATGCCGTTATAAGCAATGGCCAGCGCGACTTCTTCGGCTAAGTCGGCGCGCGTTAAATCTTCGCGCTCAAGGGTCGAGTAGCTGTAGGAGTGGCTGGCAGCAGGCGCGGGCAATTGCAAAGCGGGCGCCGTGCTAACCGTGCGCTTGGAATGCATAGGGAAGTACCGGCAGATTATTCAGCCCCTAGCGTAAGCCTGCTGTCGAACTCCGTCTAATCGCTAGTTCCGATGCCTTGATAGATGTCGTCGATCAAGGCTTGTCGATGATTGTTTGGTAGATGGCGAAACATGCTTCTGCCAGTGCAGACCTGGGTGCGCTACGCCGCATGATCAAACCCAATTGGGTCAGGGTTTGCGCATCGGCGATTGGTTGGAGGGCCAAGTGCTCGGTCAGGGTTTCCAGACCGCCTTGAAGGGGCATGATCGCGCAACAAAAACCACCATGCACCGCTTGCAGAAGTTGATGCACGGCGTCGGTTTGCAGCAAAGGCAGTGGGTTCAAACCCCGGCTGTGGAAGTTATGGTCGATGGACTTGCGAAAATGCATACCGCTGGTTAACAGGCCCAGCGGCAGTTCGATTAAGCTTTCCCAGCTAAGCGGTTCATCGCCAAAGTTGAAGTAACGCTGGTCGTACAGCAACCCCATGCGAGTTTGTGCCAAAGACAGGGAATCAAAACGCTCGCTGTCCAGCCGCTCTAGATAAGACACGCCCACGTCCAGCTGATTGCTCGCCAACTGCTCAAATATCTGCTCGGAACTGAGTGACGACAATTCAAAGCGCAAATTCGGATGCAGTTTGTGTAAGCGCTGCATCAACACCATGGGATCAAAGCTCGACAGCGGCACCACGCCAAGCCGCAGGGTGCCAACCAGGTGACCCCGGCAAGCGGCAGCTTCGGCCTGTAAACCTTCATACGCGGCCAACACTGTTCTGGCCCACGCCAGCACCCGTTCACCCGGTGCAGTGAAGCCTTCGAAGCGCTGACCCCGATTGACCAGCGGTAAATTCAGCTCTTCTTCCAGGCTACGCAGGCGCATCGATAGGGTTGGCTGGGTGATATGACACCGCGCCGCTGCCTGACCGAAATGCCGAGTCTCGTCTAGAGCGATCAGGAACTTAAGCTGTTTGATGTCCATTTTCACTCCGATGCGCTTCAAGGCGGCTGATTCTAACTCGCTCTGGCTATCGGATGGGTGATGGGCAATTGGAATCCCTGGCCGACCCGCACTATGAAATGATCGTTCAAAGCCCGGCAATCAGCTCCCGGTAATCTCCGACGGCAGCGAATTCTTCAGTGTCCTTCGGGCCTTTATGGCTGTCAGGCTCGCTCACAGCTAGCAAATGAGCGATGCCGAATCGTTTGGCACTGCGCAGAATCGGCAGGGTGTCGTCGATAAATAGGCTGCGACTTGGCTGGAAGTCAATGTCGGCGTCTAGCGCGGCCCAGAACTGCGGGTTCTCTTTGGGGAAACCATAATCGTGGGAGCTGATCATGCGTTCAAAGTAGGGCGCCAGTTGTACGCGCTCCATCTTCAGCGACAGCGAGTCGCGGTGGGCATTGGTGATCATGATCACGCGTTTGCCCGCCGTTTTGATCGCGGCCAGAAACGTTTCGGCGTCAGGGCGAAGGGATATCAAGTCGGCGGTTTCCAGCTTCAGGTCTCGCAGCGACAGCTTTAACTCGGCGCTCCAGAAGTCCAGGCAGTACCAATTGAGCGTGCCGGCGTTCTGCTCGAACAGCGGTTTTATTTCCAATTCAGCCATGGCTCGGCTGACCCCATGCAGGTCGGCGTAGCGCTGTGGAAGGTGCTCCATCCAAAAGTGATTGTCGTAATGCAAGTCCAGCAAGGTGCCGTCCATATCAAGCAGAACGGTATCAATGTCGAGCCAGGGTAAAGAGGGCATTTAGGATTCTCGGCCGGTGAATAAATAGCATAGTCATTTCCGACACAGACAATCGGAAAAGCCACGGTATAGTACCTCGTCAACGCCAAGGAGCCCGTCATGCGTCAGAAACCCACCGTACTCGCCCGCGAAATCGTCGCCAGTAGCCGTCTGTTCCGCGTCGAGGAGCTGCAGTTGCGCTTCTCCAATGGGGTCGAACGCACATACGAACGTCTTGTCAGCCGGGGTACGGGGTATGGCGCCGTAATGATTGTGGCAATGCTCGACGCTGACCACGCGGTGTTGATCGAAGAATATTGCGGCGGGACGGACGAGTACGAGTTATCGCTGCCTAAGGGGTTGATTGAGCCAGGCGAAGACGTTCTGGCGGCGGCCAATCGTGAGCTAAAGGAAGAGGCGGGCTATGGAGCCCGTCAGCTTGAGCACTTGACCGAGCTTTCGTTATCCCCCGGTTATATGAGTCAGAAAATTCAAGTGGTGCTGGCCACTGATCTGTATGAAGAAACCTTGCCAGGAGATGAACCCGAGCCGATGCGGGTTGATCGAGTCAACTTGCGAGAATTGTCTAGCTTGATCCAACACCCTCAATTTAGTGAAGGACGCGCCTTGGCGGCGTTGTACCTGGTGCGGGACTTGTTGACCCAGCGCGGGGATTTTCAGCCGTGATTGGTCTATTTTCCAATTTGCCACACCCTTTGCTGGCGCCTGTTATCGACATGGCGCGACGTGCCGGTGAAGTCATCCTGCCACACTGGCGAACTGACGTTGCGATCATCACCAAGGCCGATGAGTCGCCAGTGACCGCAGCCGATTTGGCCGCTCATCATTTGTTGGTTGCAGGTTTACGTGCGTTGGCGCCGGACATCCACGTGTTATCTGAAGAAGACGCCGCGATCCCTTTGAGCGAGCGCGCTACCTGGGAGCGTTGGTGGCTGGTCGACCCATTGGATGGGACTAAGGAATTCATTTCTGGCAGCGAAGAGTTCACGGTCAATATTGCCTTGATTGAGCGTGGCCGCGTGGTGTTTGGCGTGGTATCGATGCCTACCAACAACCGTTGCTATTTCGGCGGTGCGGGATTGGGTGCATGGCGCAGCGATGATGAAGACCATCTGATGCCGATCAAGGTGCGTGACGTACTACAAGCAGACGAAGCGTTCACCGTGGTCGCGAGCCGCCGCCACACCAGCCCGGAGCAGGAGCGTTTGTTGGCCGGTTTGTCGGAAAGTTTGGGCGAGTTGCAACTGACGAATATTGGCAGCTCTTTGAAGTTTTGCCTGTTGGCCGAAGGCGCTGCCGATTGTTACCCCAGACTGGCGCCCACCTCGCAATGGGACACTGCCGCTGCACAAGGTGTGCTGGAAGGCGCGGGCGGCGAAGTGCTGGAATTGTCCGGCGAGGCGTTCAGCTATCCGCCGCGTGAATCGATGCTGAACCCGTTTTTTCTGGCCTTGCCTGCTAAAGCGGCATGGCGCGGGAAATTACTGGAATTGGCCAAAACCGGGATTAAACCTGTGTCTCCGACTTCGCGTGTCGCGCAGTAAACACCGGGTGTCGTTCGCGGTTGCCTTTTAGCGGTGCAACACAAACTGCCCGCTAAAGCTCACCGCCACGTCTTCACTGCCCTGATTGACGATATGCGTGGGTAACGTCAGGCGCGCTCGGCCATAGCGTTCATAGGTTCGCAAAAATTTTTCCCAAACGGCCGGTTCCGGCGCTGTGCAGGTGGCGATGGCGTCGGTGGTGACGGGCAGCGGGTAACTGATCTGTCCTTCTTGAATAACAATGTGCCCGTCTTCAATCCCTGCTTCGCGCAGACGCAAATGCATCCAGCCCCAACCGGCGAGCACGGCGCAGCAATACAGGCTGCCACCGAACATCGTGCTTTTGTGGTTGATGTTAGGTTCCAGTGGCAAGTGCAGGCGTAATTGGTGGTTGCGCCAGCTCAGCACCTTAAGACCCATCTCTTGGGTCAGCGGAATGTCATGATGGAGCACCTGTTCTAGCGCGTGGCTATGGGTATTCATGCGGGGTCCTTGCGATCAATCGAGTTCATCGGCTGCGCTGTTGCTGTCACCAAAACTCAAGCCGTGTTTGCGCAACTTGTCGTGCAGGGTTTTGCGCGGCAAGCCCAAGGCTTCAGCGAGGCTGCGCACCGAAGTATGAGGCCGTGCCAGCTCAGCAGCGATGAGCGACCGCTCGAAACTTTCAACTTGCTCGCTCAGACCTCCACTGGCCTCAGGCATGTTAGGCAGTTCATTGCCTTCCAATGCCAGCTCCAGCCCTAGGGCAAAGCGCTCAGCAGCGTTTTGCAACTCTCGAACGTTGCCAGGCCAAGTGTGGCGTAACAGCAAGGCACGTTGGCTGGGTTGCAGGTCGTGCTTAGGCAGACCATGACGGATGCTGGCTGACTCGGCGAAATGCTGAAACAGCACCAATGCATCTTCGCCGCGCTCACGCAGAGGTGGAATTTTCAGCGGGGCGACGTTGAGTCGGTAGTACAAGTCGGCGCGGAAGCGGCCTTGATCCGAGGCCTGACGCAGGTCTTCCTTGGTCGCGGCAATCACTCGGATGTCCAGAGGGATGAGTTGATTGCCACCCAAGCGCTCGACCACTCGTTCCTGCAGCAGGCGCAGCAGCTTGACCTGAACCTCAAGGCTCATGCTTTCGATTTCATCGAGAAACAAGGTGCCACCGTTGGCGAACTCGAATTTACCGATCCGGCGTTTTTGCGCTCCGGTAAACGCGCCTGGCTCATGGCCGAACAACTCGCTTTCGACCACCGACTCGGCCAGTGCCCCAGCGTTGATCGCAACGAACGGCCCTGTTCGGCGGCTGGACAGGTCGTGCAGCGCACGGGCCACCACTTCTTTGCCTGAGCCAGTTTCGCCGAGAATCAGCACGTCGGCCTTGGTTGCGGCCAGTGCGCCGATTTGTTCACGCAGGCGCAAAATCGGTGCGGATTGGCCGACCAACCGCGCGCTCAGTTGATGGCGGTCGCTCAAGGCCAAGCGCAGGCTGCGGTTGTCTAGCACCAAACGGCGCACGTCCAACGCCCGACGCACGCTGTCGAGCAGGGCGTCACTGGCAAAGGGTTTTTCCAAAAAATCATAGGCTCCTGCCCGCATCGCCTGGACAGCGAGTGGCACGTCGCCATGTCCGGTGATCAAAAGCACGGGTAATTCCGAATCCTGGATACGCAATTGCGCAAGCAGCTCAAGGCCGTCCATGCCCGGCATGCGGATGTCGCTGACGATGACGCCTGGCCAATCGCGCTCGATCCGTCCAGCCAATCCTGTAGCTTCGGTCAGCGGTAGCACTTTCAGGCCCGCCAAATCCAGGGTCTGACCGAGGGCGCCCCTTAAATGCGGATCGTCATCGATCAGCACCACTTGAATCCGGCTATCGACGGCCTGGTCGGTGCTCATGCAGATAAATCCTCTGGCGGTTGAAGGCTAATTCCGGATGCACCGGCGCGTAGTCGCAGTGTCAATACTGCGCCGCCGCTGGGGTGGTTGGTGATCAGTAGTTCGCCGTCCAATGCGCGCATCAGGGTGTCGCAAATGGCCAAGCCGAGACCTAGGCCTTGAGTACGGGTCTTGGTAGTGAAAAATGGTTCCCGAGCACGCATTAGTGCTTCTTTGGAAAACCCCGGTCCGTTGTCGCGAATCGACAGATTAACGCCGTCTGCGGTCTGTTCGGCGCTGAGCCAGAGTTTACGGGGAGGCCCTTTTTCTGTGAGGGCATCAAGGGCATTGGCTAAAACATTGCCGAGCACTTGACGAAGGCGAGTTTCACCCGCTTGCACCCATAAAGTGGCATCAGGCAGGTCGCGGATCAATTCGACTTCCATCGCTTGACGACGCTTGGCGAGTAGCGCCAAGGCGTCATCCAGTGCCGGTTGAAGCGCTACGCTTTCCGGCGCGTGCCGGTCACGGCGGGCGAACGCGCGTAAGTGGGCGATGATAGATGCCATGCGCGCCGTCAGTTCGCTGATTAGCCTAAGGTTGCTGCGGGCGTCGTCGGTGCGCTCATGGTTGAGTAGCACCTCGGCGTTTTCTGCGTAACTGCGAATCGCCGCCAGTGGCTGGTTCAGCTCATGGCTGATGCTTGCTGACATGGTGCCTAGCGCCGAGAGCTTGCCGGCCTGAACCAGTTCGTCTTGCGCTCGCACCAACTCCTGTTGTGCCTGTTCGCGTTCTAGCACCTGTTGTTTTAGCCGACCGTTCAAGCCTTCAAGGTCACTGGTGCGTTCAATAACGCGCATTTCCAACTCGTGCCGACCTTTGGCTTCGAAGGCAATTCGGTCCAGATAATGGCGTCGTCTTTGCATTATTAAGCCCAGCAGCAGCATAAGCACCAACAATGCTGCACCGCCGACAGCGACCACCGTCCGCACCGGCCGATCCACCAGTGCGCGGGGCGCGAGAATGTTTACGCTCCAACCGATTTCACCAATTGGCTGGGTTTGAGTGATCCACGCCTTTGCATTGATGTTCAGCGGTTTCGGGTTTCGGGTCGGATACGGTTGGATGGCGGCGATGGCTTTCTGTTCCTCTTCACTCAACGGGCGCGTAGCGCGAAAACGCCATTCGGGGTTGGAGGTCAGAATAACGACACCGTTATGGTCAGTCAGGAGCAATTGCTCCGGCGTTTTACCCCACAAGGTTTCGGTGCGGTCCAAGTCGACTTTTACTACCAGTGCGCCGACCACTCGATCACGATCATGCACCGCTGCGGCGAAGAAATACCCGCGCTTGGCCGACGTCGTTCCCAGGCCAAAAAAACGACCGAGTCGGCCGGCCATAGCGTCGATGAAATAAGGCCGAAAAGCGAAGTTGCGGCCCACGAAGCTGTCGTGCTGGTCCCAGTTAGAGGCCGCCAGCGTTTTTCCGCTGGGGTCCATCAAGTACATGACGTCGGCCCCGGTTTGCTGGTTAACATCTTTGAGTAGGCGGTTGGCGTTTTCCTGAGTGAGGGGTTGCTGCGGATCCAACAAAACAGCACGTAGGGCCGGAAGATCACTAAGGATCTGCGGCAGTACTTCGTAACGGTGCAGGGTGCCAAGCAGGTTAGCGACGTAGAGGTCCAGGGTCTGCCGATTTTGACTGATCAGTTCGTTGCCGTAATAACGTTCAGCCAAGTGCTGCAGCGGCCACAACAAAGGCGCGAGGCACAGCGCCAGCAGGGCAAGGCTGCGCCAACGAGGGCGGCTGGCAATAGTGTGAGGAGGGGTCATGACGCGATTGTTGGCCAAGTGGTGCCGCAAGCAGGTATGCCTGCTAATGAACCAAGTCCCACAGAGAAAACGGATGCCTGCGGGAACAGGCTGCCTGCGAAGAGCTCATCACGGTGTGTTGAGCTCTTCGCAGGTGCATTATGCCTTAGCGTTGACCCGCTAAGCACTCCAGCATCGCGCGGTGCCAATCGGGCATCGATACTTCCCATTCGCGCAGCAGAAGACTGCAATCGAGACGAGAGTTTTGCGGGCGCTCGGCGGGGGTCGGATACGCGCTGGTGGGAATCGCTTCCAGCGTCGCGCACGGTTTGTTTTGCTCGATCAATTGCTTGCCAATGGCTTGGGCGAAGCCGAACCAAGACGTTTCGCCAGCCGCTGTCAGGTGGTAAGTGCCCCAAGCGCCAGGGTTGCCCTCGCGCCAGCGATCTATCAACAAACGTGTGCTAAGGGCAATGGTGCCTGCCCAGGTTGGCGCTCCAATCTGATCAGATACGACACGCAGATGCGCACGCTCTTGCATCAGGCGCTGCATAGTCAGCAGGAAGTTGCGCCCGTGCAGCGAATAGACCCAACTGGTGCGCAGGATTAAATGCTCACCACCGACTGCTGTGATGGCGCGCTCGCCTGCTAGCTTGCTTTTGCCGTATACGCCCAGTGGAGCAGGCGTGTCTCGTTCGGTATAAGGCGACTTTTTTTTGCCGTCGAATACGTAGTCAGTGGAGTAGTGAATCAGTGGTACGCCAAGCTTTTTCGCTTCTTCAGCGAAAACCCCAGGGGCGGTGCCATTAATCGCGAACGCCAAATCAGGCTCACTTTCCGCCTGATCGACGGCCGTATGGGCAGCGGCATTAATGATCAGGTCTGGACGCCACGAACTCACTTGGGCGCGAATGGTTTCGGGATGACTCAAGTCCAGTTGCTCGCGACCCAAAACCCGCAGTTCGCCAAGTCCTGCGAGACTTTTTTGCAGTTCGCTCGACACTTGGCCGTGCTGACCGCTGATTAAAATTCGCAACGGCTTTAACGAAGACGTACTCATGGAAATACGTCCGCGTCTTTCAGCCTCTTGCCCATTTGGTCCTTGGCCGACAAGGTTGGGGTGGTTGAGAGCTGCCAATCGATCCCTAAATCAGGATCATCCCAGCGGATACAACGTTCGGCGCTCGGCTGGTAATAGTCAGTGGTCTTGTAGAGAAACTCGGCGTACTCACTCAGCACGACAAACCCGTGGGCGAAGCCTTCAGGAATCCAGAGCTGGCGGTTGTTTTCTGCTGAAAGCAGAACCGTCGCCCAGCGTCCGAAGTTGGGCGAACTGCGGCGTATGTCTACAGCCACATCCAGAACTTCGCCCGCCGTCACCCGCACCAATTTTCCCTGCGCGTGCTCCAACTGATAATGGAGCCCACGCAGTACGCCGTTTTGCGAGCGTGAATGATTGTCCTGAACAAACGCGGTTTTTATACCGGTGTCTTCTTCAAACCCACGGGCATTGAAGCTTTCATAGAAGAACCCGCGTTCATCGCCAAACACCTTGGGTTCAAGAATCAGGACGCCGGGCAGTTCGGTGCTCATAACGTTCATTGCCGCTCCTCAGCAAGCTTGAACAAGTACTGACCGTAACCGGTTTTGCCGAAAGCGTCGGCGCGCTCAAGCAAATGTGCGCGATCTATCCAGCCGTTTTGGTAAGCAATTTCTTCAAGGCAGGCAACTTTGAGACCCTGGCGGTGCTCAATGGTTTGAACATATTGTGAGGCTTCCAACAGGCTGTCATGGGTGCCGGTATCCAGCCACGCAAAACCGCGGCCGAAACGCTCGACACGCAAGTCGCCCCGTTCCAGATAGGCATTGTTAATATCAGTAATTTCCAACTCGCCACGCGGGGAAGGCTTTACTGCTTTGGCAATCTCGATGACGTTGTTGTCATAGAAATAGAGACCGGTTACCGCATAGCTGGACTTTGGGTTTTTCGGTTTTTCTTCGATGGACAGCGCGCGCCCCTGCGCATCGAAATCGACCACGCCAAACCGCTCAGGATCATTGACCCAATAACCGAATACCGTCGCGCCTTGCGGGTGCAAAGATGCGTTTTGCAGCTGCTCGCTGAAATGCTGGCCGTGGAAGATGTTGTCGCCCAGGATCAAGCAAACGGGATCGTTGCCGATGAATTCTTCGCCAATCAAGAATGCTTGAGCCAAGCCTTCTGGCTTGGGTTGTTCGGCGTAGTGAAAATTCACGCCAAACTGGCTGCCATCCCCCAGCAGGTTCCGATATTGCGGTAAGTCCGTCGGGGTAGATATGACCAGGATTTCTCGGATGCCAGCCAGCATCAGTACCGAAATCGGGTAATAAATCATGGGTTTGTCATAAACCGGCAACAGCTGTTTTGAGACGCCGAGTGTGATGGGGTGCAAGCGAGTGCCCGAACCTCCCGCTAGAACGATGCCTTTTATCATGCGATTAGATCCTTAAGGTCGGTGAAGCCCAGTCGTTCGCCTTGATAGCTGCCGTCTTGAACTCTGCGGCACCATTCGAGATTGTCCAAATACCATTGCACGGTTTTACGCAGGCCCGACTCGAAGGTTTCCTCTGGAGTCCAGCCCAGCTCGCGCTCAATTTTTCCAGCATCGATGGCATAGCGCATGTCGTGGCCCGGCCGGTCAGTCACATAAGTTATCAAGTCGGAAAAGTGAGCTACGCCAGCAGGGCGTTCAGGTGCCAACTCTTCCAGCAATGCGCAGATTCCACGCACTACATCGATATTCTTTTGCTCGTTGTGGCCGCCAATGTTGTAGGTCTCGCCTACCGTGCCTTCGGTGACAACTTTAAACAGCGCACGGGCATGGTCTTCTACGAACAGCCAGTCACGCACTTGCAGACCATTGCCGTACACCGGCAGCGGCTTACCGGCCAAAGCGTTGAGAATCACCAGTGGAATCAGCTTTTCCGGGAAGTGGAACGGGCCATAGTTGTTTGAGCAGTTGGTGACCACTACTGGCAAGCCATACGTACGATGCCAGGCTCGAACCAAATGGTCGGATGCCGCTTTGCTGGCAGAATAGGGCGAGCTTGGCGCGTAAGGCGTGGTTTCGGTGAATAGATCATCGACGCCGTGCAAGTCGCCGTACACCTCATCGGTGGAGATGTGATGGAAGCGAAACGCCGCACGTTCGGCTTCAGGTAGCTTGCTCCAATAAGACCGAGTGGCCTCAAGCAGGCTGTAGGTGCCGACGATGTTGGTCTGAATGAATTCCGATGGCCCGTCGATAGAGCGGTCGACATGGGACTCAGCAGCCAAATGCATGATCGCGTGCGGTTTAAAGCGGTTCAGCACCGCCAGCACTGTGGCCTGATCAATGATGTCGGCCTGGACGAATTCGTAGCGGGAGTTGGTCACAATGCTTTGCAGTGATTCAAGATTGCCAGCATAGGTCAGCTTGTCAAAATTGAGCACGTTGTGATCAGTGTTGTCGATAAGGTGCCGAATAAGCGCTGAGCCGATAAAGCCGGCGCCTCCGGTAACAAGTATGTTCATGGAATGACCTTCTTCCTTGGGTAGACGTTAAGCGGATGAGACATAGCTTGTAGACAGCGGGCGACGTGTGCAAGTGCGATTGATGAAGAAGCGCGGGGAAAGTGATGAAATAAACTGATGAGGGTCGGCAAATACGTCATTAAACTGCCGTTGCGTGAATTGCAGTCACTAACACTATGATTTATTTGATATGAATTTTATATTTTGCAATCGCGCTTATTGTCCCCGCATCGAGTCAAAACGTCCCACTTGCGCAATACGGCTTCAACAGGCGATATAAGCGGCAAACACCATGGATGTATCTGTATGCCCTTCGCCACGCTGATCCGTCGATCCAGTCTTCCGTGCCCCGAGGTCAGTGTCGAACAGGCCGGGCACTTGCTTGCCCGGTACTATGGTCTGCGCGGTAACCTCAAAGAACTCGGTAGCCAGCAAGACCGTAACTACCTCATCGATTGCGAGGCGGGGCGTTATGTTCTGAAGATTTGCCATGCAGACTATTTGCCCTTAGAGCTTGAGGCGCAACATGCGGCTTTGGCTCATCTGGCTATGGTGCCTGGGATTAGGGTTCCGCACGTGGTGACTGCGGGCAACGGTAGCGAGATGCTCTCAATGGAGATCGATGGCCGGGCGGTGCATGCGCGGTTGCTTGAGTTCATCGACGGTCAATCGTTGGCCCACCTCTCGCATTTGAGTCTCAATGTGGTAGTGGGTCTCGGTGAGCTTTGCGCTCGTGTCGATCAGGCGTTGGCAAGCTTTCAGCACCCGGGGCTGGAGCGCACTTTGCAGTGGGACCCACGACATGCCCAAGCATTGATCAAGTATCTATTGCCGGTGATTAAGAACCCAGAAGAGCGGGAGTTTCTCACCCTGGCGACTAGGCAGGCGCAGCAGCGGTTGCGGCCGTTACTGGCGAAGCTGCCGTTGCAGGCAGTTCATCTTGATATCACCGAATACAACGTGGTCTGGCAACGCGATGTGCAGCGTCATTGGCAAATAAAGGGGCTGATCGACTTCGGCGATTTGCTCACTACTTGGCGAGTAGCTGATCTGTCAGTGACTTGTGCGGCACTGTTGCCGCATGCCGGCGGCGATCCGTTGTACATCCTCCCGGCGATCGAGGCTTACCAGGCGATCAACCCGCTGCAATTGGAGGAATTGCAGGCGCTGTGGCCTTTGATCGTTTTCCGCGCTGCTATTTTGGTGCTGAGCAGTGAACAACAAGCCAGCATTGACCCGACTAATAGTTATATACGGGCCAATCTCCAGAGCGAGTGGGCCATTTTCGATCTGGCAACATCGGTGCCGCTTGAGTTGATGGAGGCGGCTATTTTGGCGGCTGTCGGCGTTGAATCGCTTAACGTCGATAAGCCGACGTTTCTGTCTTTGTTGCCCAGCCTTGGCGAACGCGAGTTCGCGAGGATTGATTTGGGCGTGCTCAGCCCGCATTTCGACGCCGGTAACTGGGAGCAAAGCGGCATCGATGAGCGACTGCTGACGGAGTTAGGGATTAAGACCGGTTTGGCGGCCACTCATTACGGCGAGTATCGGCTATCGCGCACCAAAATTAACGCCGCCAAAGCACCCGACACTTTCGCGTTGCATGTCGAGTTGTACCTGCCGGCGGGCACCCCGATTCACGCGCCATTCGCCGGAACCGTGCGCTTGGCCGCCGACGCAGCGTTTTGGCTAATAGGCGATGAGATGACGGTGCGGCTATGGGGGATGGCCTCGTCGATTGATTCAGGAACAATTGTTTATGCAGGTCAGATGTTGGGCGAGGGCAGCGGTTCGTTGATGGTGCAACTGTGCCGTTGCGCCGAACTCAGCCCGCCGTTGTTCTGCGCGCCTAGTTGGGTTCCTGCATGGCAGGCCTTATGTCCTTCACCCGCGGCGCTGCTGGGTTTTGAGTGCGATGCGCCGCCCATTCAAGACGCGGGGGAACTGTTGGCGCGACGTGACGCCAGTTTCGCCCGCTCACAAAAGCATTATTACCAAGCGCCGCCGCAGATTGAGCGCGGTTGGCGCAACCACTTGATCGACATGCAAGGCCGGTCTTATCTGGACATGCTCAACAATGTTGCAGTATTGGGCCATGGCCATCCGCGCATGGCGGCTGAAGCCGCTAAACAATGGTCGTTACTGAACACTAATTCGCGCTTTCATTACGCCGCCATCGCCGAGTTTTCCGAGCGATTGCTTGAATTAGCGCCGGACTCAATGGACCGGGTGTTTCTGGTCAACAGCGGCACCGAAGCGAATGATCTGGCCATTCGTCTGGCCTGGGCCTACAGCGGCGGGCGCGACATGCTCAGCGTGCTGGAGGCGTATCACGGCTGGTCGGTGGCGACGGATGCAATTTCCACCTCGATTGCCGACAACCCACAAGCACTTAACACCCGGCCTGATTGGGTGCATCCGGTCATGGCGCCGAATACCTACCGGGGCGAGTTTCGAGGTGATGACAGCGCGCCGGGGTATGTACGCAGCGTCGAACTGACGCTGGCTAACCTCGCTGAACAGAAGCGCCAGGTCGCGGGCTTCATCTGCGAACCGGTGTATGGCAACGCGGGCGGGATTTCGTTGCCACCGGGTTATTTGCAGCAGGTTTACGCTAAGGTTCGCGCCCAAGGCGGGCTGTGCATCGCCGACGAGGTACAGGTGGGGTACGGCCGATTAGGTCATTATTTTTGGGGCTTTGAGCAGCAGGGGGTGGTGCCGGATATCATCACCATGGCAAAAGGCATGGGCAATGGCCATCCGTTAGGCGCAGTGATTACACGCCGAGAAATTGCCGAAGCGCTAGAGGCTGAGGGCTATTTCTTTTCCTCGTCGGGCGGCAGCCCGGTCAGCTGTCGTATTGGGTTGGCTGTTCTCGATGTGATGGAAAAGGAACAGCTGTGGGAGAACGCCCGGGTCGTCGGCGACCATTTCAAAAAACGCCTAGAAGCGTTGATCGATACACATCCCCTAGTGGGCGCGGTGCATGGGTCGGGGTTTTATCTGGGGGTGGAGTTGGTGCGTGATCGTGAAACCCTCGAACCTGCGACCGAGGAAACGACCTACCTGTGCGAGCGACTGCGTGAACTGGGGATCATCATGCAACCGACGGGCGATTATTTGAACATCCTGAAGATCAAGCCACCAATGTGTACCACTCGGGGCAGCGTGGAATTTTTTGTTGAGAGTGTGTCCAAGGTGTTGGAGGAGATTGGGTGAAAGCTAATCGGGCGGCTCGCCAACAAGTTCACTACTAAGAATGATGGATTTTTATCTGCTATAAACGGTTTTTTATGTCGAAAATAGTCGTATTTTACTTTAAGTGCCGATTTTTATCGGCTATAAAGTCCCCCTCTACTGTCACGGGTCGTTTGCTAATGTGATGGTCCCATCTTATTTGCCCAGGAGGCATTTCCATGAGCCGTATTGTTACCGTCGCCGCCACTCAGATGGCCTGTTCCTGGGATCTCGAAGCCAACATCGAGACCGCCGAAAAATTGGTGCGCGACGCTGCGGCCAAAGGCGCACAGATCATCCTGATCCAGGAGTTGTTCGAAGCCCCGTATTTCTGCCAAAAACCGAACCCGGACTACCTGCAGCTAGCAACACCGATGGAAGACAACGTTGCTATCAAACACTTCCAGAAAATCGCCAAAGAATTGCAGGTCGTTCTGCCGATCAGCTTCTTTGAATTGGCTGGTCGTGCACGCTTCAACAGCGTCGTTATTCTCGACGCCGATGGCACCAACCTCGGGATTTATCGCAAAAGCCATATCCCGGACGGTCCTGGCTATCACGAAAAATACTACTTCAATCCTGGCGACACCGGCTTCAAGGTCTGGCAGACCCGCTACGCGAAAATCGGCGTCGGTATTTGCTGGGATCAGTGGTTTCCGGAAACTGCCCGGTGCATGGCGTTGCTTGGCGCGGACATCTTGTTTTACCCCACCGCCATCGGTAGCGAACCCCACGACAAAACCATTACCTCCCGGGATCATTGGCAGCGTGTTCAGCAAGGGCATGCCGGCGCGAACTTAATGCCGCTGGTCGCAAGCAACCGTATCGGCAACGAAGAACAGGACGGCTACGACATCACCTTTTATGGCTCATCGTTCATTGCCAACCAGTTTGGTGAAAAAGTTTCTGAACTCAATGAAACCGAAGAGGGCGTAATTGTTCACAGCTTTGACCTTGACGAGCTTGAACACATCCGCAGCGCATGGGGTACGTTTCGCGATCGTCGGCCTAACCTGTACGGTGCGTTAAAAACCCTCGACGGTTCTTTGGAGTCCTGATTGCCATGACCACGCTGAAACGTACACCGCGTGCCGATGGCTTCTACATGCCTGCCGAATGGGCTCAACAGACTCAAACCTGGATGATCTGGCCCGAGCGGCCCGACAACTGGCGCCTGGGCGGAAAACCGGTCCAGCACGCGCACGTTGCCCTGGCCAAAGCCATTGCGCGATTTGAACCTGTAACCGTAGGTGTTTCAGCGGCGCAGTACGATAACGCTCGTGCACACCTTGATATGCCGAACATCCGCGTCGTGGAAATCAGCAACAACGATGCCTGGGTCCGCGACACCGGCCCAACCTTTGTCATTAACGATAAAGGTGAAGTACGCGGCGTAGATTGGGACTTCAATGCTTGGGGCGGATTCGACGGTGGTCTGTACGCGCCGTGGAACCTTGACGAGCAAGTCGCCACCAAAATTCTGGAAATCGAACGTTGCCCTCGTTACGAAACCTTGGGTTTCGTATTAGAAGGTGGCTCGATTCATGTGGACGGCGAGGGCACGCTGATCACCACGGAGGAGTGCCTGCTCAACCGCAACCGTAATCCGCATTTGTCTCGCGATCAGATCGAAACAACGCTGCGGGATCAGTTGTCGGTGGAGAAGATCATCTGGCTACCAGACGGTCTGTACAACGACGAGACCGATGGGCATGTGGATAACTTCTGTTGCTTCGTGCAGCCCGGCGAGGTTTTACTGGCTTGGACAGATGATCCGAAAGATCCGAATTTTCCGCGTTGCCAGGCTGCTATGGGGATTTTAGAAAACACTCGAGATGCTAAAGGGCGACCGTTGATCGTGCACAAAATGCCGATTCCCGGACCGCTGTTCGCCACCGAGGAAGAATGCGCGGGTGTCGATCAGGTGCGCGGCAGCCAGGAACGCAATTCATTGGTGCGCTTGGCCGGGTCTTACGTCAACTTTCTGATTGTTAATGGCGGCCTTATTGCACCCTGTTTCGACGACCCGCTTGACGAAGTGGCGCGAGAAATCCTCCAGCAGTTGTTTCCCGAACATGAGGTAGTCATGGTGCCAGGCCGTGAACTGTTACTGGGCGGTGGCAATATCCACTGCTTGACTCAGCAGCAACCGGCCCCGCACAAAGCTTGAGTTGGCCCTGTTTTTGCTAATCCTAAGCCCATCGCGTGTGGGCTTTTTGTTGGCGTCATTTTGATGGCTTTGATTGCTTTTCGCGGGGCTGTCACAAAGCACGGGTAAATTAGCCGCTCACGTCTCAAGAGGTTGTCCACATGAACGCAGGTATTGGGCAGGAGTTAGCTCGCGGTTTGTCTGCAAGCAGCGAATCACCCCAGATGATGGCGGACTGGTTAAGGACAACCCAATCACCATTCGCCCCTAAAATTGATTCTCGACAACTGCTCTTGGCGCGTTATCCCGTCGGTCTCATCAGCGATGCAGAACTTGAGGCGTTGATCTGCATTCTGGACCGCTAAGCATTGTAAAAATTGACACCCTGGGCGACCCCCCGCTAGGATCGCCCCCCGCCTGTGGCAACCGCCATGTACGTAGCATCAGTAGTCCACTGCGATGATTTCGTGCGGGTCTTGTGAGTCTGTCTTTTTTGACCAGACGTGAAGGCCGCAAACGCCTGTTAGGCGCGAGCCACAGCGCGTGATCAATTCGTAATAAGGAAAACAAGATGTTGAAGCTACGTATTGGCATGATCGCACTAAGCGTCATAGGCGCTACTCAGGCGATGGCCAGTGGGCAGGATGACTCCAAGGGTTTTGTCGACGACAGCAGCCTGAATCTGGCGTTGCGCAACGCCTACATCAATCGCGATTACAAAGACGGCCAGCAGGATAAAGCTGAGTGGGGCCAGTCGGTCATCGCTAACTTTGCGTCGGGCTTCACCCAAGGCACGATTGGCTTCGGTATTGATGCCTTTGCCGAGTACGCATTGCGACTCGACGGCGGCAAAGGCCGAAGCGGTGCTGGCGGTATCGACTTCTTCAAAAAAGACAGCAATGGCAATGCCGCTGACGATTTGTCTAAAGGCGGTGGCGCAATCAAGGCGCGTTTCTCCAATACCGTGATCAAGTACGGCGACCAGATGCCGGAACTGCCGGTACTGAGTTACGACAATTCGCGCTTATTGTCCGAGAGCTATACCGGCACGTTCATTACCTCCAAAGAAATCAACGGCCTTGAACTGAACGCCGGCCACTTTACCGCCGAGTCGCGTAAAAGCGCCGAAGGCCGTGACAGCGGCGGTCTGAAGTCGATCAATGTCTATGGCGGTAGCTACAAGTTCACCGACGCCTTCAGCGCCGCTTTTTATGGCTCTAACGACGAAGACGTATTGAAGAAGCAATACATCAATCTGAACTATGTGTTTGCCATCGAGAAAGACCAGTCGCTGACGTTCGATTTCAATGGCTATAAAACCAAGCTGGATAGAGATTTTGCGGTCGATAATGCACGCGACAACAAAATCTGGAGCCTGGCCGCGACTTACGCTCGGGGTATCCACTCATTTACTATCGCCCACCAGCGCAGCACCGGCGATATCGGCTACGCATACGGCGGCTATCGCAATGCGGGTGGCACCGGTGACGGCGGCAACACGATCTATCTCGCCAACTCTTACTGGTCCGACTTCAACGGCAAAGATGAACGCTCTTGGCAGTTGGGTTACGGCATCGACCTCGGCGGCCTTTTGCTGCCCGGCCTGACCTACCACACCGCGTATGTTCGGGGCACCAATATCGACGACGGCACTGGCCGAGGCGCCGGGCAAGAGCGCGAAATCTTCAGCCAACTGAAATACGTTGTGCAAAGTGGCCCGGCGAAAAACCTCTCGGTGCGTTTGCGGAACTCGTTCTTGCGCGTCTCTGACAACGCCAGTGCTTACAACAGCGAAGGTAACGAAACCAGAGTCTTCGTTGATTACCCAATCAGCATTTTTTAACGCGTGAGCGTGTGAAGCACTGTTGAATGAAACGCCCCAAGCGGGGCGTTTTTTATTAGTGTTGATGGTTAGGCTTTCGCCCTGATATTTTTGAGCCAACTCGTTCGCGAGGCGGCGAGTAGCTTCAGTCTCGCTAACAAGTTGGTCTGATCAGCCAGTCATAACCTATTGAATGAAATAAATAATTTTCCTTGAGATGCGCGGCATCTACCTGCGTCGGGCGATTGCTGCGACCCTGCAAACTCCAGACACTTAGTTACAGTCGCCATTCACTCGTTAACCCCTCGCTTATGGAGCCCTCATGAAAGCCCTGCAATTTGCAAAAACTGGCGACCTCGCGGCGCTGGAGTACGTAGACGTTGCTCAACCCGTGCCTGCCGAAAACGAAGTGCTGATCCAGATAAAAGCCGCCGGGCTCAACCCCAGTGATGTGAAAAACGTCCTCGGTCGTTTTCCCTACACCACGATGCCGCGCATTCCCGGTCGGGATTTTGCAGGCGTCGTCGTCGAAGGTCCGCAGGCATTGCTCGGCCAGGAAGTCTGGGGCACCGGAAGAGAGCCAGGCTTCCTCCGCGACGGCTCCCATGCTGAATATCTGACGCTGCCGGCCAACGGTGTCGCGCTCAAACCCGAAGCTTTGAGCTTTGTCCAGGCCGCCAGCCTTGGCGTACCGTTTACTACCGCGTGGAACGCCCTCGAGCGTAGCCTCGTCACGTCTGGCACCCGTCTTTTGGTTATTGGTGCCAACGGTGCAGTGGGTAGCGCGGCCCTGGCGTTCGGCAAAATTCTCGGCGCCCAAGTACTCGGCGCGGTGCGTCGTCCCGAGCAGATCAAGGCACTGAAAGCAGACGGTGTCGATGCCATCCTCTTGGACAAACACGAAGACCTCGGCGCCCAAGTCAACGAGGTCTTTCCCGGTGGTGCCGACGTCATCTTCGATACCACGGGTTTTTGGCTTCCTGCTGCCGTTTCCGCCTTGGCCGCGTTTGGCCGTATTGCGATCATTGCGGCCCCGGTGGACGGTCACGTGCAGATGCCGGCCTTAGCGTTGTATCGCAAAGGCGGTTCGGTAGTGGGGATCAACACGCTGCTCTATGGAACTGAAGCCTGCGCCGGGATGCTCAATCAGTTCGGGCGGTTCTTTGATGAAGGCTTGCTGCCGTTGCCTACCGGGATTTTGGAATCGCCGTTGAACGAAGGATTGGCGCGGTATGAGGAGGTGAATAAGGGCGGCGCGGATAAGGTGGTGTTTGTGCTTTGAAGTAACTGACCCAAGAGAAAGGGAGGCATAGTTGATGCCCAAATATGCCTTCCTTCCTTGCTAGCCATCAATGATGCGCGATGTCAGAGAGCGTTATCCAGCACATGCCCGCGCCCGATAACTCTAATCCCCACTGTGCTCCCCACCATTGGCGCGTGGATGCTCGAACTACGAACCAACAACGCCCGCGCAGGCGAGGCGGTCTTCAATTGGACTGTCAACAGGCACGCGTTGCCGCCAAAGTCACTGTCGGTGACCACGCCCAAGCACTCTTCGCCTGATGCAGGGGCGGCCGAGAGTTCGATCTGTTCCGGACGCAGCATGATGTGTTCGGTACCTCGAAACGCGCCATCTGATACCGGAATTCGGCCCAGTTCGCACGTAGCCCAACCCCCTTCAATCATGGCCGGTAACACCACCGCGTCGCCGAGAAAATACGCGGTTTCTTCGTCGCGAGGTCGCAGGTAAAGGTCCATTGGCGGCCCGACCTGAATCAGTTTTCCGTGACGCATAACAGCCAATTGATTAGCGAATGACAGAGCCTCGGCCTGATCATGCGTCACAAGAATGGTGGTCACCCCGGCGTCCGAGAGCAGCTTGGCGACGGCCTTGCGCATGGACGCCCGCAAGCCGGTGTCGAGGGCGGAAAAGGGTTCATCCAGAAGCATCAATTTCGGCCGTTGAGCTAAAGCGCGGGCGAGTGCGACACGTTGCTGTTGGCCGCCCGAGAGTTCGTGGGGCCAGCTCTGCAGCATGCGGGTGTCAAGCGCAACCATGTCCATCAATTCGTGAATGCGCTGCTGTTTCGACGCGGCGTTACCGGGCAATCCGAAGCCGATGTTGGCAGCGATCGTCATGTGCGGGAACAGCGCGCCGTCTTGTGGGACGTAGCCGATCAAACGCTGATGAGCCGGCACTTCGGTCGGGCCGTCTACCAGTGGCGTACCGTTCAGCGTGATGCTGCCTGAGTCGGGGAACTCGAAGCCAGCGATCATTCTGAGCAGCGTCGTTTTACCCGAGCCGGAAGGACCAACGATGGCGGTGCGACTGCCTTTAGGCACTGACAAGCTGACGTTATCTACAGCCGGCAACGAACCAAAGGATTTGCAGACAGCGTTTAATTCAAGTGAGCTCATCGGCCTGCCGTGCGTTTGGATTGATAGTAGAGAAGCGCCGTTAGCGGAAGCGACAGCAGGACCATGATCAGTGCGTAAGGCGCCGCAGCCGCGTAGTCGATTTCGCTGGTCATGGCCCAGAAACCTGTCGCTAGTGTGCGCGTGCCGTTTGGCGCGAGCAGTAAGGTAGCCGTTAATTCGTTAGTAATCGCGAGGAACACCAGGGCGACACCAGCGGCAGCACCAGGTGAAGCAAGTCGCAGGGTAATCACCCTTAGCGCTTGGAACGGCGAGCGGCCAAGGCTGCGGGCCATATTTTCCAATTCCACCGGCGCTTGAGCAATACCCGCGCGCAGATTGACCAACGCCCTGGGCAAGAACATCAGCATGTAAGCCAGCAGTACGGTGATTGCCGTTTGATAAATCGGTCGGGCGAACTTGATGGTGACAGTTACCAGGGCCAAGGCGACGACGATGCCGGGCAGCGAGCTGGTGATGTAATTGCAGCTTTCTAACAGGCGATGCAAGCGCCCCGGTGAACGAACTGACAGCCATGCAATGGGGATCGCCGCGCAGGTAGTAAGGATGGCGCCAGTGCTGGCCAGTACCAACGTCTGCTCCAGCGCCGGAAGAAGAGTATCCATGCGCCAAACGGCTGCTCCGCCCGCTATCAGCCATTTCCCCAAAGTAATCAGCGGCACGCCCAACGCCAGCGCAGTTGCCGCAATGGGCAATAGCATCGCCAAGGTAGTAGTTTTGCGGCCCAAGGTGCAGACCCGTTGCGGACGTGCGCTGCCTGAGCCAACCCGCGCATAACGAGCTTTGCCTCGGGTTGCCGATTCAAAGGTCAGCATCGCGAGGCAGCACAGCGCTAGAACCCCGGCTAGCATATTCGCGGCAGGGCCATTAAAGGATGACTGGAACTGATCGAAAATCGCTGTGGTGAACGTGTCAAAACGCACCATAGCGTAAAGGCCGTACTCGGCCAGTAAGTGCAACCCGACCAGTAGCGATCCGCCCCATATTGCTAGGCGTAACTGCGGCAACACTACGCGGAAAAACACTGCCCAGGGTTTTAAACCCAGAGACTCCGCTACGTCCTCGATGCCTGGATCAAGCCGGCGCAATGCAGCAGCGGCCGGCAGATAAAGAAAAGGGAAATAGGCAATGACCGAGACCAATACCCCGGCAAACAGTCCGTGAATCGATGGCACGAGACTGACCCAGGCGTAGCTGTGTACAAAAGCCGGCACGGCCAGGGGAGCGACAGCGAGTAATGACCAAGCGCGTCTGAAAGGTAGGTCGCTGCGCTCAGTCAGCCATGCCAGTGCCACGCCAAGTACCACGCACAAGGGCACCGTGAGTACGACTAATAACACGGTATTAACCAGCAGTTCTCCGACTCTGGGGCGAAAGACCAGCTCCACGATAGTGGCCCAGCCGGTCTGAAAAGAAATGCCGACCACGAATCCAAGGGGTAACAACGCCAACAATGAAACGAGGACGGACGCCACGACAATCCATGTAGCAGGACGGCCAACGGGTGAGCGGGGTCGGCCTTGACGGGTGGAGGCTGGAATGACCTTCGCGGTCACTCCGACAACTTCCGATGCCTCGGCTACGACACTTGAAATGTGCTCCGTCATGACGTTACAGCAGCCCGGCTTTAGTCATCAGTTCAACAACTTTTTTGCTGTCGAGTTTGGAAGCGTCTACGAGGGGTGCATCCAGTTCGGCGAGCGGGGTCAGTTTGGGATTAGACGCTGCGCCCTTGCCCACGGCGTATTCAAACGAGCTGCCGTTTTTCAGGATCGCTTGACCTTCGTTGCCGGTGATCCACTTCAAGAAAGCCTGAGCTTCTTCTTTATGTTTGCTGGACGCTAAGACCCCACCACCAGAAATGCTGACGAACGCGCCCGGGTCTTTGTGTTTGAAGTAGTACAAACCAATTTTATTGCTGTTTTCCCCGGTTTTTGATTGATCAACCATTGGGTAGTAGTGATAAATCAGACCGCTGTCGATTTGACCGGCGTTTACCGCTTTCATTACAGACCCGTTTCCACGGAACGCAGTGGAGTTGGTTTTCATCGCTTTTAACCAATTTAGCGTCGCCACTTCGCCTTTCTGCTCAAGCAGGGCGCTTACGATGGCCTGGAAGTCTGCGCCAGACGGCGAAGCGGCCCAACGGCCTTTCCAGCTAGGGTTAGCCAGATCAAGCAACGACTTGGGCATATCAGCCGCAGTCATTTTGTCTTTGTTGTAAACAAACACAGTCGAACGCGCCGCGATGCCTATCCACTTGCCGTGAGCCGGGCGATAAGCCGAGTCTACTTGGGCCAAGGTAGTCGGCGTCACTGGAGCGAACAAACCGGCGCTATCGACCAGCGCTATAGCGGGGGAGTTTTCTGTCAAGAACACGTCGGCCGGGGAGACTGCGCCTTCCTGAATGATCTGGTTGCCAAGCTCACTGTCGTCGCCATTACGCACGGTAACTTTGATGCCGGTTTCGTGGGTGAAACCATCAACCCATGCTCGGGTCAGGCTCTCGTGCTGTGCGTTGTAGACAGTGATGCCGTCAGCGCTCGGCGCGGCAAATACGCTGCCGGTAGCCACAAGGGAGGTAGCAAGAAGGGCCATTCTGGCAAAAGAGGGGATACGGGAAGTCATAGTGAAGCAGCTCCGCAAAATTAGAAAAGCGCCTGTTGGGAGTTCCCTTGTCGCAGGCACGCTGATCATACAGCAATAAGAATTGCTTGCATTAACATCAGCGCTTGCATCGGTAACCAAGTCGTCCTTGCACGCTTCGTATTTTCCATAAGCCCCTGCAGAGCTGGCGCTGACGGCGGGTACGCACAAACCACCGGGGGATACCGAATGCGACATACGGGGTGCGCATCATCGCCAGCATTAATTCGACATGCGGCTTTTACGTGCTGAAACGTTTCGTCACGACCGCCGGTTGGTAAGGGCTGCAGTTCGTCCACCACCCGTTGACCCTAATGAAAATGGGGCGGCAAAATCAAGCGGACAAGTTCTCCACCTGACGCAGGAGAGATATAAAAATGGCCAAAATCAAAGTTCTCGCAGGCGACTTTCTCCAAGGTGAGGGCGATTACCATTCGGGCCTCATCACTGTCGAAACCTCCCTCCACCCATGGCCCGGAATTACGATTCCGATTTCATCCGTTAAGTCCTTGGAAATTGCCACTACCGGATCGAACAAAAAGCTTGAAGACGCGATTAGCCTCGGGTTGGCTGGCGCGTTAGTGCTAGGCCCTTTCGGAGCCGCGGCGGGGATTATTTTGGCGAATGAGCAGACGGAGATTACGTTCTGGGTAACGCTAAAGGACGGCAAGAAATTGCTGGCGGCTACAGATGACAAGACGTACAGAGATATCTCGCAGACGGCCAAGCGACCCGATTATTTTGTGGGTGCAGAGTAACGGTTGGCTTTTTATGAAGCGGCTATAAGCGCAGTGAGATACCCGTTTGGGCTATTGAGAGCTTGAATGTGGGCTAGCCACTCCTTCATCTGGAGGGTGCCGAGGTGCATGTCACGGAGATTGAACAGTAGCAACTGATCGGCGATGCCGTCTGAAGTTCACATTGACAATGATAGGCAAAAGGGAGACGTTACCCCGCGCCATATGCCCTCTATGCGTCTAGGGGATTGAGCGAAAAGCCCGTCCACTAATGCGGGTTTTTTATTCCCGGAGTTATCTATACGACGGGCGATGGCCAAATCTTAAGGTGGTGCTAAAACGCCTTCATCTGCCAGAGGCAGCGAATGAGAGTGATATTTCTATTGGCAGCCTTGTCGATTTCATTCGCTGTGCAAGCAAGCGAATTCAAACAAAACACGGATCCATGCAGCAGAAACCACAAGCTTTTGACTGGTTTCATGAGGGCCAGGCAAGCCGGAATGCCCAAAGCTCGCGTTTACCAAGTTGTGGACCGTCAAGCGCAGGACCAGAAACTGAGACTTGAAACAAAAAAGATGGTCGACCTTGCTTACCGGTATCCGATTTATCCGACTCGCAAACAGAAGGAAAGTGCTCTTCGGGACGCTGTTGGCCCTGTTATTTGCAGTGAACACTTGCGCACAGACCGTCTACTTAAGTTGATTTTGTAGCCTTCATAAATTGGCAATGAAGTTCGCCAATTGCGTCGGCACAGCATATTAGAGAAATAGATCGCGCAGGATTTGCCTTCAGTCAAATAGCCTTCCCAAGTCGTGAGCGCTGGGATGAGTGTCGATGTCACACGAACGCGCTATCGGGATGACGCTACGGTCGCTCGCCTCATAGATTCGTCAAAGAGCAGGACTGTGAGTGCGATTTGCGCATATTCCGGGCTGTAGATCATTCTTTTCTGGGTCAAACTATTCCGTACTGAACTCAAACTTGTAACAGTCAGCCTAGGGTTAAGGCTACGTCTACTGAATGTTGCGGCCCTTCACCCGCCTTTCCTAGGCGACGCATTTAATCGCGCTCAGCAGGTGTTTCGCCCGGTCAAGCGAACTCTGAAAGCTCATCGAGCTTGCCAATACTTTCATTGGTTGCCATACGAGCATCTTGATAAGTAAAGGTCTCTCCTTCAGCGATATCCGAAACGTATAACCCATCCCTGAAGAAAAGAGCGATCGAAATTGGCCAAGCGTTAATCCAGACGCAGCCGCCAATCTTGAGGCGTCTGCCCGGTGTGGACACTTTGTGGGCGTTTAAGCGGAAACGAGCGTGGGTTTATTAAACCCCAGAAACCAAAAAGCCCCGCGTAGCGGGGCTTCGAGATATGGTGCCGGCACCAAGAGTCGAACTCGGGAACTACTGATTACAAGCGGTTTGCTTTGATGTTTTTCCCCGTTTCATAGGGTATCCCCTATCCCGCAGTAACCAGTGTTTACGGGGCTTTCATCCGCTTCGTTGTCTTTCTACGTTTCACCCGTTAGCCTACCTTTGCATGAGAAACGGGGAACGAACGGGGAAAACGGGAAAGAGATGGCTAAGCGCACACGCATGACCGAGATGGAAGCCTATGCGGTGAAGACCCGGCAATCTGAGCCGGTTGGTTCTCGCGGCAAGGGTACTTTGCTGCTGGAGCGCAAAGCATCCGGGGCAATTCTGGCCTATTACCGAGAGCGGACGCCGGAAAGTGACAAGCGCTTATCGCTCGGGACGCTTACCAAGAAACCGAAGGCCGGCACGGATGAGCGCGTTCTTGATGATATGCGCGCCGAAGCCCTGCGAGTCTCCCTCGATGTTGCTGCCGCCGGCGGACTGGTCAAGTACCTGGAGTGCCAAGTCGAGCAGAAAGCGTCGGCTGAAGCCGAGAAGATCGCCGCTGCCGAATCAGTGGAAGTTGCGCGTCTTGAGCGCCAGCGCCTGGCTGAAATTGAAGCATCACGCGGCACCCTCGGGGATCTGTTCCTCGATTACATAGAAGACCGCAGGGGGAAGGCCACTCCAGGAGTCGTCAAGGAGCTGGAGCGGCTATTCAAGACCAACCTGAAAGAGCCACACCCAACAATCATACAAATGAAGGCGCGGGACATCCGTGCCGACCACATCCTTATCATCCTTAATCCGATCTGGGCGCGCGGCTCAAAGGTTCAGGCTGATCGTATGCGCTCTTTCCTTGTGGCGGCGTTCAATCACGGTCTGACAGTCGAGAGCGTGGTTGGTCGCTCCAACTCGAAGGTCTACAGCCTAGAGCTAAACCCGGCCGCCATGGTGAAAGTCGAAAAGGTATCTGCCCCGATCGAGCGGGCGCTCTCAGATACTGAGCTGCGCCAGTTCTGGGAAACCATCCAAAGTACGGAGGGAATTGGCCCGGTCATGGCGCTGCTGTTCAAGTTTGTGATCGCCACCGGTGGCCAGCGTATCAAGAACATCATTGAAACCCCCTGGGCGGACTACGACCTTGAAGCCGGCACGGTTCTACTGGCCCATCGCAAGGGGAGAGGTGGGCAAACAATGAGCCGGCCGCATCTGGTCCCGCTGACCGAGCGCGCCGTTGTGCTTATGAGGTGCGTGCAGAAGATCAACGGCGATCATCTGTGGCCCTGGACTACTCACGGCAAGCAACCATTTGTCATCAGCAGTCCCACTCATGCCGTCGCTGACTGGCTGACATCAAAGCACGCGGTCATCGATGGCGCACAACTCCCTAACTTTTCGCCGCGAGACCTGCGTCGAACGTGCACGCAGTTGATGCAGAAGCATGGCGTGGATGATCGTCTATCTGACCTGCTGCAAGCGCACGGCCAGACGGGCGTTGTCTCCAAGCATTACCGAAACAATCCCGAGGCAGCGCTGCCAGAAAAACGTCGTGCTATCGAGCTATTCGACCGAGCTTTGGCGAAGGTGCTGGGGGAAGCCAAGGACGCCGGAAACGTGCTTTCCATCTCGCGCCGGAAAAAGAGAATCACCGATTCAATGTCGTGAATGTCGTCAAAGTCGTGCTGATGACCCGAATCTGAAAAAGAAAATCCCCGACCCAATGTCCTGCAAGTCCTAATGTCCTGCTAATTGGTCTCTTTTTGATCAACTCAGGATGCTAGGCCGCGCCCAGAAAAAGAAAGAAGCCGATTAATGTCCCAGAAGTCCCGTGTCCCAATCCTGCTATTGGCGGAAGACAGCGGAACGCAGCGGAAGGTGGCGGACTCAACGTGGGTTCATGTGGGTTCATGCGGTGTTATGTTGAACTGTGTTGAACTATGTGGAAGTTCCATTGATCAGGAATAACGAGAATAATAGAGAACGGGAGGGAATAACGGTCCTTAACCGGCATCAACGGTGCCTAATAGCGTTCCTGACCAGTATAAGTGTGAGGCCCGTTAAACTGTAAAAATATCCGTCACGGTCATAAGTCACGAATTTAATAATAGTTTGCCGACACGTTTTGCGAATAACGAAAACGTGTCGCGGATTATTAATCGAGTCCGGTTACGATGCTTGGTGAGACCCCGAAAAAACATTGCGAGGGCCTCATTAGGCCCCCTGGGACCCCCGTCCGTAGGGCATTAAGCCCTATCCCGACGAACGGTAATGGCTTGGTTTTCGCTTCCGGCCCACTGGATTGATGTACGTAAACGAACGTATTGAGACGAGTTGGTACGTGTTGGCGCTTCTTGGGCAGTAGTTGCAGAAACGATATGTGCGAGTTTCATGAAGTTATCCGCACGTTACCTTTAAAAATACTGTTGCCGTTTTTTGAGTGCGCCCGTTACTATGCGACCACGCCCAAGGCATTCTGTCTATAAATGAAACGCCAAGAGTGTCGATGGCTGATATTGATAGAATTGCTGACAGTTGGAATTGCAGCCATGAAAAAGCCCCTGGTCTTCGATCTCCAGGGGCTGCTCGAGAAAGGACGTTTCAGCGTCCTCTGCATACCGGCTAGGCCAGCACACACCCCGAGGGGGAGAAGCATTTTCAGGGGCTTCAATACGAACTGTATTACCGGAGGGCATATTTCGCAATACTGTGTGTCTATGCAGTAGTGCAATGTCCGACGGTTGGCTACTTCGATCTGACTGCAGGATCTGGTGGATTCAGTTCGCGCTCTCTCTCGGCTAATTTGAGCTCTAGACCGAGTAATACCCAATGATGTCAATTGTCGCTCGCGGTATCGATACACCCAACCTGCCTATACCTGGTGCACGCGCTACCGCTGCCCAGCTCTGTGCCAAATACCAAGTCAGTCGCGCTACATGGTGGCGCTGGTCGAAGACTCCGGGCTTTCCTGAGCCGATCCGCTTTGGCCGGTCCGTTCGCTGGGACCCGGTGCCAGTCGAGGCCTTTCTGATTCGCCGGGAGGCTTAATCCCATGATGATTAATCAATCCTGCGTCGATGCAGGTACGCAATCGGCTTGCCTGAATAAAACGAACGTGATGGCGCTTGTCTCAGGGCGAGTCAGCATGTATCGTCTTCCGCAAGTCATGGCACAAGCCACGGCCCGGTGTAGTAGCCGGGGCAATACCTCTATCAAAATGGCGCAGTCGCGCCCCCTCAAGAGTTGGGGCTTTTTTACGCCCTCAGTTTCTCTTTATGGTGGGACGTGCGGTGCGGGCCTTTCGGCTTCCATTTTGACCGAGAGCAACCCGACTACTAACGCCGCACGTTCCGCCACCCAAACCTGTAGTAGGGTTCGTGGCGGTTCCTATCTTCAAAATGGAACCGACCTGATGTCGAATCACGCCCAAAATCCGTCTGTAACATCCAGCAAAGCCGCCGCACACCGTGCGATGGCAATCGCGGCGCTTCATGCCGATTCCAGCCTCAGCGTCAGATTGAAACGCTATAACGCACAAATGGAAATTGCCCGCAGCCTCGAAGCTCAGGCGGTGGCGAAATGACTTTCCAATACGGAACACTCGCCCACACTGCCGACGATCACGGCAACCGCTTGGCCACTGCCGGCCTGGCGCTCGAAACGCTCGCCAATCTGCTAGGCCTTGACGGCAGCGAACATGGCCTCAGTGACTCCCAGGCGTATGGCTTGACCTGCGCGGTGAGCTCTATCGCCGCCTTGGTTCGTGACGCGGGGTTTGACCTTTGCGGCAAGGCCGAATCGGAGGTGCGGAAATGATTACCTCTACAGAAGTCACCAACGTTGCCAACGAAGCTCTCGATCAACTCCAGGTTGCCAAGGAATATCTAGATTGGTTTGACTCTTTGAGCTGGGCTATCGGCGTCACGCTCAAAGCAGGTCATAGCCAGCACGCCCAGCGCTTGGCTGGCGTCGTCCAATACTTGGCTGGTGATTATCAAAGCCTTCTTGAATCTGACATCAAGAGCTTTAACCAGCGCCTCGATAAAATCGACCTAAGGGCCTAAACATGAAAATTCAAAGCGGCGCATCTGCGCTGGCGGGATCGTTTGGCCTGGAGAAAGTGATTGAGGCAGTAGCCCGTCACTTTTTGGGCGAACCGAACGCCACACTGAGCAAGGCAAACGAGCTGCGGTTTGGCACTAACGGATCGTTGGCGGTGGACCTGGAAAAGGGTGTATGGCATTCGCACGAAGCCGGCGAGGGAGGCGGTGTCCTGGACCTGATCGAAAGGGAGACCGGAATCATCGGTCGCGCCGAGCAAATGGCTTGGCTGGAAAAAAACGGACTGAGGGAGCCGAGTTCAATTCCGCGTCTCGCTGATGTTCCGCCATTCAAACGGAAGGAGGTCGCTTGGTACAGCTACGTCGATGAGAACGGCGCGCTGTTGTCCCAGGTGGTCCGCTTCGAGCCTAAAGACTTTCGGCAGCGCTGCCCTGCCGGCAGTGGTTGGTCCTGGTCAGTAAAGGGTATTCGCAAGGTCCCGTATCGTCTGCCCGACCTACTGGCGGCGTTGAACGCGACTATCTATATCGTGGAGGGTGAAAAAGATGCTGATCGGCTGGTGTCGCTGGGGCTTGTGGCTACTTGCAATGCTGGTGGGGCCGGGAATTGGCCCGCCGAGCTGTCGGAGCTTTTCCGGGAGCGTCGGGTGGTCATTCTGCCGGACAACGATGAGCCGGGACGCAAGCACGCGGTGAAGGTGTCCGCAGCGCTCAATTCTGTTGGCGCGATGGTGCGGGTTGTCCACTTGCCGGGTCTGCCGGAAAAAGGCGACGTTTCGGACTGGTTGGACGCGGGCGGAACGGTCGAGCAGCTCCAGAAGTTGCTGGAGTTGCTAGATATCGCTGCCGAGGTCGACACACCGCTGGCTGACCCTGACGAAGACGACGAAAAACAGAGCCAAGCGTCTCTGTTGGTCAAATATGTCGAGCAGCGGTTTGAGTTATTCCACGACCAGAATAAAGACGTGTACACCCGTGATATGAAGTCAGGCGAAGTGCGCAATCTGGCCTCGCGTCAGTTCCGTGACTGTCTATTGGCGGGATTTTACCAAGATACCGGAAAAGCACCTCGGGACCAGTCACTGCGCGAGGCGCTGGGTACTTTGGCGGGTCTGGGTCGCTTCCATGGTGAGTGCCTGGACATTCACCTGCGAACCGCTGGCGCGAACGGGGAATACTTCCTCGACCTCGCCGTGCCTGGCAGTAGCCGCGCAGTTCGAATCACTCCGGCGACTTGGGAGATCATCGAATCACCGCCTGCGATGTTCGTCCGGCAGGAGTCTGCGCAGCCGCTGCCCGATCCGGTGGCCGGTGGATCAATCGAACCGCTTTGGCGCGTCGCCAACATTCCACACGGTTCTCGACTGTTGGTGCTGTCCTGGCTGATCGAATGCTTGCGCCCTGACACGCCGTATCCACTTTTGGAGCTTCTCGGGGAGCAGGGCAGTGCAAAGAGTACGACCCAGATTGCACTGCGCCGACTGATCGACCCGAACGCCTGCGACCTTCGAGGCGCGCCGAAATCGGTCGAGGATATTTTCGTGTCCGCTGGTGCGTGCTGCCTGGTCAGTTACGAGAACGTCAGTCACTTGCCTGGACCGATGCAGGACGCATTGTGTGTGCTGGCGACGGGGGGCGGATTCGCCAAGCGCAAGCTGTACAGCGACACAGAGGAATCAGTCGTTAACGTCAAACGACCAATCGTCATCAACGGCATCAGTGCCGCAGTCACGGCGCAGGATCTGGTGGACCGAGCCATCACTGTCGAAACTCCGGTCATTACCGAGCGGTTGGAAGTCACCGACCTGTGGCGGGCATATGAGATTGAGCGCCCCAAGCTGCTGGGCGCACTGCTCGACATTACGGCAAGGGCGTTAGAGCTGCTGCCACAGATGAGCATTCCCGCCGATGAACGTCCGCGCCTGATTGAGTTCGCCCGTTTGGGTATGGCCGTCGCCAAAGCAGTTGGGCAATTGCCGGAGGACTTCATGCAGGAGTTTAACGCCTGTCGGCAGGAGAGTTTGTCCCGCACCATCGATGCCAGTCCGGTAGCCGCCGCCGTGGTGGACATGATCGAGGCGCGTCCTTATGGCATGACTGCCCCGGCCAAAGAGATCCTTTTGACTCTGGAGCAGTTCCGCCCGACTGGTTGTGATTCTTGGCCGCGCTCGCCAAAGGGGTTGGGTGATGCCCTGCGCCGAGCGGCACCTGCACTGCGACAGCTCGACATTGAATGCAAATGCTTGGGCAAGGTAGGCGGCGCGGTTAAGTGGGAGATAAAAAGAAAGAAGCCGAAGCAATGTCCTGCAAGTCCTGACGTCCTGAAAGTCGATCAAAAAACAACCAGCCAGCAGGACATTAGGACATGCAGGACATTGGAACCGGAAGTATCTTTTTCTGATGCTGCCGAAGAAGCTGAGGTTGGCGAGGATGAGGTGGCGATATGAGCACCGCCATCGACTACCTGGCGCAGTTCGGTTTGTCGACCCGCAAGAAGGGGAACCGGGTGGTGGTGTCGCCACGGGCGCTGGTCACGGACGACCTACAAAAATACATCCGCGCACACCGTCTCGAACTGCTGGCCGAACTAGCCGCCAACGATGGGCTGGCCCGCCACTGTTCCTGGTCGGTGCTTCTTCCTGGTCGCCAACCATTCCCAATGATCAGTCCTGAGCCAATGACAAGAGACGAAGCCTTGGAAAATGTCCGGTGGCGCTGGCCTGATGGAGATGTGGCATGACTGGCAGCTTTGGCAGGAGCACGTCAGGGTCGGCGACCGTGACATTCGCCCCTCTGGCCGTCGGCCCCGAAATAGCGGCAACCATGACCGGCACCACCCGCTCCACGATCTATGACGCAATCGGTTCGGGTGAGCTTCGAGCATTTAAATCGGGGCGGCGGCGGTTAATTCTGGTGACTGATTTGGAGGTATGGATTCTGGGGCTGGCGCAGCGTGACGTGTGATGCGTTGCGCTGATGTGCCGGAAATATTCCCGCCTACTGGGGTGTCGGGAAAATTTCGGACACCCCTACATCACCCTAATTCCGGGTATGTACCGAGATACCCAGAAAACTTTGGGCATCTACCCCGCCATCACCGGGTCAGATCAAATGTGTCTCCGAGACACAGTAATGCGGGAAATACCCGTATTACCGTGCATTCAAAACCTACCATCTGCCGGTTTTACATACTGGAAAATCACGCATGTTCAATCAATCCCAGCTTGGCCGCGTTTCAAACGCGATCAAGTGGGTTACTACGAAACCTTCGTAACATCGTGGTTCGCGACTTTTCAACTTGGCCCGATTTGAAATCTGATCAAGACCGGCACTACAAACTTTTGCAGTAACTTCCGACGTGATTCGTTGCCAGTTGTTGTAACGAAATTCGTACTTTTGGTCAAAGCGACGTTCGGCGTTGTTTAGACATAGGCGGAAAACTCCGCCAATCTGCCCCGTTCATTTAACGGCTAAGGGGGGGCTGCAAAGAAATTGCAGCCCCAGGGGGTCGATTTCAAATCTGACCCTTGCCACATGGATTTTAAATCTGACTCGCCGGGGGCAGATTCGTTGTGACCCATGTCACGCACTCGTCACGGTGACAGGTCACGTTTTAAACGGCGGCAGTGGCCAACCTGCAATGCAGGCCGGGATAACTCCCTGCAATGCAGGAAGTGTCCACCCACCATTGGTGGATGAGGTAACGGATCGTTAGGGCACCGTTAACGCACCGAGCTCTAACGTTAACCGGGGTCGCGTTTCGCGATGCCATCGGCGTTTGAAACGGAGGATGGTTGAATCTGAATTTGCGAAGGGGGTCGTGTGGCGCGACCCCCTTGCAGATGCCGGTAACTTTCCGACACCTCATTCAAACCAATGAGATGTACCAATAACTTTGGATGTCTACCTGTACTTCTTGGCCCACCTGCCCTTCACAACACGGGTAAGGTAGCTATTGAGCCCATGACCAGAACTTGCCAGTTGCTGCAACTGAGCCACGACCGCGGTGCCCGGTCTCGCCCTGTCGTACAGGTATTTCCAACCGTCTTTGAACAAAACAATGATAGATCCTTGGCCTATTTCAAAGCCAACCACACCCGAATCCCCCCCATATTTCCGTATCGTTCCAACCTGGTAATCCTTTTTAAAAATGGAGTATTGCCACACCCAATGTATGCAACTCAACGACGATCACGCGACAGGAAAACTCAGTATTTGAGCTGTTTTCTGGTGAGCCTACGCCGTGAGTGCGCCCCCTTTGTTTATCGAGTCGACAGCCTTCATCGCATCACGCTCGAATCGGTATCCCTTGGCGTCATCGACTGACGTCGCAATTTTCAGAACCTTCCCGCCGCTCATGAGGTAATAGATTCTTCCAGGCGTTCGGACGTCGGTTATCGTCACGGTCCAACTACCCGGCAGCGCCCTTTCGATTTTACGGAGCGCTTCAAATTCGACGGTACCGTCGACCCGAACTAATCGCCCAGCTTGGGCATCGTCTCCATGACGCCGAGCCGCTGCCGTCCTCGCTTCCTTCTCCGTCTCAAAGCGAATTGCAGACTCCTCGCTGTAGTGCCAGACACTCGGGTTCGTTTGAGTCAAATAGCCCTCGCGAAAGTCGCTGTAAATCACAAATTCACCGTGTCCGTCCATCATTCCACTCCGTTTGTTTGGCATCGCGTGCGAGCGTTCTTCCTACCGTTCATCGGCTAGATTTTGCTCAAGAGTCCCATAGCGTCTGGTTCTATTTCAAGTAGGAAGCGCTCAGTTTTCACCCTGTTTAACGCGCCGAATCAGCCCTAATCTGTCCTGAATTGATCAAATTAGAGCATAGGGGAATCGCTGTATGGGCATGCTGAAAACGCGAGGGCGCCAGTACCGCCCTACGAAAACCGAACTAACCAGCGCCTGGTCACGGATTCGGGAAGCCGCCGAGGCTGGCGACCTACGTGCTAACGCACTTCTGATTTCCCTTGCCGATCTGTACCCGCTACCTGCCGTGCTGGCCATCGGCACCGACAGCGTGCCACCGATGAAACCCCCGGTTTCAGAAGCGGATTAACACATGCGGCAATCACCCGCGATTCGCCATCCCTGTCCCGAGCCACGAGAACCCCATGACAACAGACTACAGCCGTCCAGAGCGCACTCCGTTTCCCCGCGATCTAGCCGCGATGATCGCCAGAAAGGCCGACGCCTTGGCGCGACGGTTCGAGGATCAGGCCATCAAGGCAATGGTTCGTGACGCCCAACGCGCACTGGATCGCGGCGAGTCTCAAGCCCACATCGTCCGCGAGCTCGCGTTGAAATAAATGGGACTCCCGACCAACCACAGATTTCAAAACCACACCCAAGAGATCCGACCATGAAAACTGCACTGCAAACAATCACCGAATTCAGCGCCATCCTCACCGCCGGCCAATCCAAGATCGATCAGCACCGCGCCGATATTCTGCGCGCCACCGCCGCGACACTGGAGGCCGGAAAGTTAACCGACGAACTCGCTTTGATCAGCCGCAAGCGGGCAGAACTCAAGGCGGTGGCGTTTGTTGCCAACGCCGTCGCCGACACGACCGAACTCGATAAGCAAGAAAAGACCCTGGAGCGGGCAAGCCGCCAAGCAGTCGAGGATGGTACGGCGGCGGAAATCGCTATCGGCATGCTTGAGGAACAAATCAACACGACACAAGCTGAACTGAACGAGGTGGTCGGCTTACGTCAACAGACCGCCGTCGCGTGGCTGTTAGATCGCCGAGAACAGGCCATCAAACGATACATCGCCGTCCTGGCTGAAATCGGCCAGCCGGTGGGCGAAGCGAAGGGCATAGACACGTTGCTGTCCGCGCTGGGCATTCACGATGGCGTGGGCCATTGGATCTGGAAACAGCTTCGCCATGACGGCCTGCCAGTGCCATTCGGCAACATGGTTGAGCGGGCAAATCATCCGGGAACCAGCCCAGTCTACGACCTGCCGTTTACATGGCTGCGAGACAACGAGTTGGGCGCGACGGAAGCCACCAAGATGCTCGAAACACTTCGCGGCGCCGGGCTGGAACTGGCCATCGAATAGCACGGCCGCATCACTTTTCTCAGGGCGTAACTGGTGACTTCTGTCCACCGGGCGCTTTGAGGTTTTTAGCACAACGTGACGCGTTACAGAGACAACACGACGTAAGCGAGCTTTCTTGCGTTGCGCTTGCTTACCGGCATCGAAACAGGGGGTAGCTTGAACAACTTGAAACAGGGGGTTTCAGATCAGCAGCGGCAACAGGTCATCGATCTGCGCCGCCGGCATTCATTCACGGTGGTGGCAGAACTTACCGGCCTGGCCATCGGAACGGTGAAGACCATCGCCAGCCGCTCAGGAGCGTTTCGAGACAATGAGGCACACCGGGCGTTGTTCTGTCTGCCACCGATGCAGGTAAGCGCTGGAACGTCTCCAGCCGTACAGAAACTCCCGCCGCAACAGTCCATAACGGGAGACCGTGACGTTGACGCTTTGCTCTGGCTGAGGGAGGTGATCGGCACCGGCCACCCTGGACACATTGAGGCAGCGATGGACGCGGCCACGCGCATCAAGACGCCATTCAAACAATTAGAAGAGCAGTACCGGGACTGGCTGCGGGTTGCGCATCCGAACAGCCTGTTCGCCGCCCTGTCATCGTTCGACCTGGGCAACCTTGAGAACCTGGCCAAGTCCTCTGTGGAGAAGCTGAAACGGCAGACAGAGGCTAGGGCGCGGTTTGGCGACAGGTTATTCAGCCTGACTGATGCCGAGGTGTTCTGTGTGTCAGCGCTGGACGGCCTTGAGCCGGTCGACATCGGTAGTTTCGACAATGCCGAGGTAGCCGCCAGATTCAAATCAAGGCCTGACCTGATGCCCAACACGTTGAGCGACTGCCTGTCTGAGTTGGCCTATTGGCGCGACCTGTACTGGCTTCGAAATTCGGTTGATCGGGATGGAAGCGACTCGGCTCACGAAGCGTCGGCCCGTGACTGGTTTGTATTCGAGATGCTGGCAGAGATCCGCCCACGCACCAAGGAGGAAGCCAAGGCCGTGCTGCGGTACATGATCAGCGGCGACCGTGGCGACTCGCGTAAGGATCTTGAGCGGGTCATGGACAACCTGATCGGGTGAGCGGCGGCTCAGGAACTACCCCTAGGGGTGGGGGGGTGTCTGGGTCCTTCCCCGCCCTTCTGACATCGAGGGCATTGCGCGCCCCGGTGCAACTCTAGCTAAGAGATTTTCAAATTTGGGTAACAGGTAACAGAGGTGAACCAATGAATCAGTCAGATTTTGCCAAGCTGCACAATGTCTCAAGAAAAACCGTAACAAGCTGGAAGGCCCGTGGTTGGGTGGTTTCAGCGCGAGGGGTTATCGATGTCGATGCGTCAAACGCCCAGCTTGAGCGCTATCGGAAGTCTGTTACCCAACCGGAAAAAAGTTACCTGGGTAACGGTTTGGGTAACAGAAATAAGTTGTTACCCAATGATCAACTCAGCGTGTTACCCAGCGCGATCGATGACGAATCGGCGGAGAAAACCGCGACCAGAATCATGAGTGCTCAAGGCGCGAGCATGACGCTCGACGAGGCTCGCCGCGTGAAGGAAAACTACCTGGCGTTGCTCCATCAATTGGATTACGAACGTAAGTCCGGCGAGCTGGTGGAGCTGGCGGTGGCCGAGACGATCCTGTTCGATCAGGCGCGGGCATCACGCGATGCCTGGCTCAACTGGCCCACCCGAATCGGGCCACTGGTGGCTGCTGACTTGGGCCTTGAAGCTGATCGGATTGTCGACACGTTGACCAACTACGTCCATCAACACCTGCAACAGCTTGGCCAGCCAGAGAATGAGGTCGAGTTTTCTTAACATCAGTAGCACGACACCCCCAGGCTGCTCACTCGCGTGGGGAGCCCTAGAGCTTGTGAGCGCTTCCCGTGTTAGGGGTGAGGGAAATGCTCACCCCTTCAAAGCGGCAGGTGTCCCAAGGCTGGAGATTGCATTAGTTAGCCCATGCCCTAACAGATCGTTACCCCGCCCGCGATGGCGTAAGTTGTCAGTCCGGCAATTCCGGCTGGTATTTCGGCGCTTGAAACGGATAAACCCAGCCTGCAATGAAAGCTGGCCACTGCCGCCGCTTGAAACGTGGCCTGTCACCATGGCCACTGCATGCGTTTTGCGGCGACGGGATTCGTCGGCACAAACTGGCCCGTCAAAACAGCGGGAAACGTCGCCTTGGCCAGGCGCATCAGGGTTTGGGACGCGCTCACTGGCGATGACTCGCTTCGGTTTTGATACCCCCTGTTTCATGGCGTGAACTTGGTCGCGGTTGAAATGCGTCCAAGCTTTGAACATGTGTGATTTCTCCATATGTAGAAACCGGCAAATCGCAGGTTTGGACTAAACCGAGGATTTCGCTGTTTTGGCCTGGCCAGAGATAGCCTGTCTCGGGGACAGAATTGGCAGAACGGGTAGCAAGGTAGGGAAATCACACCTCGGTAGGTGTCCAAAGTTTTCTGGACACCTCGGTGGGTGTGCGGAGTTTTCCATAGACCCGGCAGGAGGGGATATTTCCGACACATCATCCAAACTGTCGAATTGCCGGTTTGGCCCTGGTGCATCAAGTTGCTGGGGTAGGTATGCAATATTTTTACACTCCCCTAGTAGGCAGAACTTGCTCCGGAGTGGCCCAGCGGGGGAAAAAAACCTGTGGTGTTCTTGGGGTATTAGTGGCGGTCCAGATTAACTCAACATATTGGTTTTATTGCGGTCATTTCGAACCATACCCGCGCTACCGCTCGTCACCCGCGTGCAATCGAGGAGAAAGGTTAACTGTCGTGTGATGTACGGACTTGGATTTCTAAAATGATAAATAAAACTCACCTTATGTCGCGACATGGCTAACGGAACATGAATGAGATAGCTTTGCGCTTACTACAAGAACGCATCCGGATTGGATTGACTCAGCAGGAGCTTGGTAAAGTCGGCGGGGTAGGATCGAAAACGCAGCGCTCGTACGAGAAAGGAATCAGTATTCCCCGAGCTGATTATTTTGCTAAAATCTCGAGTACGGGCATGGATATTTTGTATGTTTTAACTGGAAAACCAGAGCGTTGAGGTTTAAGTCTCGTATGCTGAAATCGTATCCATATCCGCTGTTACGCTGTTTGCTAAGTATCGTTTTCGTCATGCAGAGTCAGCGTTTGTGACCCGGCAAGCATCTTAGAATTTCGGCCAGTTCTTTCCAAGGGTACTGATGGTCCTCACTTTTTTTTGTACAGCACACGCCGTGGAGAAATGACTGTCCAGCGTCGTCTAAATTTTGCGTCATCATGCATTCCACGCAACTTATATTCCTCCCATATAAATTCCAGCGCTTTCCCCACTCTGTGAATTGATCGCCCATACCTAAGTCCTCCGTCTTAAACGACGCCTACAGTCAAATTACCGTTCTATGCTTTAGCCCGCCAAAGTCGGGCTTAATGCTTTCATTCTCTAGCGGGCGCTTTGTCCACCGTCATTGGAGGCAGGTGGGACAGAATTTCTGCCAGTTCGCGCCATGGGTAAGGATAGCTATCCTCTGCGACGCAGCCTGATTGATGCTCGAATTGTCTGCCTGCATGGGACGCGGGTTGCGATGCCAGGCAGGTATAACAGACGACAAGATTACCCATCATCAACCACCGCCCGTTCCAGCCGATCAGCCGATCCCCAAGGTCGGTGCTGTCGCTCATAGCTGAAGCTAACCAGTAAGCATGTTCTGAACTGGACATCGGAAAATCTCCCTGTTATTTCGTACGGACAAAAAGTCGATGTCATCCTCATCATAGACGTCAAATAGAATGTCATTTCATCCAAAACGCTTTGAATTCCTCTGATGTCCACCGGTCAACCCGTTCACAGGCATTGAAAAAATCCTTTTACCAGGCTGGGCAAAATTATGCTGATTGGGACTGAAAACTATGACGATTCGGACGCCTGAAGAGGCACGGAGTTGGCTTCGAGCGCAGGGAATTAGCGTTTCGGACTTTGCTCGAACCCATGGCCTTGATCCTTCTACGACTTATCAGGTGCTGTACGGAATCAAGAAAGGGTTTCGGGGTAAGTCTCATAGGTCTGCGGTTGCGCTTGGGATGAAGCTTTGCGTAGAGCCTGAGTCACGACCTGACGAATCGTTAGTAAGTCGAGATCTCTCGGATGATATTTAGCGCACTCCTCCCTTTAGACTAGGAAGCTATATACAAAGTGGACAGATGTTAAGTTTGTGATAGACAGTTGCGCGGTTCACACACTAGCCAATCGCTCGTACACTGATAGAATACCTAGACGAGCTAGAAGGAATTCCCATGCAGGATATGAGCGCTAGATTGAAGGAAGAGCGAAAACGCCTCGGACTTTCGCAGCAAGCATTAGCGACTATCGGTGACATAGAACCAAACGCTCAGGGCATGTACGAGCGAGGTGCGCGGTTTCCGAATGCCACCTATCTGTCTTCAGTTGCAAAAGCAGGTGTGGATATTTTATTTGTGGTGACGGGAGTCAAGAAAGTGCGGCCAACGGATAGCATGACCATTATGGACACTAAGGTATTGCATGAGCTGGAAGGCCTGCCGAAGGACGTACAAGACGACATCAAAAAATTGATTTCGACACTTTTCGAGCAAGATACACAGGAATAGGCCGCAACCTCACTTATTCCTTCGTCAGTGAGGTTGATATAGATAGCGCATGGCAGTGAGAGGAATGACAGGGGAGTATCCGTCGAAGGATTTCACTTCACCAAGTAGGGTGCCGCAACCGAATAGCCTGTGCCTATTGGTTCAAGATGGTTATGAGAGGAGCTAGCGTTTTCAAGGTCTTGCTGAAGTTCCGCAATGAAACTTGAAATAGTACGACTGGTATTGAGCGACGCAGTGGTGATTCCGGTGACAACCAGACTCTCCCTATCTCCACCTTCTTGAAAAACGCGCACGGTCAAAGACGAATCGGCCGAGAGAGTGCATTCACAGCGGTTTGGCAGAAAGCTTTGTTCCACAATATGTCGTAGTTCCAGTGTCGAAATCATTTTAAAATAATCCTAACAAAAGTCAGCCCAAATGACTCTCGCCTCAGATGATAAGGAAGCCGTAATTATTTACGACTTGATGAGCTTGCCTAAGGTAAATCTGGCCCGGCGCTCACAAGCCAGTGTAGGCTAATCATCCAAAAGCATCGGATTAATTTAGGTCGCAATCCATATGAGTTCGTCCACTACGCCTTCCACGATTCAGAGGAAGTCATCGGCACCAGCGAGCTATTGCGGTGAAACCGCCACAATCGAGATGCCAGTTGAGTACCGCTCATCTGGAAGGTGGTGGGATTACCAGGGCGGCGTTGAGAGCTCTGTAATGACGAAACAGACTCCAGAAACTGCGCCTTATAGTTTGGCGTTTGCACGCCTAGGCGGCAGCGGCCAAGTCTGATCGTTTACTGACTGGCGCAGTGGCGGCGAGCGCATGGTAATACTGCCCGACCTTATGCAGAGTGGCTGTCGCTCGCTCAATGCCACGAGACAGCCCGAACGGCTTCCCGCTCCAATGATGGAAATCGGTCTGCATCTTGCGCAGCTTGGCGGCACCACCGAGGAAGTCACGTGCCGACAGCCTCCCGTCCTTGGTCAGCGGCACGACATACGCGACAAGGTGAGGCGTGGTCTCATCCAGGTGAACGTGCTGAGTGTGTTCATCTTCAGCGTGCGGGTGGAGCAAAGACCGGCGCAAGTCACCCCAAGCCCAGCTTGTGTACTCACTACACAAACTTCGTTTGTCGCTCGCTTCCGCTGGAAGGAATGCCTCCAAGGTTGGCGCAGATTTGGCGTGGGTTTAGAAGGCCAATTCGGCCAAGAAAGCGTTTTAACCCGCCAGGTTCTCCTCCGCGATACGCGTCGACGAAAGTGCCAGCGTAGCGTTCAAGACACGCGTTGCGGTACAGATGCGAAACGGACAGGTAGCGGCCTAGGAGCATCGAAATGCTAGGCAATATAGGTGCAATTATTAAGCGGACTCCTCACAGCACCGCGCGCCCATTTGCCCAGCCTTAAGTTAGTGGTTATCGCTGTAAGGCTGCACACCGTTTGGCATTACATCGAACCACATCCAATCGCCTTCCAACCTCGGCGGGTTAAGACTGTTCTTGACCTCAAAGGTGTAGTCGCCGTCTCGGCCACTTAAGCCGGTTAGGTCGATTACATGGGTTCCGGTCCAGTTCGCGAATGCCTCAGTAAGCAGCCCAAGCTTGCCTGCACGCTGGACGAAGCCTCCATGGACAAGAGTTCGTTCGCCAGGGGTGTAATGGAATGGAATGGCAGAAAGCTTAATCGGCTCTCCTGACCCGTTGAATATGACTAGATCTGCTTTCGGGTACGACATTCAGACGCTCCTTGCGGTGAGTGGTCCTCGTTGATACCGGCAACATGCCACTAATTCAAGTCGAATGAAACAATGAACTACGCTCGAATGCATTAAATAACCTGATCTGCAAAACAACACTCAATGATGTGTGTCAACACCCTGCCAAGTCGTCGACTGGGGTTGGCGCCAGGGGGTAATGGCACTGCGCTATGGGGAAGTCGACAAGCGATGCAACACCGATTTGGGGGTTATCCCGAGGAGTTGTGCATCTAACGTCTCTGGGCGTCTCGGTATGAGGCGGGAATGTTGCTGGCACATCAGGTAACGTCAGCGCTGCAACCTAACCAGCCCGGAGATATGGAATGTCGAACATTATGGTATCTGCACCACTCGTGAATGGCGATTTATGGGACCCGTTCGATGAGGGAGTGTCATGTGAGCTGATCGTTGAGCTGATCTGTGGTGATGACTTGCGCCCGCCGCCAAGTAGCGTGGTGATCAAGGTCACTACAGAATTAGGCAAAGTGGTTGAACTGTGGATTCCGAACTCAGACAGCGGGAAGGTCAGCGTGCGCATCGATGGCGGGAAGGTGTGATCTATCTGGAAATCAGAAACGGGGAACGAACGGGAAAAATTTCAAAATGATAAAGCTATAAACGAGAAAGGCCCACCTTGCGGTGAGCCTAAGTCGTTGTTTCGTATGGTGCCGGCACCAAGAGTCGAACTCGGGACCTACTGATTACAAGTCAGTTGCTCTACCAACTGAGCTATACCGGCGTGGTGGGCGCAGATTATATCCAGTTTTTTTAAGTTGTAAACCCCTAGCTAGCTGATTCGCTTAGAAAAATATCTATGCGTCATTTAAGGTGGTTTCTATCCAGAACTTGCTGCCGGACAACCATTTCCCAGACCGCAGGGAGAATCGAATTGTAGGGCCAATTCGCGCGCACCAGAATACGGGGCGCCATTCGAGATGCCTCTGATGCTTATGCACAGCCGGAGCAGGGGTTGAGGCCAAAACAGGGTGGGCTTTGTCGCTGCAATTCATAGGGCTGCAAGCTGCTGTTTTTTCTTGAAATTAGCCAGCAGTCAAAAAAATAGATGACAAACGGACTCCCTAGCTACCTAGGTTTTTCAGTGGTCCTAAAATTTTCATCAACAGAGTTATCCACAGGATGATGTGTTTCATTGCTCTAGTGACGTTCTGCAAGCAGCATTAAGTTACGGGGAGTGATGCGAGTCTCGCAAAACGTTCCAAGTTGGACAGCGTAGTCGCGATCTTGTAAATAGCCAGCGCGGTCGAGCACTAACCATAGCTCCAGCGGTCGGCGAAACAGCCCGCGAACCAGTTCAAGGTTGCGTACATTGCCTAGGCGTTGCCAGCCAGCCGTTTCCAGCGCCACCCAATCTTGCTGACCCACGGCTGGTAAATGCCTTAGCGCAGCCAGCTCACGGCAGTAATCAGCAAAAGGTTTATCCAGCCAAGCGACGGGCAGCGATGGCGTTGACAGATAATCGTCAATGCCTCGTAACTTTCGCTGAAGGAGATCAAACGCCAAACGGCGCGCCATTGAGGTGTCGCGCTGGCGACGTACGCGAGCCCCGGCAGTGACGGTTTCGCTAAGCGGTAGATTCAAATCTTCTAGGGACAACCGCAGGGTTGAAGCCTTGCCTTGGGCTGACACTGCTTGATACTCGGGGGCGTTGATGCGGTTGTAACAGCACGGTGCAATTGCGAGCTGCCGGCAACCGGCGTCGGCGGCGATGCGCATCAATTGCATATGCAGGTCGCCACACGCGTGCAGGGCCACGGGCGTATGCCGAGGGTAAACATGATCAGCGGCATCGGCGGCCAAAACGTTCTGTTGGCGATGCTCGGCATCAATGCCTAGCCGTCGGCTGAGTTGATTGCCTGCGTCTACCAGCAGCGGATCGTGCTCCAGGCAGGTCAGTGCTTGGCCACTATGTGCCAGATGTCGCCCCAAGTGGCCTTTGCCCGCGCACCAGTCGAGCCAATGCTCAGGAGTGCGTCGAAAATTCAAAGCATCGGCGAACGCTTTGATCTGCTGCCATTTACGCCCCGGCACGTCGGTGCCTAGGCGTGATGGCCATTGCCCCGGCGCGGTGGATGGTAAATCGCCTATCTCGCTTAGTGCGATGGACTGTGCCGCCAATTGTGCAAACGGGGCTGGGGCGCGTAAACGCTGTGGATGATTGTGCGCGGCTTCAGCATCTGCCAGTGAGCGCGAACGTAGCCAAGTCGCCAGCTCGGCGTGCTCAGGCTCCCACGGCAAATGGTGGTGAGTAAACGGACGTGGCCGCCAGAGTGTTTGGTGGGCCACCAGAAAGTCGTCGAGTTCGCGAAACCGCTTCCGAATCTGGTCGCCCTGAAGTACGCCGATCAAAGAATGCTAAAGGGAAAATAGCGGTCATTGATTTTCTTGTAGGTGCCGTCGTTGATGATGTCTTTCAGTGCGGCGTTCAACTGTTCCTTTAGCGGGTCTCCTTTGCGCACGGCGATGCCGATCTTGTCGTTGTCGATGACGGGCGCACCTTTGAACTCGTAGGATTCTCCGGCTTCGCTTTTCAGCCATTCGTAGCTGACAAACTTGTCTGCAAGCACGGCGTCCAGATTGCCGGCGCTCAGGTCGGCGTAGGCATCCGCCTGGGTGTCATACAACTTGATGACAGCGCCAACGCCGAGGTTGTCGTTTAGCCAAGTCGCGGCCAAGGTACCACGTGGGGCGCCGATGGTTTTACCGTTCAGAGTGTCTTTGAGGGTGGCTTTATCAATGTTCAGTTCAGTGGCTTTCGGGCCAATGAACTGCAGCTTGTTGGAGTAATAGGGGTCAGTAAAGTCGACCACTTGTTTGCGCGCTTCGGTGATCGACATAGACGACACCAGAAAATTGAACTGATCAGCGATCAGGGCCGTAATTATGTTGTCCCAATCGGATGTTACTACCTCGCACTCGACCTTCATCTTAGCGCACAGTGCATTGCCAATATCCACATCAAAGCCCACGACTTGACCGCTGGCGTCTTTGTTATTGAAGGGTGGGTAAGCGGCCTGGACGCCTATTTTCATTTTGTCCGCAGCAACCGCACCGTTCGCGAACGCCAGCGCGGCTATGGCGGTCAGGACAAACTTTCTATACGTCTGCATGCAGTTGCTCCGTGAGCGGTGGCTGGCTTTGGAATAGGCGCACATTATCGTAAATACAGGTCATAGCGACGTTATTGTTGATGGAGATTGAGTGTAGAAGTTGCTTGTGAGCAGCTGCCCACAAAAAAGGTCCGTACTACATCGAAATACTTGCCCACAATCTCTGTTGGCGCTTCTGTGGATAACATGTTCACGGTCTTCTATAAGCCCCGTTACTCGTGGCGTTGCGGCGCATGATCAAAAAGTGATCAATAGTGTTTTGTAGGTATGCTTTCAGATAAGTCACGGTTTTTCTTGGCTTTTTCCACAGGCAAAATCCGACTTGCCCACAATTGCTGTGGGTGGGTCTGTGGATAACTTGTTGGCGAAAGGCTGGAAAGGGCGGCGGGGTTAGTGTTAGCGGCTGTTGGTTGAATTTTGATCTATTGGTGTTCAGCCACGGTCTTTCTAAAGGATTCTGCTTCGCTGGAAAACGCAATTCCTGTGAGCGAACTCATTGACGAAGAAAATGGCGCGGTATAACTGGGACACCGCGCCATTTAGTCACTCGTGATTGACCGCCACACCTTTCAAATACGGCGCTGGCGCCGCGCCGAGATTTTCAAGCAACCGAGCGCTATACCAATCTACAAAGTTGACCACACCAAACTCATACGTCTTCGAATAAGGGCCTGGCTGGTAAGCGTCGGAGTTAATACCGCGCTGATTTTCTTCGGCCAAGCGACGGTCTTGGTCGTTGGTTGCGTCCCACACTTGGCGCATCCGTTCGACGTCGTAGTCCACGCCTTCCACTGCGTCTTTGTGTACCAGCCACTTGGTGGTGACCATAGTTTCCTGCGCGCCCAACGGCCACACTGTAAAGACGATGATGTGGTCACCCATGCAGTGGTTCCACGAATGGGGCAGGTGCAGGATACGCATCGAGCCCAAATCAGGATTCTTGATCCGCCCCATAAGTTTTTTGCTGCCCTGCTTGCCGTCCAGGGTCATCGAAACCGTGCCTTTAAGCAGCGGCATGCGCACGATGCGGTTACGCAAGCCAAAGCTGGCATGTGCGTAAGGAATCTTCTCGGCTTCCCACGCAGCAGCGGACGCGGCAACGTGATCCTTGAAGGCTTGGTCGGCCCGTGGATCGGTGACGTCGTCCCACTCCAGCAGGGTTTTCAGCAGTTCCGGGTGCGCCGCGTTGCAGTGGTAGCACTCGCGGTTGTTTTCCAGCACCAGCTTCCAGTTGGCTTTTTCGAACAAGGTAGTGGAAATCGCCACCTTGGTGTTCTCCATGTCGTACGGTTCCATGTAGTGCGTCAGCGTCTGCAGGAACTCATCGATGGCCGGCGGTGTTTCAGCCAGGCTAATGAAGATGTAGCCGCCGGCAGTTTTCACGTTCACCGGCTTGAGGCCGTACTGCTTCATGTCGAAGTCGTCGCCCATTTCTGAACCGGCGAACAACAAACGCCCATCAAGCTCGTAAGTCCACTGGTGGTAGTGACATACCAGCTTGGCAACCTTGCCCTTGTCGCTGGTGCACAAGCGTGAGCCCCGGTGGCGGCAGACATTGTGGAACGCATGCACCTGACCTTCGGCGCCACGAATCACGATGATCGGGTTTTTGCCTACTTGCAGCGTCAGGTAATTACCCTTGCCAGGGATCTCGCAGGTCATGCCTGCAATTAGCCACTCTTTTTGATAGATTTCCTGCATGTCGATTTCATAAAGTCGTTCATCGCTGTAGAAAGGCTGTGGCAGCGAAAACGTGCGCTCGCGGTTCTGCAGCATCTCGGCGGTGGCCTTACGTGCGGGTTCCAGCGGATCGCCCAAGCTCAAGGTTGCGGTGACGTCCATCTTTCAAGTCCTCATGACCGTTTTCGAGCGGTCGGCGAATAGGGCTAATACGGTTCTTTGTAGCGTTAGCACGCAAGGTGTCAGTAGATTGCCGCCCATGCTTATGAATGGCGCTCTGACAGATCTCTTATAAAAAGCACACAAGTTCTTAGCGCCGAGTGTGCGGTCGGGCGCTGACTGATCCTTATCCATGGGCGACATGGCCGAATCCGTTCCCGACGCGCTAAGCCCAGTCTTTGGGGGCTGGTTGCGATAAGTACGTCAATGTCGCAGATAGGTAAGTGGTCATACTGCTCCTTAAGCAAAATCCGCACTATAAGGCCGACATTCGGCCGTGGAGATAAGCATGTCCAACACTTTCCTTAATCCGGTAACTACCCAGACTTGGGCTAATGGCCGTCACCCTGTGCGCGTCGTTAAGGTGATCCAGGAAACCTGGGACGTGCGAACCTTCTGCTTCATGGCCGACCAGCCAATCTTGTTTTTCTTTAAGCCTGGTCAATTCGTAACATTAGAGCTTGAGATAGACGGCGTGCCGGTGATGCGTTCCTACACCATTTCCAGCTCACCGTCCGTGCCGTACAGCTTCTCGATCACCATCAAGCGCGTGCCCGGCGGCAAGGTCTCCAATTACCTGCACGACACGCTGCATGAAGGTCAGGAGTTGGCAGTACACGGTCCCGTGGGGCTGTTCAACGCCATGGACTTCCCGAACCCGAAGATTCTCTACCTCAGCGGCGGCGTTGGTATTACTCCGGTCATGTCCATGGCGCGCTGGTTTTACGACACCAACGCCAATGTCGACATGGTCTTCGTGCACAGCGCCCGTACGCCCAAAGACATCATCTATCACCGCGAACTAGAGCACATGGCGTCGCGGATCGATAACTTCAGTCTGCACCTGATTTGTGAAAAGCATGGTTTGGGTGAGCCGTGGGCCGGTTATCGCGGTTACTTGAATCAGAAGATGCTGGAATTGATGGTGCCTGATTTTCTGGATCGCGAAGTTTTCTGTTGCGGGCCGACGCCTTACATGACTGCCGTAAAACGCTTGCTGGAAGCTAATGGTTTCAACATGGCTCAGTACCATGAAGAGTCATTCGGTGCGACCCCGCCCGAAGCGCGCGCGGATGCGGTGGAGCAAGCCGAAATCGCTGCTGACGCCCCGGAAGTTGATTTGGCGGACTTGCACCAAGTGGAATTTCTTTCTTCCGGCAAGAGCATTCGCGTCGCGCCGGGCGAAACCGTGCACGCAGCGGCCGCCAAGCTCGGTCTGCTGATTCCAAAAGCCTGCGGTATGGGAATTTGTGGCACGTGCAAGGTGATGAAGTTGGGCGGGGAAGTAGAGATGGATCACAACGGGGGTATCACTGACGAAGACGTTGCCGAGGGCTACATCTTGTCGTGCTGCAGCGTGCCGAAGGGCGATGTGCGGATCGATTTTTAAAGCTGATCGCGGCCTTCGGCCGGTCCTATAGACGGGCCAATATTCAGACGTGGACAGCTCCACCAACCCGTTGAACTGCACCCTGGAAATTGGACTTATGTCCAACGTTCGGGGCGCAGTTCACGTGTATGAGAATTTATTCGCGAGTGGCTTACAACCTGAAGCGCGACACCATACTGCTCAGGTCCACCGCCAGGCGCGATAGTTCGTTGCTGGCGGAGCTGGTCTGAGTAGCACCCGTGGCCGATTGCACTGACAAGTCGCGGATATTCACCAGATTGCGGTCAACTTCCCTGGCCACTTGCGCTTGCTCTTCTGCCGCGCTCGCGATAACCAGGTTGCGTTCGTTTATTTGCACGATGGCAACGTTGATGGTGTCTAGCGCCAAGCCTGCGCCTTTAGCAATATTCAGCGTCGACTCAGCACGCTCGGTGCTGTTGCGCATCGAGTTAACCGCCTGCTCAGTACCGCCCTGAATGCTGCCGATCATCCGTTCGATTTCGCTGGTGGACTGTTGAGTGCGGTGCGCCAATGCGCGAACTTCGTCAGCGACGACGGCAAATCCACGGCCCGCTTCACCGGCGCGCGCGGCTTCGATCGCTGCGTTAAGGGCCAGCAAGTTGGTCTGGTCGGCCAGGCCCCGAATCACGTCCAGCACCTTGCCGATATCGCGGGATTCGTTAGCCAGGTTGCCGATCAGTTCGGCGGTGCTTTGTACGTCGCCGCTCATGCGTTCGATAGCGCCCACGGTTTCCATGACCAACTCGCGGCCATCGCTTGCCGATGTGGTGGCATTTTTTGACGCGTCGGAGGTGCTGACGGCATTGCGCGCGACTTCCTCCACGGCGGTGGTCATCTGGTTGACTGCCGTTGCCGCTTGTTCGATTTCTTTGTTTTGCTGCGCCAATCCCCGAGCACTTTCATCGGTCACGGTGTTGAGCTCTTCAGCCGCCGACGCTAGCTGGGTGGCGGACCCTGAAATGTGGTGCAGCGTGTCGCGTAATTTTGCCTGCATCTTTTGCATGGCCTTGAGCAAGCGCCCGATTTCGTCACTGCCTTCAACTTTAATTTGGCGCGTCAGGTTACCTTCAGCGATGTCTTCGGCTACCAATAAGGCTTCCGAAACCGGGTGCGTGATGCTGTTGGTTAGCAACCAAGCGAACAGCACCGTCAGGAAAGTTGCAATGATGAGAAGCCCGACCACCATGTTGAACGCCAGCGAATACTGATCGGCGCCTTCAGCATTAGCAATGGTCATCTGTTGGGTATTGATATCTACCAATTTAGTCAGGATGACGTTCATCTGGTCCGAGTTATCTTGAAGATCGGCGTTGAGCAGCGTTTCCAGCTCGTCGATCTTATTGGCCCGGCTCAAACTTCGCATACGGTCTTCAAGCTGCCGGTACTGAGCGACCAACTGCAAAAACTGGTTATACGTGGTCTTTTCGTCGGCACCTTCGATGAGTTTTTCGTAACTGGCTTGAGCTTCAGTCACCATTTGATCGCGTTTGGTCATTGAGTCCAGAGTTTTCTCCTGGACTATCGGATCGCGGTTTAGCGCTAGGCGAAAAGACAGCACACGCAAGCGAACGCTATGTTCAATCAGCTTGTCCAGGTTTCGGATACTGGGCAGGGTGTTCTGAGTAATGACCTCGCCCGCGGTGCGAATTTTGTTCATTTGCGTCAGGGCAAAAACACCCAGAATCAGCATCAATGCGCCTATCAGAGAAAATCCGAGAAATGCGCGCGGTGCGATATTGATATTTCGAAGAGACATAGGATTTCCAGGGGCGCGTTCCGCGCAGCGAGAAGCAAATAGACAGCAACCTGTATCACCTATCGGACGCAAGACTAAAGTCTTGAGTGTGTTGACCGAGTATTTGTCGTCTTTCGGATAGGTCCGACGACCAGCAGGAACCAGAGTGGGAAAATGCAGTCAGTAGCACTCGTTATGCATTTACGGTGGGGTGACTTTTCTTTATCGTGTGCGCCCTTGAAATTTGCTTGAGAAATCAAAATGTTGGAATCATCCCTGAGTCAATTGGAACAACTGGTCGGCGACCTCGTACAGCAGAATCAGGCGCTGCAAGCCGCTAATTCGCAGCTAAGCGCAGAGCTGGCGCAAGTGAAGGATGAAAATGACAGTCTTCAATTGAATGTGTTGGAGCAAGAAGAAAAACAAGGCGCGACCGCTGCCCGGATTCAGGCGCTGGTTGATCGTGCCACCCGCGTTACCGCTGTCAGCGCATGAGTAACGACAGGGACGGGATCAAGGTCGTCTCGATTCTGGGCAACGACTACTCGATCAAGGCGCCGATTGGAGAAGAGCAAACCCTCCTGGAAGCCGCGGTTATGCTCAAGGCAGCCCTGGCAGACACCAAGCGCAAATACCCCAGTCTGATGGGTGACAAGTTGCTGGTGTTGGCCGCGTTGAACCTGTGTTCGCAGCAAGTCGAACTCAAGCAGCGGCACAAAAAGGAACTCAACCGTTATCAAGAGCAAGTCAGCGCCACGGTTGAAGTGATATCCAAGACTATTGCTCAGGGCTGAATCGAGCCGGTAATGCGGTGCAACTCTGTGGGACCGAATTCATTCGGGAAGGAAACAACGCGGTGTTACCGACAGTCCGCGCCGCCCAATTCCCGAATAAATTCGGTCCCACAGAAAAGCCACCAATCTGCATTTATCCCGCCTGCATCACTAACCGAATGTCCGCCGCCAATTCACGTACGCGGTCTTCCTCGGTATCCCATGAGCACATGAACCGCGCGCCTCCATCGCCGATGAAGGTGTAGAAGCGCCAGCCTTTATTCGTCAGTGCTTTGATCGCAGGTTCCGACATCTGTAAGAACACGCCGTTAGCTTGCACCGGAAACATGAGTTCTACGCCGGGAATGTCTTTCACCAATTCCGCGAGCAGTTGCGCGCAATGGTTGGCATGGCGGGCGTGCTTGAGCCATGCGTCGTTTTCCAGCAGGCCAACCCATGGCGCTGAGAGGAAGCGCATCTTCGACGCCAATTGCCCGGCTTGTTTGCAGCGGTAATCGAAGTCTTCGGCCAGCTTGTGGTTGAAGAACAGAATCGCTTCGCCCACTGCCATGCCGTTTTTGGTGCCGCCGAAACACAACACATCAATGCCGGCTTTCCACGTCAGCTCGGCGGGTGTGCAATTAAGGAAGGCGCAGGCATTGGAGAATCGCGCGCCGTCCATGTGCAGGTGCAGACCGAGTTCTTTGCAGGTGGCGCTGATGGCCTTGAGTTCTTCTATCTGATAAACGCTGCCGACTTCAGTTGCTTGGGTCAGGGTCACAACCCGGGGTTTGGGGTAGTGAATATCCTGACGCTTGAGTGCGACTTCGCGAATCGACTCCGGGGTCAGCTTGCCGTTTTCGCTGCGGGCGGTCAGCAGTTTGGAACCGTTTGAAAAAAACTCAGGCGCGCCGCATTCGTCGGTTTCGACGTGGGCGGTTTCCGAGCAGATAACGCTATGGTAACTCTGGCATAACGACGACAACGCCAGAGAGTTGGCGGCGGTGCCGTTGAAGGCGAAAAACACCTCGCAGTCGGTTTCGAACAATTGACGGAAATGATCCGACGCGCGAGCGGTCCATTCATCATCGCCATATGCCCTTTGATGGCCGTGATTGGCCTGTTCCATGGCGGCCCAGGCCTCGGGGCAGATCCCGGAGTAGTTGTCGCTGGCAAACTGCTGGCTTTTATCTGTCATGGCCGATTCCCTTTGATCGAAGATGGCGCACTTTACCCACGATTGCGGGTTCAGGTCATGGGTTGTTCGGTTTTGCCCGACTGTGGAGCGTTATGAGATCGTCGCAAACGATGACAAGAGACACCGCGCTAGACCTGTTGAAGTGGTTGGCGGTGCTGAGCATGGTTCTCGATCATCTGCGCTATGTAGGCTGGTCGCTGAACATTCTATACGTGCCGGGCCGCTTGGCCTTTCCGTGGTTTTGCCTGGCGATTGCCGCCAATCTTGCACGTAAAGGATCGGGTCAGGGCGTTCAGTGGCGTTATTTGGGATCGATGGTGGTGTTCGCGTGTGTGGCGGAACTGCCGTATCGCCTGTACATATCGGCTGATGCGACGACGTTGAGCGTGATGCCGACGTTGGCTGTAGGGCTGCTGGTGGCGCGGGGCTGGATTGATCGCACGGTTTCGGCGTGGGTGCTGGCAGGCTTGGCATTGCTGCTGGCATGGGTTTTTCGCGAACAGCTGATGTTCGGCTTTTATGGTGCACTGTTACCGTTGTCGTTTTTATGGGCGCTGCGCAGACCCTGGTACGCCGCGCTGTTGCCGGGGGCAGTGTGTTTGGCAAGCAATGCCTGGCCGCAAATGTTTGCCGGCGCCAGTTGGGGTGACCCAATCTCGATTGGCGGGATTATCGTGTGCTTGTCTGCGCCGTTGATCGGGCTGGCGATCTTGCGCTCTCATCCACCTATCGCGATTTGGCCCATGCGCCGCTGGGCGTACGCAATCTATCCCGTGCATTTTTTGCTGTTATTGGCCCTGCGGACAGCAGTCGGGCCACTGTAGCTGGCCCCCCCCCGCTGATTTCGAGCGGAAAACTTGGGTCGGCTGCATTGACGCTTTCGTTGGCAAGCCCACTTCCACAGGATTTCGGCAGGCCCGGAATAAATAGTAGGCATCGAACATTCATCGCGCGGCGGCTCCTACCGCGCGCTTGCTCGCGATCAGATGCGCAGCAGTCGTAAACCTTGAATTCAGCCTTTGGGATCGCCTCGCGCTCCATCGGAGGCAAGCCCGCTCCTACATCTTTAGCCACCAATTATCTCTGCGCGCCAACCCATGTCGTAAACGCACCTTTGCGTGGCGTCCATAGGCATTTGGCCTGTCTGCGTCGGACCTACCATCGCATCCAAAGGGCGCTTTACAAGCCCTATCGATAAGCTAGGCGCAGCGCCGCCGCTGGGAGAACCGCGATGTTCAGCAAGCTAGACCAAATCCAAGGTTATGACGATGCACTGTTGGCAGCGATGAATGCCGAGGAGCAACGCCAGGAAGACCACATTGAGCTGATCGCTTCGGAAAACTACACCAGCAAGCGTGTAATGGAAGCTCAAGGCAGCGGCCTGACCAACAAATACGCCGAAGGCTACCCCGGCAAGCGTTACTACGGCGGCTGTGAACACGTCGATAAAGTTGAGTCGCTGGCCATCGAACGCGCCAAGCAATTGTTCGGCGCCGATTACGCCAACGTTCAGCCGCACTCCGGCAGCCAAGCGAACGCCGCTGTTTATCTGGCCCTGTTGAATGCAGGCGACACGGTATTGGGCATGAGCCTGGCCCATGGCGGTCACCTGACTCACGGCGCCAAGGTCAGCTTCTCCGGCAAGCTCTATAACGCAGTGCAATACGGCATCGACACCACCACGGGCTTGATCGACTACGACGAAGTCGAGCGCATCGCCATGGAATGTAAGCCGAAAATGATCATCGCCGGGTTCTCGGCGTATTCGAAGACTCTGGATTTCCCGCGTTTTCGCGCCATCGCCGACAAAGTGGGCGCTTACCTGTTCGTCGACATGGCCCACGTTGCCGGTCTGGTCGCTGCGGGTCTTTACCCGAACCCGCTGCCGTACGCTGACGTCGTGACCACCACCACCCACAAAACCCTGCGCGGTCCACGTGGCGGTTTGATTCTGGCTAAAGCCAACGAAGAACTTGAGAAAAAATTCAACTCGGCGGTATTCCCGGGTGGCCAAGGTGGGCCATTGATGCACGTTATCGCCGCCAAAGCGGTGTGTTTCAAAGAAGCTATGGAGCCAGGCTTCAAGGTGTATCAGCAACAAGTGATCGACAATGCTCAAGCTATGGCGCAAGTGTTCATGGACCGTGGCTACGATGTCGTTTCCGACGGTACTGACAACCACCTGTTTTTGGTCAGCCTGATTCGTCAGGGCCTCACCGGTAAAGAAGCTGACGCCGCCTTGGGCCGCGCGCACATTACCGTGAACAAAAACTCGGTACCGAATGATCCACAATCGCCCTTCGTCACCTCGGGCCTGCGTATAGGCACCCCGGCTGTCACGACACGCGGTTTCAAAGTGACCCAGTGCGTCGAGTTGGCGGGCTGGATTTGTGACATTCTCGACAACCTCGGCGATGCCGATGTCGAGGCCAATGTTGCCAGCCAAGTTGCCGCGCTGTGCACCGATTTTCCGGTTTATCGCTGAGTCAGGAGTAGATCCATGCAGCATTACTCAGGCTTCGGCCTCTTCAAGCACTCCCTCAGCCATCATGAAAACTGGCAGAAGATGTGGCGCACGCCGACCCCGAAAAAAGTCTACGACGTGGTTATCGTCGGCGGCGGCGGGCATGGTTTGGCCACGGCTTACTATTTAGCCAAAGAGCACGGCATCACTAACGTGGCCGTGGTCGAAAAAGGTTGGTTGGGCGGCGGCAACACCGCGCGCAACACCACCATCGTGCGCTCCAACTACTTGTGGGACGAATCGGCGCACCTGTACGAGCACGCCATGAAACTGTGGGAAGGCTTGTCGCAGGACATCAACTACAACGTGATGTTCTCTCAGCGCGGCGTCTACAACCTGTGCCATACCCTGCAAGACATGCGCGACTCAGAACGCCGGGTCAGCGCTAACCGTCTGAACGGCGTGGACGGCGAGTTGCTCAATCAGAAACAGGTCGCAGAAGAAATCCCGTACCTTGACTGCTCGAAAAACACCCGTTATCCGATCATCGGCGCCACCGTTCAACGCCGTGGCGGCGTTGCGCGTCACGATGCTGTGGCCTGGGGCTTTGCCCGCGCGGCTGACGCCTTGGGCGTTGACCTGATTCAACAAACCGAAGTCATTGGTTTCCGTAAAGAAAACGGCGTGTGCATCGGTGTGGAGACCAATAAAGGCTTCATCGGCGCCAAGCGCGTCGGCGTCGTCACTGCTGGTAACTCAGGGCACATGGCCAAACTGGCGGGCTTCCGCCTGCCGATCGAATCACACCCGCTGCAAGCACTGGTGTCTGAGCCGATCAAACCGATTATCGACAGCGTGATCATGTCCAACGCGGTTCACGGCTACATCAGCCAGTCCGACAAGGGCGACTTGGTGATCGGTGCCGGTATCGACGGTTGGGTTGGCTATGGTCAACGCGGTTCATACCCGGTGATCGAACACACGATTCAGGCCATCGTCGAGATGTTCCCGGTGTTGTCCCGTGTGCGCATGAACCGTCAGTGGGGCGGTATCGTTGACACCACGCCAGACGCGTGCCCGATCATTTCCAAGACCCCGGTGGGCAACATGTTCTTCAACTGCGGTTGGGGCACCGGTGGTTTCAAAGCCACTCCGGGTTCGGGCAACGTGTTTGCCGCAAGCCTTGCTAAAGGCGAGATGCACCCCTTGGCAAAACCATTTTCCATCGACCGTTTCCACAACGGTGCGCTGATCGACGAACACGGCGCCGCGGCTGTCGCCCACTAACAGGAGAAATCCCTATGTTGCACATCTTCTGTCCTCACTGTGGCGAGTTGCGCTCTGAAGAGGAGTTTCACGCTTCGGGGCAGGCTCATATCCCGCGTCCATTGGACCCGAACACCTGCACTGATGCTGAGTGGGGCGATTACATGTTTTTCCGCGATAACCCACGCGGCCTACATCACGAGTTGTGGGACCACGTTGCCGGTTGCCGTCAGTATTTCAATGCGACCCGTGACACCGTGACCTACGAAATTCTCGAGACTTACCTGATCGGCGAGAAACCGCAGTTCACCGCTAAAGCGGCTACTCCGGTATTGGGAGACAAGGCATGAGCCAGAACAATCGCCTGCCTAACGGTGGCCGTATCGACCGTAGTAAGGTGCTGAATTTTACCTTCAATGGCCAGAGCTATCAGGGCTATGAAGGCGACACATTGGCCGCTGCATTGCTGGCCAATGGCGTCGACATTGTTGGCCGCAGCTTCAAGTATTCGCGTCCTCGAGGGATTTTCGCCGCCGGCTCCGAAGAGCCGAACGCGGTATTGCAGATCGGTTCGACCGAAGCCACGCAAATTCCCAACGTGCGCGCCACGCAACAAGCGCTGTATCAGGGTTTGGTCGCCACCAGCACCAACGGCTGGCCGAGCGTAAACACTGACGTGATGGGGATTCTCGGTAAGGTCGGCGGCAAGCTGATGCCGCCGGGCTTCTACTACAAAACCTTCATGTACCCGCAATCGTTCTGGATGACCTACGAGAAGTACATTCGTAAGGCCGCGGGTCTTGGCCGTTCGCCGACTGAGAACGACCCTGACACCTACGATGCGATGAACCATCACTGTGACGTGTTGATTGTGGGCGCCGGCCCTGCTGGCCTGGCTGCTGCATTGGCTGCTGGTCGCAGCGGTGCTCGGGTCATCCTCGCCGATGAACAGGAAGAGTTCGGCGGCAGCCTGCTCGACAGCCGTGAAAGCCTGGATGGCAAACCGGCGGCCGAATGGGTTGCGACGGTGCTGGCTGAGCTGAAGACCCTGCCGGACGTAATCCTGTTGCCTCGCGCCACGGTCAACGGCTACCACGACCATAACTTCCTGACCATTCACGAGCGCCTGGCCGATCACCTCGGTGACCGTGCGCCAATCGGCCAAGTACGTCAGCGTATGCACCGGGTTCGCGCCAAGCGTGTCGTGCTGGCGACCGGTACTCACGAGCGTCCACTGGTTTACGGCAACAACGACGTGCCGGGCAACATGCTGGCTGGCGCTGTTTCCACCTACGTGCGTCGTTACGGCGTGGCACCGGGTAAAAAACTGGTGCTGTCGACCAACAACGATTACGCCTACCGCGTTGCATTGGATTGGCTCGACGCTAGCCTGCAAGTGGTGGCTATCGCTGACGCCCGGAGCAATCCACGCGGTGCGTTGGTTGAAGAAGCACGGGCCAAAGGCATTCGGATTCTGACCTCCAGCGCCGTAGTTGAAGCGCGTGGCACCAAGCGCGTAACTGCCGCGCGGATTGCCGCCATCGACGTCAAAGGCCATCGCGTTACCAGCCCTGGCGAGTGGCTCGATTGCGATTTGGTCGGCAGCTCCGGTGGTTACAGCCCCATCGTTCACTTGGCCTCCCATTTGGGCGGCAAGCCGATCTGGCGTGAAGACATCCTCGGTTTCGTACCGGGCGAAGCACCGCAGAAACGCGTGTGCGTTGGCGGTATCAATGGTGTGTTCGGCTTGGCTGATGCCCTGGCCGATGGCTTTGAAGGCGGCGCTCGCGCAGCCAATGAAGCGGGCTTCAAGATCGTTGAAGGCACATTGCCCAAAGCGCTGACCCGTTTGGAAGAGCCGACCCTGGCGTTGTTCCAGGTGCCGCACGAAAAAGCCACGGCACGGGCGCCCAAGCAATTCGTCGACCTGCAAAACGACGTCACCGCCGCCGCCATTGAACTGGCGACCCGCGAAGGCTTTGAGTCGGTTGAACACGTTAAGCGCTATACCGCACTGGGTTTCGGTACCGATCAAGGCAAGCTCGGCAACGTCAACGGTCTGGCGATTGCTGCCCGCTCGTTGAACATGTCGATCACCGAAATGGGCACTACGATGTTCCGCCCGAACTACACCCCGGTCACCTTCGGCGCCATCGCCGGTCGTCACGCCGGTCACATCTTCGAGCCTGTGCGCTTCACGGCGCTGCACGCCTGGCACGTTAAAAACGGTGCCGAATTCGAAGATGTCGGTCAGTGGAAGCGTCCGTGGTACTTCCCGAAAAACGGCGAAGACCTGCACGCAGCCGTCAGCCGTGAATGCAAAGCCGTGCGCGACAGCGTCGGCCTGCTCGATGCCTCGACACTGGGCAAAATCGACATTCAAGGCCCGGATGCCCGTGAGTTTCTCAACCGCATCTACACTAACGCCTGGACCAAACTCGACGTGGGCAAGGCGCGTTACGGCCTGATGTGTAAAGAAGACGGCATGGTCTTCGACGACGGCGTAACCGCTTGCCTCGCCGACAACCACTTCTTGATGACCACCACCACTGGCGGCGCTGCACGCGTATTGCAATGGCTGGAAATCTATCAACAGACCGAATGGCCAGACCTGAAGGTGTACTTCACTTCTGTGACTGACCATTGGGCAACCTTGACGTTATCCGGCCCGAATAGCCGCAAGCTGCTCAGCCAAGTCACCGACATCGATCTAGACAAGGACGCGTTCCCGTTCATGACCTGGAAAGAAGGCTTGGTCGGCGGCGTCCCGGCACGGGTGTTCCGTATCTCGTTCACCGGTGAGCTGTCCTACGAAGTGAATATCCAGGCCAACTACGCCATGGGCGTTCTGGAAAAAATCATCGAAGCGGGCAAGCAGTACAACCTGACCCCGTATGGCACCGAAACCATGCACGTGCTGCGGGCCGAGAAGGGTTTCATCATCGTCGGCCAAGACACCGACGGCTCGATGACTCCGGATGACTTGAACATGGGCTGGTGTGTTGGCCGGACCAAACCGTTCTCGTGGTTGGGCTGGCGTGGCATGAACCGTGAAGATTGCGTGCGTGATCAACGTAAGCAGTTGGTGGGCCTCAAGCCGATTGATCCGACCAAATGGTTGCCGGAAGGTGCGCAGTTGGTGTTCGACACTAAACAGTCGATCCCGATGACGATGGTTGGACACGTGACGTCGAGCTACACCAACGGCACGCTGGGTTATTCGTTTGCGCTGGGTGTGGTCAAAGGCGGCTTGAAGCGCATGGGTGAAAGGGTGTTCGCACCGTTGGCCGATGGCAGCGTGATCGAAGCCGAAATTTGCTCCTCGGTGTTCTTCGATCCCAAAGGCGAACAGCAGAACGTTTGACGCGGGTTGCTTAACCTGTAGAAGCTAACTTTTGGCGAGAGGTTTGACGCGGTAATCCAGATCTACCGCTTCGCCAACAAGTTGGCTCTACAGAGCGCGTTTTGGCAACAATACAGAATTCAAACAGGTGCTCTATGACCACAGCCAACGTTTACCAACAACGGCCAACGACCGGTGAAAAAGCCGAGTCACCGTTGTTTCACGCCGACCTCGGCAGCTTGGTCGGCAAGGGCCGCAACAACCCTGGCGTGACGCTGCGCGAGAAAAAATTGTTGGGCCATCTGACACTTCGTGGCGATGGTCATGACGCAGCCTTCGCCGCAGGTGTACATAAAGCCTTGGGCATGGAGTTACCGGGCGCACTCAAGGTTGTGATCAGCGGCGAAAGCTCATTGCAGTGGCTCGGTCCGGATGAATGGCTGCTGATTGTTCCGAGCGGCGAAGAAATGGGCGCTGAGCAGCGTTTGCGCGACGCATTGGTCGGGCATCACATCGCCGTCATCAACGTCAGCGGCGGACAAAGCCTGCTGGAACTCACCGGACCAAAGGTTCGCGAACTGCTGATGAAATCCACCAGCTACGACGTGCACCCGAATAATTTCCCGGTGGGTAAGGCGATCGGCACTGTATTCGCCAAATCGCAATTGGTGATTCGTCGTACCGGCGAGCAGACCTGGGAATTAGTCATCCGCCGCTCGTTCTCCGATTACTGGTGGATGTGGCTGCAAGATGCCAGTGCGGAGTATGGGTTGAGTATCCAAGGCTAATCACTGTAGGACCGAATTCATTCGGGAAGCGGGCAATTGGGTTGGACTGATGCACCGCGGCGCTCCACTTCCGAATGAATTCGGTCCCACGGGTCAATTTGCAAACAAGGAACAGAAAATGAGCCGCGCCCCCGACACATGGATTTTGACTGCCGATTGCCCGAGCGTTTTAGGTACGGTGGACGCGGTGACCCGCTATCTGTACGAGCAGAATTGTTACGTGACCGAGCACCACTCCTTCGATGACCGGCTGTCGAGCCGGTTCTTCATTCGCGTCGAGTTTCGCCAACCGGAGGGCTTTGATGAAGAGGCATTCCGCGCAGGTTTGGCGGCGCGTGGTGAGGCTTTCGGGATGGCGTTCGAACTGACAGCGCCCAACTACCGGCCTAAAGTGGTGATCATGGTTTCCAAAGCTGATCACTGCTTGAATGACTTGCTTTATCGTCAACGCATCGGGCAACTGTCCATGGATGTCGTTGCTGTGGTGTCCAACCATCCTGACCTGGAACCCTTGGCACGCTGGCATGACGTCCCTTATCACCATTTCGCCCTTGATCCCCATGATAAATCCGCACAAGAGCGTCAGGTGTGGCAAGTAATTCAGGAAGCCGGCGCCGAACTGGTGGTGCTTGCGCGCTACATGCAAGTGCTGTCGCCCGAGCTGTGCCGTCGTCTCGATGGCTGGGCGATCAACATCCACCACTCGTTGCTACCGGGCTTCAAAGGTGCAAAACCCTATCATCAGGCCTACAACAAAGGCGTAAAACTGGTCGGCGCAACCGCGCACTACATTAACAACGACCTCGACGAAGGCCCGATCATTGCTCAGGGCGTCGAAACGGTCGATCACAGCCACTACCCCGAAGACCTGATTGCCAAAGGTCGTGACATCGAGGCGCAAACATTGGCCAGGGCAGTGGGTTATCACATTGAACGACGGGTGTTTTTGAACGCAAGCAGGACGGTGGTGCTTTAGGTGCAGCTTTAAGCTGCAAGCAATAAGAGAACAGCAGTACGAGGTGAGCTTGCACTTGCAGCTCACCCCCTTCCTCTTCACAACAACAAATACAGAGGTGACGGCATGTCTGGTAATCGTGGTGTGGTGTATCTCGGCGGCGGCAAAGTCGAAGTACAGAAAATCGACTATCCCAAAATGCAGGATCCGCGCGGCAAGAAGATTGAGCACGGTGTCATCCTGCGCGTGGTATCCACCAACATCTGTGGTTCCGATCAACACATGGTACGCGGCCGCACCACTGCCCAGGTCGGCCTGGTCCTTGGCCATGAGATCACCGGTGAAGTGATCGAAATGGGCAGCGGCGTCGAAAACCTGAAGATCGGCGACCTGGTATCGGTTCCTTTCAACGTAGCCTGCGGCCTGTGCCGCTCGTGCAAGGAGCAACACACCGGTGTCTGCCTGAGCGTCAACCCGGGCCGCCCCGGCGGTGCCTACGGTTACGTCGACATGGGCGACTGGACCGGTGGCCAAGCGGAGTATGTGCTGGTGCCGTATGCCGACTTCAACCTGCTCAAGCTGCCGGATCGCGACAAGGCCATGGAAAAGATCCGTGACTTGACCTGTCTCTCCGACATTTTGCCGACCGGTTACCACGGCGCTGTCACGGCGGGCGTTGGCCCAGGCAGCTCGGTGTATATCGCCGGTGCGGGTCCGGTCGGTCTGGCGGCCGCTGCTTCGGCGCGTCTGCTGGGTGCTGCGGTGGTGATCATCGGTGACGTCAACCCGGTCCGCCTGGCCCACGCCAAGGCTCAGGGCTTCGAAATCGCCGATCTGTCCCTGGACACGCCACTGCACGAGCAGATCGTCGCACTGCTGGGTGAGCCGGAAGTCGACTGTGCCGTCGACGCCGTTGGCTTCGAAGCTCGCGGTCATGGCCATGACGGCGCGAAGCACGAGGCTCCGGCTACCGTACTTAACTCGCTGATGGGCGTGGTTCGCGTGGCTGGCAAGATCGGTATTCCTGGCTTGTACGTCACCGAAGATCCAGGTGCCGTCGATGCCGCTGCGAAAATGGGCAGCCTGAGCATTCGCTTCGGTCTGGGCTGGGCTAAATCTCACAGCTTCCACACCGGCCAAACTCCGGTCATGAAGTACAACCGCCAACTGATGCAAGCCATCATGTGGGACCGCATCCATATCGCTGACATCGTCGGCGTTGAGGTGATCAGCCTGGACCAGGCGCCACGTGGTTATGGCGAATTTGATGCCGGTGTGCCGAAGAAATTTGTGATTGATCCGCATAAGTTGTTTAGTGCGGCGTAATGATTTGTCGGTAACAAAAAGGGCGCCTGAAGGCGCCCTTTTTGTGAGTGATGGTTTTTTGTGGAGCCAACCAATTGGCTCCTTGGTAATTCTACAACCCTGCCAATGCCCCTTTATACAAGATCGGTCCGGTCGGTTTCCCGGTCGGCGAACCACCTGTAGGTTCAAGAGTGACCGCTAAGGTGACTGGCTTGTCCAGCAGTCGTTGTTGGCTTTCGCTCAAGTCGAGCCGACCTTTAGCGTTAGCTGGCAAAACACCGAGGGAAACCGGTTGGCCGTTTGCCGGGATGGCCCACAGTTCAAGGCTGCGGTCTGGATTGACGGATGCCAGTGTCAATGGCTCCACTTCCAGATGTCGGTTGTAAGCGTGGACACTGATCGCCGGTTGTTGGTTTGAGGCCATCAACGTGGCGTTGTAAGTGAGGGTGTCACGGTTGTAGAGCACACCCACAACAATCGCGATCATCAGCGAGCAGGCGACGGCAGCGATACGCAGCCAACTCCAGAGCGGCCGCTTGTGCGGCACATGCAGCGTTTGCGGGTTGATCCGCGCCACAATGGCCAGCCAGACGCGCTCTGGCACGGCTTGCTCGGGCAATGGATCAGTGAGGCTGGCAAGCGTTTTTTGCCAATGAGCCAATTCAGCACGCAATGCTGGATCATCCAACAGTAAATGCTCGAAACGAAGGCGCGCGGCAGTGGACATCAAACCGATGGCGTAGTCAGCGGCGAGGGCGCGGCGCAGTGCGGGTTGTTGATAATTCATGATTCAAGACACCTGCGCAGGCGCTCCATGCCTCGGCGAATCCACGATTTGACCGTGCCTAGTGGCGCGGCCAATTGCGTGGCGAGATCAGCGTGGGACACTCCATGGAAATACGCCGTGATAATCGATTTGCGCTGCATCCCATCAAGGGTATCTAGACAGCGCTGCAATGCATTGGCTTCGCGCTGGCTGTCGAGTTGTTCATGGGCGGATGGGCCGTCGTCCATAAGCGCAGCGGCTTGGTCGTCGGTCAACGGGACTTCCCGGTGCTTGCGCAGTTGGTCAATGGCCATATTACGAGTGATGTTGACCATCCAAGTCATTGGAGCCGAAAGATTGGAATCGTAACGCGAGGCGTGATGCCAAATACGGACAAAGGCTTCTTGCAGGACTTCTTCGGCCAAATCGTTGCGACTCATACAACGCAAGGCGACAGCGAATAAGCGTCCGGAAACGCTGCGGTACAGGTTCTCAAAAGATCGGCGGTTGCCCAGCGAACATTGAGCCAATAATTGCCTGAGTTCATCGGCATCGACAGAAGAAATAGTGGCTCTCCAAACAAGATAAAGGTGCTGACCATGCTTTTTGGCAACTTCATGGCAGGGTAGTTCAGGTTTCTTCGCTGTTCCATTCACCTTTTATGCTCACTTCATAGGACGGTTTACGCGCTGTGGCTAAGCATCCGTGACCTGTAGGAGATGTCGTCCCGTCTTCGAAGCAGTGCGGCCGCGCCTCAACAACGGGATATGTAGGAGCTGCCGAAGGCTGCGATAAGGTCGGCACTACGTTCGGCTGTTAAAAAACGGCCGGTTTCCGACCCCATCGCAGCCTTCGGCAGCTCCTACAAAGTGGGGCGTTAGCTCTTAGGCATCAGCACTTTGTCGATGACGTGAATCACGCCGTTGGATTGCGTAACGTCGTATGTGCTGATGTCGGCAACGCCACCTTTTTCATCTTTGATGATGATGTTATGCGGACCGTTCATCATCAGAATCAGCTTGCCGCCGCTGACGGTGGTCAATTCGGTTTTACCGCCGCCCGCCTTGATACGCTTGGCGAGTTCCTCCATGTCAAGGTTACCGGCGACAACGTGATAGGTCAGGATATGGGTCAACGTGGCTTTGTTTTCAGGTTTTAGCAGGGTGTCTACCGTGCCTGCTGGCAAAGCGGCGAACGCCGAGTTGACCGGGGCGAACACAGTGAATGGGCCTTTACTTTTCAAGGTGTCGACAAGACCTGCGGCTTTCACTGCAGCGACAAGAGTGGTGTGGTCTGCGGAGTTGACGGCGTTATCGACAATAGTTTTGCTGGGCGACATACCCATGCCGCCAACCATTACCATGTGCGACATATCAGCCGCTTGCACGGTTGAAAACATAAAACCGGCGGACAACGCCAGTGTTAGGAGGCTGGCAATCATTGGCGCTTTAATCGAAGTGCGTGTCATGTGAGTGATCCTTATTAATTGGTTGGAAAATCGGCCAGAGGTCTGTCCGTGCTTGATATACGCAGCGCCCGCGGATATGGATGCATACCCGTGAACTATATTTTTCTTGCACTTAAGGAATAGGGCATCGCCGGCACCAGGGAACAATTCTGGAACTGCTGCGGTCAAAACGGCAGTTTTCTACCGGCGATGGCCGGACATGAATCAAGGAGTTACATCGATGCAAATCACACGCGCTGTTGCACTCGCTACGCTTATGGTCTCGGCCGCGACCCCGGTATTCGCCTTCAACCTGAGTGACGTCGCTGGCGCGGTTGCCGGTTCCACCGGAGTTAATCAGAACGCAGCGTCTACGCCTCAAGCTTCCGGTCTGCTGAGTGCATTGGGCAGTCAATTGAACGTGACCCCGACGCAAGCCGTCGGCGGCACGGGCGCTTTAATGGGACTAGCCCAAAACAAATTGAGCAGTGGAGATTACTCAGCGCTGACCAAGTCAGTTCCGGGCCTCGATCAACTCTCTGGTGCGGGGGCACTCAGCAGTTTGTTGGGCAATGCGGGCGGTTCATCTGCCTCAGGCACGTTAGATAACGTTAAGAGCATGACCGACGTAAACTCGGCTTTCAGCAAGTTGGGCATTAGTGGCGACACAGCGAGCCAGTTTGCGCCAGTGATCCTGAAATACTTGGATGACCAAGGCACCAGCGGCACGGTTTTGAAAAGTCTAGGCAGCATCTGGGGCGTCGGTAGCTAAAGGCCTAACGCATGATGTTGCGGAGTATTAATGCCGTTGTTTACGAATGTTTCACGTCGGCATGTTTATGCTGATGTCTATTAACGGTGGCGGCCCGCACGCTGTCTTCATTTTGAGAATCCCCCTACGTGAAATCGATTCTGGCGCTGTTTTCCTTGCTCGCGCTGCCTGTAATGGCTGCGGAGCCAACGTTATATGGTCGCTATGAGTACATCGGTGTGCCGGAATTCGGCGTCGTGCTCCAAGGCAAAATGGACACTGGCGCGTTGACCGCTTCGTTGTCGGCCAAAGACATTCAACTGTTCAAGCGAGATGGCGAAGACTGGGTGCGTTTCCGCCTGGCGACCAAGGATGCCAGCGATAAAGTTTACGAACATAAGGTCGCACGAATCAGCCGTATCAAAGGCCGTCTTGATGGCGACGAGGAAGATGAGTCGGTCGACCCAGCCAAGCGTCCGGTTGTAGATCTTGAGCTTTGCCTGGGCCAGGCCAAGCGAACGGTAGAGGTCAATTTGGTAGACCGTCGTAATTTCAACTTTCCGTTACTAATCGGCGCCAAAGCCCTGCGAGAGTTCGGCGCGGCGGTTAATCCGGCTCGGCGTTACACTGCAGATAAGCCAGATTGTTGAGTCTGCTCGAACTTTTTTCGTCGGCAAGCCAACGGATAATTTGGGAGGCTTGCCCGCGAAGAGCCCGCACGGTCCAGCACGCTTAGGTGTTTGTTTCCATTGAGCGCCTAAACGTTTGGTTGTGTGCTCAGCATCGACGGCCGCTTGCTTACGTCCGCGTACCAGTTGGCCAGGCGTGGGTAACTACTGCGCCAATTTAAATCTGGCTGGCGAAAGTCTAAATAGCCCAGCGCCGCGGCCACGCCGATGCTGGCGATATCGAATTGCGAGCTGAGCTCAGCGACCGCATCCTGCTCAAAATAGGCGAGCGTCCTCTGGATTTTTTCTGCCTGATTATCCAGCCATAAATCCCAGTGCTTTTCTGGCGGACGCAAGAAGGTTTCATAACGAATCAGCAGCGCCGCATCCAGCACGGCATCTGCCAGCGACGCCAGGGTCAAGCGCCTCCAGCGCGCAGAGCCATCACGCGGGATCAACGGATTGCCCGCATGTTGATGATCGAAATAGTCAAGAATCACCCGACTGTCATCAATCACATTTCCGTCCGCCAAGCGCAAGGTCGGGAGCTTACCTGTTGGGTTTTCCTGAATGAGCACAGCATCGGGGCTTACCGGGGTAGGAAGCGTCTGTAGCAACGTCACGCGCTCAAACTGCCCTGTCTCATGTAACAAGATCAGAACTTTGCGAGCGAAAGGCGATGCCACGTTGTAGAACAGCGTGGTGCTGGGACTGGACATGGAAAATCCTCAGACGAGACAGTTGAGTAGACTAATTGGCGCCGGAGTGGGTGGCAATCTGGAATGGCCAAATTCTCAATCCACATACTCTACATACCGCGCCATCAGGTTCGGGCGCTGGAAGGTGTCGATTTGATCGATCTTGCCGCGCATGTCGTAGAGTTCTTGGTCGAAGGTAGCGTCGTCCATATCGAT